>DASWDP010000184.1:0-11870 GCA_036395195.1 Gemmatimonadales bacterium | reverse complement strand
AGCCGGCCCGCGCCCTGGTAATCGGGCTCGCCGTCCGAAAACAGCACGATGTTCAGCGGCGCCAGGATCAGGTTGTTGCGCCGCACGTGCACGGCGGCCCGCTGGAAGAACGCGTTGAAATCGGTGATCGGGTCGGTCTGGGGGAACCAGCCCCGGAGGTCGGCCGCGATCTGCGCGGGCGACTTGCCCGTGAAATCCTGGATCGGGTGAAAGACCTTGGCTTGCCCGGGGCGCTCGCCGCCGAGCTCGCCGACGAAAATGGCCGTGCTCTTCCGCAATCCCCCGATGCCGTTCACGTGGCCGTAGATGTAGAGGGCCGCGAACTCGATCGACTCGTCGAACTGCGGGGTACGCCGGAACGAGCCGCTCACGTCGATCCCGATCACGAGGGTCGAGCGGGGCGGCGGGGCGTTCTCGGGCGGCTTGCACGCGGTGAGGGCGAGCGCGAGGCCGATGGAGATGGCGAGCGACCGGCGCATCAGTGGCCTCCTTCCGTGGCCTTGCCCGCGAACGGCGTGCTCGCGAGCACGTCCTCGATCGAGCGGAACGGCAAGGCGAAGTGCGGCCGGCCCACGAAGACCACGAAGCCGAAGTTGAAGCCCGCGGCGATCAATTGCAGGACCGGCAGCAACAGCAGCTCCCAGCCCTCGCGCACCTGCTTGTGGAACCACTCGCGCTCCGCCTTGAGTGCCTTGATCGGTCCCTGCCAGTAGTCGAGGTCGGGCGGCGGGCTGGCGGCGGCGCCGTGCGCCTGCGCGAACGCCTGTCGCCCGAGGAGCCCGATCAGCGCCGGCGCGCCGAAGCGGCCGAACAGGAACCACGTCATCCCGCGGACGCCCACCCAGCCGAAGAACGCGAGCCCGATCGTCCCGAAGATGCCGAGCTGCACCCCCTGTTGCGCGAGCCACGGCGTCATGGCGTCGACCAGCTCGCGGTAGAGGAACAGCACCTCGAACAGCGCCACCGAGATCTCCACGAGGATCATGAAGACGATCTGCCCGACCTGCCGGGTCACGACTGCGTCGTTGAGCACCTGGATGCACGCGAAGCTGCCCGCGATCAGCACCCACAGAAAGAGCCACAGGATCAGCACGAGGAAGAAGGGATTCACCTCGTAGCCGGTGAGGTCCGCCAGCAGCTCGCTCATCGTCGGGCGCAGCGTGAACGTGAAGATGGTCGCTTCGATGGCGGACCAGAACACCAGGAGGAAGAACGCGGCCCACGGCACGCCGGGCCGGCGGGCGGTCGCATCGAGCATGGCCAGCGGGGAGGTGACCGCGCTCTTCAGGGTCCCCCACACGAGCTGGACGACGAGCTTCAGCAGCCCCCAGACCCAGCCGACAGACACGACGAGAAACCGCACGAGGCCGGACCAGTAGAACCAGGCCATGCGAATCGCGTCCCACCACGACATCAGCAGCGACGTGAGGAGCGTGCCCGCCCGGCCCAAGCGGAACGGCAGCGTGTAGAGGGACACCATCGTGCCCCACACGCCGGCCACCAACGTGGCGGCGGGCAGGAACAACAGCAGCACGGCTCCCACCGCGCCCCAGAAGGAATCGACGCCCAGGATCATCGCGAAGACTCTCGCCTGCCACTCCACGATCCACGACAGCCCGGCCCAGATCCAGCTCCACAGCGTCGAGAGAATCCAGCTCCACTGAGCGGTTTGAACGGCGGCTACGGGGTCTTGCATGTACCGGTCCCCTCCTCGAGAAGTGGGACGACGGACCACGGCCGGGGGGTTGGGGGCGCACCGCGGCGACGCTGATTGATAGTGAGCGTTCCGGCCCTGTCAAGCAGTCCGCGTGACGCAGATCACGTGGACGTCACGCCTTGCGCAAACCCGCCGGACGGCGGTACTCATCTTGGCATGCCGGACGAGTCTCCCAAGCGGCTGATCGTCGTCGGCGATCGCGTGCTGATCGCTCCCGAAGAGGGAGAGGAGCGCACCAACGTCGGCCTGTACCTGCCGCCGACCGCGGTCGAGACGCGACAGGTGCAGGGCGGCCGCGTCGTGGCCACCGGGCCGGGCACGCCGATGACCGAGCCCGCCAGCATGGACGACGAGCCGTGGAAGATCCGCGGTCCCGACGTGAAGTACCTGCCGATGCAGGCGCGGGTGGGGGATTACGCGTTGTTCTTCCGGAAAGCAGCGGTGGAGATCACGTTCGAGGGCACGAAGTACCTCGTCGTCCCGCAGGCGGCAATCCTCGTGCTCGTGCGGGAACGGACCGCCGAGGAACTGGAGTAGGGAGGGCGAATGGCCGACATCGGATGGGCGCGGAGTCGCGGCGACCGTGCCGAGCAGGAAGGGCTGCGCCGCGGCGCGTGGTACCGCATCGTGGAGGACTCCGGCAAGCCGTGGGTGGTGGTGGACGTGCACCAGGTGGAGATCCGGATTCCCAAGGAGAGCCTGGAGATCCTCACGGAGCGCCCGAAGGCCTGGAGCGTGGTGCACGAGCCCCATCTCGTGTGCCCCGGGTGTCACAAGCGCCAGCACGTGTCGGGACAGCCGAAGGAAGTGAAGTGCTTCGAGTGCGGCCGGAGTTACTCGGTCGACTGGCGGGACCGCGCGTAGTTTCGATCGTCGGCGGGCGATTCGGGCCCCGGTGCAGGACCGGGGCCCGCTTCTTTTTGGGACATGTCCCCCTTCACGGGAGGCCTCGGGCGGGCCCGCGAGCTGCTCGCCGAGCGCTTCGGGCACCGCGCCTTCCGGGTGCACCAGTTGCGCGTGCTCGGGCCGTTGCTGGCGGGCCGGAACGTGCTGGCGGTGCTCCCCACCGGCGCGGGCAAGTCCCTCTGCTACCAGCTCCCCGCGCTCATGACGCGGGGTTTGACGCTCGTGATCTCGCCGCTCATCTCGCTGATGCAGAACCAGGTGGGCGCGCTGCGGCGGCGCGGGGTCGCGGCGGCCTACGTGAACAGCCTGCTCGCCCCCGAGGAGCGGCGCCGGATTCTCGACGCCGCGCTCGCCGGCCGGCTCGAGCTGCTCTACTGCGCCCCGGAACGGCTCGGCTCGCTGGTCCGCCGCCTGCGAGACGCCGGCCGTGGCGTCTCCCTGCTCGCCGTGGATGAAGCCCACTGCATCGTCGAGTGGGGCAATGAATTTCGACCCGTCTATCGCCGCCTCGACCAGTATCGCTACCTGCTCGGCGATCCCGTCACCATCGCGCTCACCGGGAGCGCCACCCCGGCGACCCGGGACGAGATCCTGCGCGTGCTGCGAATACCGCAGGCGGACGTGGTGCTCACGTCGTTCGACCGGCCGAACCTCGCGTTCGTGGTCGAGCGGGTGCGCGACGATCGCGCGCGGTTCGCGCGCCTGCGCGAGCGGATGCGCGAGGTGGAAGGCTCCACCATCGTGTACGCGCCGACCCGGCGGTTGACCGAGCTCGTGACGCGAGCGCTGTTGCGCATGGGTGTGCGCGCCGCGCCGTATCACGCGGGGCTCCGGACCACGATCCGGCGGCAGGTGCTGCGCGCGTTTCTCGGGGACCGCGCGCTGGTCGTCGTGGCGACGAGTGCGTTCGGGATGGGGATCGACAAGCCCGACGTGCGGCGCGTCGTCCATTGGGGCCCGCCGCGGACGCTCGAGGCGTATTACCAGGAGGCCGGCAGGGCGGGGCGCGACGGCCGTGCGGCCGAGTCCGTCCTGCTGTGGCGGCCGGAGGACTTCGCGTGGGGCGACGCCACCGCGGAGGTGCGACGCTACGTCGAGGCCCGGGCCTGCCGGCGGCGCATGCTGCTTGCGTACTTCGGGGAGCGGGCGGCAAGTTGCAGCGGCTGCGACAATTGCGGCCTACCGTTGCGGGTAGGACGCCCACCCATCCGAGTGGTTGCTCCCCGGGGGCTGCGGACTAGTTTACCCGAGTTAGGTTAGAGCGAGAGCCGGCGGTTCTCGCTTTGTTTTTCCCTCTCCAAGGACGCCCTATGCCCGGCCGCAACTTCCTGTTCGTCCCCGGCCCGACCAACGTGCCAGAGCGGATCCTGCGCGCCATGGACCGCGCGATGGAAGATCACCGCTCGTCGGCCTTCCCGGAGCTCGCGACGGGGTTGTTCCGCGACTTGAAGAAGGTGTTCAAGACCACGACCGGGCAAGCCTTCATTTTCCCCGCGACCGGAACGGGCGGCTGGGAGGCCGCGCTGGTCAACACGCTGTCGCCGGGTGACCGGGTGATCGCACCGCGCTACGGCCAGTTCAGCCATCTCTGGATCGACCTCGCGCAGCGGCACGGGCTGCGCGTGGACATCATCGACGTGGAGTGGGGGGAGGGCGCGCCCGCCGAGCGCATCCAGGAGATCTTGACCGGGGACGCGCAGCACGAGATCAAGGGCGTGCTGATCGTGCACAACGAGACGGCGACCGGCGTCACGAGCGACCTGGGCGCGGTGCGCAGGGCGATGGACGCCTCGGAGCACCCGGCGCTGCTCTACGTGGACGGCGTGAGCTCGATCGGGTCGATCGACTTCCGCATGGACGAGTGGAAGGTGGATCTCGCGATCACCGGCTCGCAAAAAGGCCTGATGCTCCCGGCCGGGCTGGGCATCGTGTGCGCGAGCCCCAAGGCCCTCGCCGCGCGCGAGCGGGCCAAGTGTCCGCGCGTGTTCTTCGACTTCGGGGACATGATCAAGGCGAACGCGACCGGCTACTTCCCGTACACGCCTTCGCTGCCGCTGCTCTACGGCCTGCGCGAATCGCTCGCCATCATAGCCGAGGAAGGCCTCGAGAACATCTTCGCCCGCCACCACCGCCTCGCCGAGGGCGTGCGCGCCGCCGTGCGCGCCTGGGGGGGGGGCCTGAAGCTCTGCGCCAAGGCGCCCAAGTGGTATTCGGACACGGTGAGCGCGATCCTGGTGCCGGAGGGCGTCAACGGCGCCGACGTCATCGACGTCGCCTTCCGGCGCTACAACCTCGCCCTCGGTGCCGGGCTCGCCCGCATGGCGGGCAAGCTGTTCCGCATCGGACACCTGGGGGATCTGAACGAGCTGATGCTGCTCGGGGCGATCGCCGGGGCGGAGATGGCGATGCGCGACGTCGGGATCAAGATCGAGGCCGGATCCGGCGTCGCCGCCACCGCGGAGTATTACCGCTCGACCGCGGCCCCGCTCGCGGCACGCGCCGCCGCGCCGCTGTCGCCCGACGCGCAGCAGCCGCCCGCCGCGGGGAAGACGACGTCCCCACGGGTCGCCGCGAGGGCATGAGCCACACCCGCCACGAGCCGGCCAATCCCCGGCTGCAGCGGAGCGAGCTGGCGGTGCCGGGCTCGCAGCCCGCGTTCTTCGCGAAAGCCCTCGAGAGCGAGGCGGACTACGTTTTCCTCGATCTCGAGGACGCCGTCGCGCCCGCGGACAAGGAGCCGGCCCGCACGCACGTCGTCGCCGGGCTGCTGGAGCACGACTGGAAGGGCCGCGGCAAAACCGTGTGCGTGCGGATCAACGGCATCGACACGCACTACATGTACCGCGACGTCGTCGACGTCGTGGAGCAGGCGGGCCACCGGCTCGACGTCGTGCTGGTCCCGAAGGTGGGCGTTCCAGCCGACGTCTATCTGGTGGACGCGTTGCTCACGCAGATCGAGGCCGCCCGGCGTATCCCGCACCAGATCGGGATCGAGGTCCTGATCGAGACGGCGCTCGGGATGGCGAACGTCGAGGCGATCGCGCAGGCGAGCCGTCGCCTCGAGGCGATGCATTTCGGCGTCGCCGACTTCGCCGCCAGCCTGCGGGCGCGCACGGTCAGCATCGGCGGCCTCAATCCGGACTACCCCGGCGACCAGTGGCACGCCGCCCTGTCGCGCATGGTGACGGCGTGCCGGGCGTACGGGCTGCGCGCGATCGACGGCCCGTACGGGGATTTCAAGGACCCGGAAGGCTACCTGGCGGCCGCGCGCCGCGCCGCCGCGCTGGGCTACGAGGGGAAGTGGGCGATCCATCCCTCGCAGGTCGCCCTCGCGAACGACGTGTTCACCCCGCCGGCCGTCGAGGTCGAGCGGGCGCGCCGCATCCTGCACGCCCTCGACGAAGCGGCGCGCGCCGGGCGCGGCGCCGCCCAGCTCGACGGGCGCATGATCGACGCCGCTTCGGCGCGCATGGCGCAGAACATCGTCCAGATCGCCTCCGCCATCGCCGCCCGCCGGGCGGGCGCTCCCCCGATGGCCACCACGCGAGCGTAACCCGTGGACATTCACGAGTACCAGGCGAAGGAGCTGCTCGCGGCCTTCGGCGTGCCGGTGCCGAAGGGCGGCGTCGCCTACAGCGCCGAGCAGGCCGTGTACCGCGCCACCGAGGTCGGCGGCAACCGGTGGGTGGTGAAGGCGCAGATCCACTCGGGCGCCCGGGGCAAGGCGGGCGGCGTCAGGCTCTGCGCCACCGACGTGGACGTGCGGCAGGCCGCGAAGGACCTGCTCGGCAAAACGCTCGTCACCATCCAGACCGGTCCCGAGGGGCTCCCGGTGCATCGCCTCCTCGTCGAGCAGGCGCTGCCGATCGAGCGCGAGCTGTACGTCGGCCTGGTGCTCGACCGCAAGCGCGAGCGCATCGTCGTGGTGGCGCATCCGCACGGCGGCATGGAGATCGAGGAGATCGCCCAGCGCGAGCCGGCGGCGATCCTGCGCGAAGTGGTGGAACCGGCGGTCGGCATGCGGTCGTTCCAGGCGCGGGAGCTGGCCTTCGGCCTGGGGCTCGCGGCGCCGCAGGTGAACCAGGCGATGACGGCCATCCTCGGGGCGTACCGGGCGTTCCGCGACCTCGACGCCACCATGGTCGAGATCAACCCGCTCGTCGTCACGAAGGACGGCCAGGTGCTCGCCCTCGACGTGAAGATGAGCTTCGACGACAACGCCATGTTCCGGCGCCCCAACGTGGCCGAGCTGCGCGACTACGCGCAGGAAGACCCGCGCGAGGCGGAGGCGGCGGAGCACGGGTTGAATTACGTGGCGCTGGACGGCGACATCGGCTGCATCATCAACGGCGCGGGCCTCGCCATGGCGACCATGGACATGATCAAGCATGCGGGCGGCGAGCCGGCGAACTTCCTCGACATCGGGGGCGGGGCGAGCCCCGACCGCGTGGCGGCCGCGTTCCGGCTCGTGCTCTCGGACCGGAACGTGAAAGCGATCCTCGTGAACGTGTTCGCCGGGATCAACCGCTGCGACTGGGTCGCGCAGGGCGTGGTGCAGGCGGTGCGGGAGGTGCAGGTTCCGGTGCCGCTCGTCGTGCGGCTCGCGGGGACGAACGTCCACGAGGGCCGCCGCATCCTCACGGAGAGCGGCCTGCCGATCCTCACCGCCGACACGCTCTCCGAGGCGGCGGAGCGGGTGGTGGCGGCGCGCCGGTCCTCACAGGGGGTGAGGACATGAGCATCCTGCTCGACGAGACCACCCGGGTCATCGTCCAGGGCTTCACCGGCGACAAGGGCACGTTCCACGCGAAGGAGATGATCGCCTACGGCACGAACGTCGTCGGCGGCGTGACGCCCGGAAAAGGCGGCACCACTCACCTCGGCCGGCCGGTCTTCGACACCGTGAAGGAAGCCGTGGCGAGCACCGGAGCCGCCGCGAGCCTCATCCTCGTGCCGGCGCCGTTCTGCGCCGACGCGATCATGGAAGCCGCGGATGCGGAGATCCGGCTGGTGGTGACGATCACCGACGGCGTTCCCGCGCAGGACATGATGACGGTGAAACGCTATCTGTGGCGCTACGCCAAGGAGCGGCGCACCACCCTGATCGGACCCAATTGCGCGGGCGTGATCAGCGCCGGGAAGGCGATGATGGGCATCATGCCCGGGCACATCTATGCGCGCGGGCCGGTCGGCGTCGTCACCCGCTCGGGCACGCTCGGCTACGAGGCCGCGTCCCAGATGAAGGCCCTGGACGTCGGCATCACGACCAGCGTCGGCATCGGCGGCGATCCCATCAACGGCAGCTCGTTCGTCGACATGCTGGCGCTGTTCGAGGAGGATCCGGAGACCGAGGCGGTGATGATGATCGGCGAGATCGGCGGGCCCCAGGAGGCGGATGCCGCGCTGTTCGTGAAGGAGACCATGACGAAGCCCGTCGTCGGATACGTCGCAGGCCTCACGGCGCCGAAGGGCCGCCGCATGGGGCACGCGGGCGCGATCATCTCCGCGTTCGGCGACACCGCCGCCGAGAAGGCCGAGATCATGCGCTCGGCCGGTCTCGTGGTGGCGCCGAGCCCCGCGGAGCTCGGCGCGACCGTGGCGCAGGCGCTCACGCGGCGGACGTCCCGGCCCGTGATGGTCCAGCGGTGAGCGCGGCGCGCGCCGGGCGGCCGAGCGTCGTCGTGACTCGGCGGCTGCCGGCGCCGGTCGAGGACCGGCTGGCCCGCGACTTCGACGCCCGCCTGAACCGGGACGACCATCCGTTCACCGCCGCCGAGCTGGGGGAGGCGCTGCGCACGGCGGACGCGCTGCTGCCGACGGTCACCGACCGGCTCACCGCGGACGTGCTGGCGGTCGAGCCGTTGCGCGCCCGGATCCTCGCGAACTACGGCGTCGGGTTCAACCACATCGACGTCGGCGCCGCCAGGGCGCGCGGCCTCACCGTCACCAACACCCCCGACGTCCTCACCGACGACACCGCCGACGACGCGGTGATGCTCATGCTGATGGTGGCGCGGCGTGCCGTGGAAGGCGACCGCCACGTCCGCAGCGGCGCGTGGACCGGGTGGGGCCCCACCCACATGCTCGGCACGAAGGTCAGCGGCAAGACGCTGGGCCTGATCGGCCTGGGACGCATCGGGCGGGCCGTCGCGCGCCGGGCGCACCACGGGTTCGCCATGAAGATTGTCTTTCACGACCCCTACCCGCCGCCCCCCGCCGTGGTCGCGGAGCTCGGCGCCGAGCCGCGTGGCAGCGTCGAGGCGGTGCTCCGGGAAGCGGACTTCGTGTCGCTGCATTCGCCCGCGACCCCCGAGACGCGCCACCTGATCAACGCGGAGCGGCTCGCGCTGATGCGGCCGTCGGCGTTCCTCATCAACACCGCCCGCGGCGACATCGTGGACGAGGCGGCGCTCGTCGCCGCGCTCAAGGCCCGGCGCATCGCCGGCGCGGCGCTCGACGTGTTCGAGCGCGAACCGCAGGTGACACCGGAGCTCCTGACGCTCGACAACGTCGTGCTGCTCCCCCATCTCGGCAGCGCGACCCAGGAAACCCGCGTCGCGATGGGCCTGCGGGCCTGCGACAACCTCAAGGCGTTCTTCGCCGGGGCGCCGCCCGGCGACCGGGTGGTGTGAGCCAGGAGACCGTCGCGCCGGTCGATACCGCCGACTATCTGAAGCGCACGGCGGGCCTGTTGTACGATTGCTTCCTCGACGTCATCCGCGCGCACCAGCCGGAAGTCGAGCCGGTGCTCCGGGGCGAGACGCTCGGCCCGGACGCCGCACCCGAGCTGCTGGCACGCGCGATCCAGGCCCAGGGGATGTGGTTCCAGCTCCTCTCCATCGCCGAGCAGAACGCGGCGATGCGCCAGCGCCGCCAGAGCGAGGTCGAGCGCGGACTCGAGCAGGTGCGTGGCACGTTCGCCCACGTGGCTGCTGGGGCCGCGGCGAGCGGCGTGCCGGCGGACGAGGTACGCGCCACGGTCGCGCGCCTGCGCGTGCGGCCGGTCATCACCGCCCATCCGACGGAGGCCAAGCGGGTCACGGTGCTGGAGAAGCACCGCCGCATCTACCGCCGCCTGGTCGACCTCGAAGCCCCGCGCTGGACGCCGCGGGAACGCACCGGGTTGATCGACGCCGTCCGCGGCGAGATCGAGCTGCTGTGGCTCACGGGAGAGCTGCGCCTCGAGAAGCCGACGGTCGAGCAGGAGCTCGCCTGGGGACTGTACTTCGTCAACGAGAATCTGTTCGACGTCGTGCCCGAGCTGATGGACAAGCTGGAGCGGGCGCTGCGCCGGGCCTACCCGGACGAAGCGTTCGACGTGCCGCCGTTCTTCCAGTTCGGGTCCTGGATCGGCGGGGACCGGGACGGCAACCCGTTCGTCACGAATGCGGTCACCCGGCGGACGCTGTTCGAGAACCGGATCGCGAGCCTGCGGCGCTATCGGCAGCGCCTGGCTGAATTGCTGCGCGCCCTGAGCGTGACCGACCGGGCCGCGCCGATCTCGACCGCCTTCCGCGAGGCGCTCGCGCGCCAGCTCCAGCTGTGCGGGAACGGCGAGCGCATCGTGCAGCGCAACCCGGGCGAAGTGTTCCGGCAGTTCCTCGTCTGTATGCTGCGCCGGCTCGATACCACGCTGGCGAGCGCCGAGCGCGGCGCCGCCGCGCCCGAGCCGCCCGGCTACGGGACGGCCGACGAGTTGATCGGCGATCTGCGGCTGCTGGAAGCGGGGCTCGCCGACGCACGCTGCCCGGGCGCCGCCCGGCTGCTCGTGAACCCCGTGCGGCGCGAGGCGGAGGCGTTCCGCTTCAGCACCTTCCGGCTCGACGTGCGCGAGAACTCACCGCGCCTGACGGCGGCGCTGGCCGCTTTGTGGTGCGCCCGGAACGGGGGCGAGCCGCCGGCCCCGGGCTCCGCCGAATGGCGCGGGTGGCTCCAGGGAGAGCTCGCGCGGCCGCTGCGCCCCGGCCGGCCCGCGCCGGAGCTGCCCGCGGAGACGCGCGAAACGGCCGCGCTGTTCGCGCTCATCCGCGAGATGCGCGAGCAGCTCGACCGCGAGGCGATCGGCAGCTTCATCCTCAGCATGACGCACGACGTGGACGACGTACTCGGCGCGTACGTCTTCGCCAAGGAAGGGGGGCTGTTCGCGGACGCCGCGGGCACCGAGAGCTGCACGCTGCCGATCGTCCCGCTGTTCGAGTCGATCGACGACCTACGCCGGGCCCCGGACATCGTGCGCGAGCTGCTGCAGGTGCCGCTGGTCCGCCGCAGCGTGCGCGCGCAGGGCGGCGTGTTCGAGGTGATGATCGGATATTCCGACTCGAACAAGGACGGCGGCTTCCTGCCTTCCAACTGGGAGCTGGCGAAGACGCAGCTCCGGCTCACGCGGCTGGGCCGGGAGTGCGGCGTGCCGATCGCTTTCTTCCACGGGCGCGGCGGCTCGGTGAGCCGGGGCGGGGCGCCGACGGGGCGCGCCATCGCCGCGCAGCCCGCGGGCTCGATCCAGGGGCGCCTGCGCATCACCGAGCAGGGCGAGGTCGTCTCGTTCAAGTACGCGAACCGCGGGACCGCGGCCTATCAGACCGAGCTGCTGGCGGCGAGCGTGCTCGAGCACTCCCTCAAATCCGAGCGCGAGCAGGCGCTCGTCCCCACGGCCGAGTTCGACGAGGCGATGGAGGCGCTGTCCGGCGCCGCGCACGCGGCCTACCGCCGGCTGGTCGGGCATCCAGGGCTCGTCGCGTACTTCCAGGCGGCGAGCCCCCTGGAAGAGATCGCGCTGCTCAACATCGGCTCCCGGCCGGCCCGGCGGTTCGGCGCCCGTACGCTGGCGGACCTCCGCGCAATTCCGTGGGTGTTCGCGTGGACCCAGAACCGCCACTTCATCCCCGGATGGTACGGGGTGGGGACGGGGCTCACGACGTTCCTCGAGGTGCGCGGCGCCCGGGGCGAGGCGCTGCTCAAGCGCATGTTCAACGACTTCCGTCTGTTCCGGCTCATCCTGGACGAGGCGGAGAAGACGCTCGCGTACGTGGATCTGGACATCGCCCGCGAGTACGCCGGCCTCGTGGCGGACGACTGGGTGCGCGCCGAGATCTTCACGCTCGTGGCGGACGAGTATCACCGCACCGCCGACGTGATCCGGCGCATCGCCGGAGGCACCGAGCTGGCCGCGCGGTTCCCGCAGTTCCGGCAGCGCCTCGAGAGCCGGCTGCCGATCCTCGACCAGGTGAATCGCCAGCAGATCGAGCTG
>DASWDP010000183.1:0-2621 GCA_036395195.1 Gemmatimonadales bacterium | reverse complement strand
CAGCACGCGGTCGCCGGGTTTCATCTGGCGCAGGTGCTTCAGGGCGAGGTTGTTCTTGACCCCGTCCCACACCGTGCGCTTCTGGCGCTCCAGATCGTCGTAGCTGTATGTGGACGGCTCGGTCTTCACGATCCAGTAGTTCGGCATGCGGCCCCCTGGCCCTCGCTGCGGTCGCCGGACCCCCCGCTCCGAGGCCCCCAGCGACTCGTCACATGATCCCGGTAGTCCAAGCTACGATTGCGTCCGTAAGCTCGCCCATTACGTCCGCAGCCGTCTTGCCGGACCGCTTGAGGACGTGAAAGGAGTGGTCGCCGCCTTCCACCAAGTGCAGCGTCGCCCGCTCGCCAAGCTGCGTGACCACGGGCCTCAACAGTTTCAGGTCGGCGAACTCATCACGGTCGCCTTGCACGAACAGCATCGGAATTCGGACCTGCGCCAGATGCTCCGCCCGTTTGTCGCCCGGCCGTCCGGGAGGATGCAGCGGAAAGCCGAGGAAGACGAGCCCCCGCACGCCGGGGAGCGGCTGCTCCGCCTGTGCGGTGGACGTCATCCGCCCGCCGAACGACTTGCCGCCGGCAACGAGCGGCAGGCCCGGCGCGGCGCGCCCCGCCTCGGCGACGGCGGCGCGTACGGTCGCCGCCGCGACCGCCGGGGGATCGGGCCGCCGCGCCCGTCGTTCCATGTACGGGAACTGATAGCGCAGCGTCGCGATGCCCCGCTCCGCCAGCCGTCGCGCGACGTCCTCGAGAAACGGATGCCGCATCCCGGCTCCCGCGCCGTGGGCGAGTACGTAGAGCACCTGCGCGCCGTTCGGCCGGAGCAACAGCCCCGATACGTCGCCGATGCGCAGCTCAACCGACGCGGGCATGTAGTTGCTCGAGCGCGTGGAGGAGGTCGGGCTTGAGCTCGAGCACGTCGCGCAGCGGGTCGTCTTTGAGCTTCTTCATCCGCGCCGGGGCGGTCTTGATCGTGAACTTCTTGATGTCGAGCTTCGGCGTCACCTCGCTCCATTTGAGCGGCATCGACACCGGCGCGCCGGGCAACGGCCGCGCGCTGAACGGCGCGACGAGCAGCCGCCCGTGGCCGTTCTGCACGTAGTCGAGATAGACCCGGGCCCCGCGCTTCTCGACCTGACGCGTGATCGTGGCGATGTCCGGCAGCTCCGCCGCGATCACCCGCGCCAGCAGCCCGCCGAGCGTACGGGCCTGCTCGTAGGTGCACTGGCGGCCGAGGGGGAGCAGCACGTGGAGCCCCGTCGAGCCGCTGGTCTTGATGAAGCACGGCAGACCGAGATCGTCACACAGCGCCTTGGTGGCGCGCGCGATCTTCACTACGTGGACGAATGGCGCCTCCTTCGGATCCAGGTCGAGGATGCACCAGTCGGGTTGCTCGAGCGTCCCGATCCGGCTCCCCCACACGTGCAGGGGAATCGTGCCCATGTTGATGATGTAGAGCAACGACTCCGCGTTGTCGCACAGGAAGTAGGCGATCTCGCGCTGCGTGTCCTCGCTCCAGATCCGCTCGGTGCGGATCCAGTCGGGGACGAAGCCCGGCGCGTCCTTCTGGAAGAAGGACTTCCCCGCGATCCCGTCGGGGTAGCGCGTGAGCACGACCGGCCGGTCCTTGAGGTACGGCAGCAGCCAGGGTGCAATGGCGCGGTAGTACGCGATCAGGTCCCCCTTCGTGTAGCCCTCGTCGGGCCAGAAGACCTTGTCGAGGTTGGAGAATTTCACCTCCCGGGGAGAGGGGACGAGGGACGGGGGACGGGTCGGCGGATCCGGTTCCACCCGTCCCTCATCCCCCGTCCCCCGTCCCCGGATCGCGATCTCCGATACCGGCTTATCGTCCCGGAACCGGACAAACACCGGCTGCCTGAGCAGCCCCTCGTCGGTCCATTCTTTATATCTGACCTCAACCACCAGCGTAGGCTCGACCCACGTATGCCCGGCGTCCTGGGGGACGGGGCCGGAGAAGGCCGGCGTCGGGCGCACGCTGCGCTCGAGCACCGCGCTCACCTCCTTGAGCTGCTCGGCGGTGAAACCACTGCCGACCCGGCCGGCGTACACCAGCTTGCCGTCCTCGTACGCGCCGAGGTCGAGCGCGCCGAACCCGGAGCGCGAGCCCTTGGGTCGTGTGAAGCCCACCACGACGAAGTCGTCGACGCGATCGGCGCGGATCTTGACCCAGTTGGGTGAGCGGCCGGCGCGGTAGGGGGAATCCACCTTTTTCGCGACGATCCCCTCGAGCCCGAGCTTCACCACCTGGTCGTACAGCGCCTCGCCGTCGGTCGCGAAGTGCTCGAGGTACTTGAGCGGGCCGACCCGAGGCGTGATCCGTTCGAGGAGGGCCTTGCGCTTCTCGAGCGGCAAGGGCCGGAGGTCGTACCCTTCGAAGGCGAGGAGATCGAACACGTACAGCACGGCAGGCGTCTCGACCGCGGCGCGCCGCACGTCGACCGCGCGGGTCACCTTGGCACGGTTCTGGAGCCGCTGGAAGCTCGGCCGGCCCGCCTCGTCCGGGACCACGAGCTCCCCGTCCAGGATGAATCCCTCGTACGGCAGCGCGGCGAGGGCGCGGGCGATCTCGGGGAACGCGGGGGCGATGTCGTGCCCGTTGCGGGT
>DASWDP010000182.1:0-7827 GCA_036395195.1 Gemmatimonadales bacterium | reverse complement strand
CAGTCCAGCGGAAGCTCCACGAGACCATCAAGAAGGTCACGGCCGACACCGAGCGGCTCGATTACAACACCGCGATCTCGGCCATGATGGAGTACGTGAACCTCGTGCGAGAGCAGGGCGCCGGGAGCAGGGCCGCGATCGAGCCCCTGCTCGTCATGCTGGCCCCCTACGCGCCGCACCTCGCCGAGGAGCTGTGGGCGGTCCTCGGCCACGACCGCTCGATCTTCGAGGCGAGCTGGCCGGCGTACGACGAGCGGCTCGTCGCGGCCGGGGACGTGGAAATCGTCGTCCAGGTGAACGGCAAGGTGCGCGGCCGGGTGACCGTGAGCCGTGGGGCGAGCGAGGCCTACGTCGTCGCGCAGGCGCTCAAGGACGAGTCGGTGAAGAAGTTCGTGGACGGGCATCCGGTGCGGAAGACGATCTTCGTGCCAGACCGGCTGCTGAACCTGGTCGTCTGACGGCGGTTACAACACCTTCGCGATCAGATCGCCGACGAGGTAGCCGACGGCCGCGACGCCCAGCCCGACGACGAACATATCGATCCCGCTGCGGATCACGCCCCGGCCGGTGAAGAAGCTCCGCGCCGCGCCGACCGCGAAGTGTGAGAGCATCGCGACCGAGAAGGCCGTCCAGACCGCGACGCGCCCGGACAAAAGGAGGAGCGGCGCAACCGGGATGAACGCCCCGACGGCCGTGGCGGTCCCCGTCACCCAGCCTTCCCGGAACGGGGTCGCGTGCGCCTCCCCGATCTTCAGCTCCTCGCGCACCTGCTCGTCCAGCGCCCGCACCGGGTCCCGCATGACTTCCGCCGCCAGCTGGCGCGCGATCCCCGGCTCGATGCCCTTCGCCTGATAGACGAGGGCCAGCTCGTCCTGTTCCACGTCGGGCATCATGCGGATCTCTTCCTGCTCCATCGCGATCTCGTGCGCGTAGACCTCCTGCTCGCTCTTCGCAGCGAGGTACCCCGACGCCCCCATCGACAGCGCGTCGGCGATCATCCCCGCGAGGCCGGAGACCAGCACGACGTGCGGCGCGACCTCGGCGCCGATCACGCCCGCCACGAGCCCGAAGTTCGCCGTCAGCCCGTCGTTGAAGCCGTACACCACGTTCCGCAAGAAGCCCCCGGATCCCGTCTTGTGCCAGGGCTCGCCCGCCTGCCCGGCCAGGGCCGCGAGCGTCTCGGCGTGCGCCGCGGATTCCTTGGCGAGCTTGAGCGACACGTCCCGCGCGTCGTCGAGGCGCGACGCCTTGTGGAGGTTCATGTACCCCTTCACCTCCTGCCCTTCCTCCCGCAACAAGAGCGGCAGCAGGTAGCGCGGCCCGAAACGCCGCCCGAACCACGCCCGCAGGCGCGCGTTCCACGACGGCCGCGGGCGGGCGACGGGATGGCCGTGCTGGCCGAGCAGCTTCTCCCACATCTGTACGTGACGCTCCTCGACCCCCGCGAGCTTGATGTAGACGTCCTTCTTCTTCGGGTCGGGCTCCTGACCTGCCAGCACCAGGTACAGGTACGCGGCGTCGAACTCGTCCTGCCAGTGTTCGAGCCAGGTGTGGAGAGTGGCCCTGTCTGGGGCGGGGGCGGGCATGCCGAAAGATAGCCGCAACTGACAGGATGGCAATGGGTTAGACGGCGGTTCACTAGCGGCGTCGCGCGTACGACGTCGCGCGACGACGTTCCGCGGACGCTCTTCGCGCGACGACTTCCGTACTCGACGCATCTATGTTTTTCAGGAGATGACCATCTCACTCGCCGTCCCCGACATCCTGATCGCGCGCGCCCGTTCGGGCGATCTGGAGGCGCTCGAAGCGCTCTACCAGGCCTTCGCGACGCCGGTGTACAACCTCGCGTTGCGCGTCCTGCGGAGCCCCGAGGACGCCGAGGATGTGCTCCAGGAGACGTTCCTCGAGGTGGTGAAGAGCATCAGGCAGTACCGCGGTGACGGGCACCTGTGGGGGTGGGTCCGGCAGATCGCGGCGTCGAAGGCGCTGATGCGGATCCGGCGCAACCAGGTGCGGGCAACCGAGGAGCTCGACGAGGAGGCGACGGCGGGAGCGGGGCATGCGCCGGTGGGCGCGGTACCGGCGCGGATCGATCTGGAGCGCGCGTTTGAGCGATTGAGTGAGACGTCGCGGGCGGTCGTGTGGCTGCACGACGTCGAGGGGTACACGCACGAGGAGATCGGGGAGCTGATGGGGAAGACGGTGAGCTTTTCGAAATCGCAGCTGGCGCGCGCGCACGCGCGGCTGCGGCGGATGCTGGACGCGGAGGGAGCCGGACGATGATGCACTGTACGATGGCGGACCTGCTGGCCCTCCAGGCCGGCGCCGCCTCGCTGCGGGCGCGGCGGCACCTGGAGGAGTGCGCGGCGTGCCGGGCCGAGCTCGAGGCGTTGTATCAGCGCGTCGCGCAGCTCAAGGCCCTGCCGGCACAGCGGCCGGCGCGCGACCGCTGGCCCGCGGTGCGGGAGGCGGTGCTCGCGGAGCGGCGGCGGCGGCGCGGGCGCTGGGGGCTGTGGAGTCTGGCCGCGGCGGCTGCCGTCGCCGGGCTCATCGCGCTCCGCCCGATTTGGACCAACCGGCTCGATGCCGCCGAGCTCGCGCGCGTGAAACAGCAGTCGGCGACGCTCGAGCAGGCGCTCGGCGGCTACGACCCCGACGCCCGCGTCACGAGCGGGCGGTCGGCGGCGCTCGCGGCCGCCCTGGAAGACCGCATCGCCGTGATCGACGGCGAGCTGGCGCGGCTGGGCGCCCCCCGCGCCCAGCCCGGCTCCGCCGGGCTCGTCAAACTGTGGCAGCAGCGGGTGGACCTGATGCAGCAGTTGGTCAGGGTCCGCGTGACGCGCGCCGCCTACGTGGGGCTCTAGCGGCCCCGGAGGATATCGTTCATGCAGCGGAACTGGATCGTGCTCGCCGCGGCGGCGCTCGCCGCCTGGCCGGGGGGGCTCGCCGCGCAGCAGCGGACTCCCCGTCCTCCGCGCGAGCCGCGTGCGTTCGCGTACTCGTTCGACGACAACCGCGGGCGCATCGGGGTGATCGTGCGGACCGACGCGAACTCGGAGACCGACAAGATCGGCGCCAAGATCGAGGGCGTGACGCCCGGGGGCCCCGCGGACAAGGCGGGCCTCAAGGTCGGCGACATCATCACGAAGTTCAACGGCACCGCCCTCGCCGACGCGCGGGTCGAGGAAGAGGACGAGGCGGGCCCGGGCCGGAAGCTCATCGCGCTCGCTCGCAAGCTCGAACCCGGCGATACCGTGCAGGTCGAGTACCGCCGCGGCGGGGAGACCCGGAAGGCGACGATCGTGGCGCAGGATCTCGGCGTCGCGTTCAATTTCGACATGCCCCACATGCCGGAGTTCCGGATGCCGGGCATGGAAAGGATCACCGTCTGCATGGGCGAGCTGTGGTGCGACCTCGACCTCGTGACGCTCAACGCCGACCTCGGGGAGTACTTCGGCACCAAGGAGGGCGTCCTGGTCGTGAAGGCGCCCGCCGACTCCGGCCTGCCGCTCAAGAGCGGGGACGTCATCCTGGCGATCGGCGGGCGGAAGCCCAGCTCGCCGTCCCACGCGATGCGGATCCTGCGGTCCTACGACGCGGGCGAGACGGTGTCGATCGACATCATGCGGAAGCAGAAGCGGCTGACGGTGACCTGGAAGGTACCGGCGCGGGAGGAGCGCTCGTTCCGCCGGCACGAGCAGCGCGAGGATCAGAGCCGGTTCCGCTGGCGCGTGTCGCACCGGCCGCGCGTGCAGCGCGTCTGATCGGCGTCAGGACACGCGCCGCGCCGGCAGCACCTGATCGAAGGCCGAGAACTCGAACGGCTTCGGCACGCAGGGGCGGCCGGTCGAGGCGAGGAAGGTCCGCACGCTGTCGTCCACCAGCTGGCCGGTGGTGAAGATGACCCGGTCGGCGTTGGCGGGGTCGCGGGCCTTCAGCTCCTGGAACAGCTGCTCGCCGGAGATGTCCGGCATCCGCATGTCGATGATCATCGCGTCGAACGCATCCTCGCGCACGCGGGCGAGAGCTTCCTTCCCGCTCGCGGTCGTCTCCACCTCGTGGCCACGGCTCGAGAGATAGCGCTGGAGCGCCACCCGCACGGACGCCTCGTCGTCCACGACCAGGATGTGCAGCCGGTCGGTGACCGCGGCGACCGGCGGCGCGGTCTGGAACTCGCCGGTCGTCCGGGGCGTGACGATCGGTAGCTCGATCACGAAGCGCGCTCCCCCCTGGGGCGCGTTCTCGGCCCAGATGCGGCCCTCGTGCTCGCGCACGATGCCGAGCGAGATCGAGAGCCCGAGCCCGGTGCCCGAGCCGGTGGGCTTGGTCGTGAAGAACGGGTTGAAGATCCGCTCGAGCAGGTTGGGCGGGATGCCGGGGCCCGTGTCCTCGATCTCGATCCGGACGACCTCGCCGGAGCGGCGGGTGCGCACGATCAGGCGCTGCTTGTCCCGCTCGGACCGCTCCATCGCCTGCTCGGCGTTGGTGATCAGGTTCAGGAAGACCTGCTGGAGCTGGTGCGCGTCCGCCATCGTGTCGGGAACCTGCTCCGCGTAGTCGCGCTGCACGTCGATGCCGCGGACGCGCAGCTCGTATCCGCGCAGCTCGAGCGTGTCGTCGAGCACCTGGTTCACCGACGTCGGCGTGCGCTCCGGCTTGTGCTGGCGCGCGAAGGTGAGGAGGTTCTGCACGATGCGCGAGGCGCGCCGCGCCTCGGCGTAGATCATCTCGGCGGCGGTGCGCTGGTCCGGCGGGAAGCGCTTCTCCGAGAGCAGCAGCTGGGCGAACGCCGAGATGCCGGCCAGCGGATTGTTCAGCTCGTGCGCCACCCCCGACACGAGCTGCCCGATCGCCGACATCTTCTCCGACTGGATCAGCTGCTCCTGCAGCATCTTCTGGTCGGTGACGTCGCGGATGACGCACAGCACCTCCTCGTCGAGCTGCGGCGTCGAGTACGTGACCTGAATCGTCCGGACCTCGCCGTCCTTGCGATAGAAGTTCGTCTCGAACAGCCCCGTCTCCCCCGCCAGCGCCTTCTGGAAATTGCCGAGCGCCTTGGGGAGCTCGTCGTCGGGGAGCATGGGCGCGAACCACTGGCCCAGGAGCTCCTCGCGGCGGTAGCCCGAGATGATCTCGGCGGCGTGGTTGAACGTGGTGAACCGGCCGTTCGCGTCGAACGTCGCGATGGCGTCGGACGCCGACTCGAAGAGGTTGCGGTACCGGGCCTCGGAGCGCGCGAGGGTGTCCTGCGCCCGCTTCTGCTCCGTGATGTCCCGCAGCGTCGCGACCGTTCCCAGGAGCTCGCCGTCGAGCACGAGCGGCGTGGTGGAGACGGCCACGACCCGCTCTTCGCCGTCGGTGCGCACCACCTTCGTCTCGTAGCGCTGCTCCTCGCCCTCGACCGCGCGATGCTCGCGCTCGGCCACATACTCGCGCTCGGTGCTGGCGACGAGGTCGTCGATGGGGGTGCCGGGGAGGTCGTCGAGCGGGCGGCCGAACAGCGCCGCGGCGGCCCGGTTGGCGGAGAGCACCTGGCGGTCGGGGCCGGTGACGACCACCGCATCCGCGAGCGCGGCCACGATCTCGGCCGCCACTCGCTGGGCATCGAACGCCGGGCGCTTGACCGCCGCCTGGGAGGCGGGCGGGGGGGGATGCATCCCCCGCGTCGGGGAAGCGCGCCGGCTCTTACTCATGAATCGTACGAGGCCACCATGGCGTCTTTCATGAGCCCGAGACTCTTCAACGCCGCGCCGGTCACCGTCGACGGCGTTTCACCCCGCTTCACGCAGTTCTTGATGATCTCGAGGGCGTGGATCGGGTGCTCGTCGTCGTACTTCGCGTGCTCCTCCAGCCACCAGCGCCCGCGCGGCCCGATCTTCACGTTTTTCGCGAGCCCCCGCAGCGCCTTCTCCGAGATCTTCTGCGCCACGCCCTCGACCGCGTAGTTCGTCGCCGACACCGCCGCGCCGAACGCCGCGCTCCGGCACATCTCCGTCAGATACCCGTGGAACGCCTTCACCTCGGGCAACATCGGCTCAGGCACCTGGAACCGCTCCTTCGGGACGTTAAACCCGTCGCCCATCGCGCGCCACATGGCGTCGTGCCGCTTCTCCACCCGGATGTTGTCCCGGAAAAACGCCTTCCCGTCCTCCGGCGAGCGGTCGAGCAGCACCTGCAGCCACTGCGGGAAGTCCCGGATGATCGGGTAGAACGCCACCAGGAAGTTCTGGATCCTGCCGTCGATCAGCTGGTTCTCGGAGGCGTGGACGATCACGTTGGTGTCGAGAATCGACTCGCGCCCCGGATCGAGCGCGGCGTCCAGATCGGCCACCCAGGCGGGGTGGGGGGTAACCTGCACAGACATCGAGTCTCCTTCCAGGGCGCTGAAAAAAACGTATGCCACATGGGGATGGGCGCGGGCTCAAATGTACCGCCCCTGCCCGACCGGACAAGTTTAAGCGTCCTGATAACTTGGCGACCGTCGACCGGCGCCGATGTGAGGGTCGTTACTCCGTCATTGACAAGATATATCGTGCCATAATATCTTGACGTAACATCGTATGACGACGCCCACGGGAGGAATCAGATGACTCGGCAATTCGGATGGGATACGCTCGCCTTCGGCTTCGGCCCCCGCGGCTTCTTCTGGCGCGGCCCCCGGCGCGGCCGCCGGCAGTGGTTCGCATCGGGTGACATGAAGTACGTGATTCTCAAACTGCTCAAGGACAAGCCGCGCCACGGCTACGAAGTGATGAAGGAACTGGAGGAGCAGCTGCACGGCTGCTACTCCCCGTCGCCCGGCACCGTCTATCCGACGCTGCAGTACCTCGAGGACCAGGGGCTGGTGGCGGCGAAGGACGTCGAAGGCAAGAAGGTGTACGAAATCACCGATGCCGGCCGGAAGTTCCTGGACGAGCATCGCGACGTGGTGGACGAGATCTTCGAGCGGGTCCGCGATACCGTGGACCGCGCGCTCGGCGGCGGGATGGCCGACGTGAACCGCGCCGCGGGGCGGCTCATCAAGGCGGTGTACCGCGCGGGATGGAGGGCGCGCGACGACGCGACGCGCCAGCGCTTGGTGGAGATCCTGAGCCGGACGCAGACCGAGGTCGAAGGCCTCGTAGGCTAGAGCCGCCGGCGGCGTAGCTCCTCGAGGGCGCGGGCCACGTAGACCCGCGTCATCTGCTTCCGCCAGGAGAGGTCGAAGTCGGTGTTGTCCATCGGCTTCGCCGGGTGATAGGCGGCGTCCGCGGCGGCCCCGATCGCGCCGTCTGACAAATCGGTCCCCGCGAGCGCCGCGCCCGCCTCGGGCACCTCCTGCGGCCAGCTCGCCACTCCACCGAGCACGATGCGGGCCTCCACGACCCTTCCCTCTTCCCCCTTCCCCCTGCCCCATTTCACCCACGCCGCCACGCCCAGCACCGGAAAATCGAAGGAGCCGCGGCGCCGCAGCTTGTGATACACGGCGTCCCAGCCGTCGGGGGCTGGGAGCCGCACCCCGGCGAGGATCTCGTCGGGCTGCTTGGTGAGATAGTTGATCCCGTCGTTGTGATAGAACCGGCCAGCGGGCACCACGCGCTCACCCGCGGGGCCGACCAGCAGATACTCCGCGTCGAGCGCCACCATCACCGGCGCCAGGTCGGACGAGCTGACGGCCCAGCACCGCGGCGAGGAGGGCGCCACCCAGCAGATGTGGCCGTCCTTCTTCATGCAGAAATCGATGGCTTTGCGCCACTCGTAGGTCTGATCGTAGTAGTTGCAGCGCGTGTCGAGACAGAGGTTGCCACCGAGCGTGCCCATGTTGCGGAGCAGGGGCGTGGAGACGAG
>DASWDP010000181.1:0-13539 GCA_036395195.1 Gemmatimonadales bacterium | reverse complement strand
AGCTCCCGAGGCAGGACTCGAACCTGCGACCCGCCGGTTAACAGCCGGCTGCTCTACCAGCTGAGCTACTCGGGAATACGCGCGGCCGAAATATCGCTGGCGGGGAGGCGCACTTCAACCAGCACCATCCCCGCCAGGATCAACCCGCCCCCGGCCCACTGCACCAGCGAGAGCCGCTCGCCCAGCACGAGCCACGACGTCACGGCGGCGAACAGCGGCTCGAAGCAGAAGATCAGCGCCGCCCGCGCCGAGGACATGTGGCGCTGGGCGCGCATCTGCAGCAGAAAACAGACGGTGCTCGCGAACGCCACCGCATAGGCGAGCGCGGCGACGAAGCCCGGGGTCCAGCGGATGTGCGGCCGCTCGAGCAAGACCGCCGCGAGCGCCCCGACCACCGCCGTGGCGGCGATCTGGATGAAGACCAGCCGGCGCGCCTCGTAGAACCGCGACAACTCGGTCACCGCGACGATCTGGCCGCCGAAGCACGCCGCGCACACGAGCGTCAGCAGATCGCCGCGGTTCAAGCCCCCGGCGTCGGGCGCGGTGAGGAGATAGATCCCGAGCGTGGCGAGCCCCAGCGCCGCCGCGGTGACCCAGCGCGGCCGCTCGCCCACCAGCGCCAGCGCGATCACCGGCGCGAGCACCGAGGACACCGACACGATGAACGCCGAGCGCGACGGGGTGGTGGTCACGAGCCCGGCCGTCTGAGAGATGAAGCCGACGGCGACGAGCAGGCCGAGCAGCAGACCGCCGCGCAGCTCGCGCCCGCTGGGTCGGGGGCGAAACGGGGTGCCGGGCGCGAGCAGCAGCGCCGCGAGACCGAACCGGACCGTGAGAAACGCGAACGGCGTCGCGTCCGCGAGCGCGCGCTTGACCGCGACGAAGCTCGTGCCCCACAGCGCCGTCGCGAGGAGCAGCGCGAGATCGGCCTGGCGCCGGGTCATGCCAGCAGGTCCGTCAGGTAGCGTCCGGTCACCGAGGCCGGCGCACGCGCCACGTCCTCAGGGGTCCCCTCCGCCACGACTCGCCCTCCGGCGTCGCCCGCGCCGGGCCCCAGCTCGATGACCCAGTCGGCGCGCTTGACGAGGTCCAGGTGGTGCTCGATGACGAGCACGGTGTGCCCGGCGTCCACCAGCCGGTCGAGCACGCGGCACAGCGTGCGCACGTCGTCCAGGTGCAGGCCGGTGGTGGGCTCGTCGAGGATGTACAGCTTGCGGCCCCCGCGGGCCTTGGCGCCGCCGCTCCCCCCCCCAAGCGCCAGCTCGCGCGCGATCTTGAGGCGCTGCGCCTCGCCCCCCGAGAGCGTCGTGGCCGGCTGGCCGAGCCGCAGATACCCGAGCCCGACCTGCTGGAGATGCCACAGCGCGCGCGCCAGGCGCGGCTGGCGGTGGAACCGCTGGAGCGCCTGGTCCACGGTCCACTGGAGCACGTCGTGGATCGAGCTCCCGTGCAGCTTCACGTCCAGTACGTCCTGCTTGAAGCGCTTCCCCTCGCACATCTCGCACGGCACGAACACGTTGGCGAGGAACACCATCTCGACCAGCACGTGACCCGCCCCCTCGCACGCCTCGCACCGTCCGCCGGCGACGTTGAAGGAAAACGTGCTCGGCGTGTAGCCGCGCGCGCGGGCGAGCGGCTCGGCGGCGAACAGGCCGCGCAGCTCATCGAATGCCTTGATGTACGTGACGGGGTTGGACCGCGGTGTACGGCCGATCGGCGCCTGATCGACGAGCACCACGTCGCCGATGGCCTCCCAGCCCTCCAGCGCGTGCACCTCCCCCACCGGCTCCCCCAGGTGCTGCTTCGCGCTGTGGGCGCCGGTGAGCCGGGCTTCGAGTTGGCGGAACAGGACGTCGTGCACCAATGTGGACTTCCCCGACCCCGACACACCGGTGACCGCCGTGAACGTGCCGAGGGGGATGCGCGCGTCCACGCCGGCGAGGTTGTGCAGCCGGGCGCCCCGCACCGTGAGCCACCGCCTCGCGGGGCGGCGCGCCGACGGCACGCCGATGCGCTTTTCGCCCGTGAGATACTGCCCCGTGAGGGTCCCCGCTTCGCACACCCCGACCGCCGGCCCCTGGTACACGACCTGCCCGCCCGCCTCGCCGCTCGCGGGCCCGAGCTCGACCATCCAGTCGGCGGCGCGCATCGCCGCGGGGTCGTGCTCGACCACGACGACGGTGTTGCCGGCATCCGCGAGCCGCCGCAGCAGCCGGAGCAGCCGCTCGGTGTCGGCGGGGTGGAGCCCGATGGTGGGCTCGTCGAGCACGTACAGCGTGTCCACCAGGTGCGAGCCCAGCGCGTTGGACAGGGCGATCCGCTGCGCTTCGCCGCCTGACAGCGTGCGGGTGAGGCGGTCGAGCGTGAGGTAGCCCAGGCCGACGTCGTTCACGAACGAGAGCCGGTTCCCGAGCTCCGCGAGGATGTGGACGGCGACCGCGCGCTGGAACGGCGTGAGCTCGAGCGCGGCGACCCAGTCGCGCAAAGCGCCGGCCGTAAGGCCGGCGACTGCGGCGATGTTCTTCTCTCCGACCCGCACCGCGAGCGCCTCCGGGTTGAGGCGGGCGCCGCCGCAGGCGGGGCAGGTCTTGGCGAGCTGGTACTGCCGCAGGAAGACGCGGATGTACTGTTTGTAGCGCTTCGCTTCCAGGCGCTCGAGGAAGGGAAACATGCCGAGGAATCGGCCGCCCGCCGTGGCCCCGTGCAGCAGGAAGTGCCGATCGGGCCCAGCGAGGTCCTGCCAGGGCGTGTCGAACGAGATCCCCCGGGCGCGCGCCACCTCGCGCAGGATGCGGCGCCGTCCCTCGTAACGCGGCTTGGTCCACGGGTCGAGCGCGCCGCGCGCCAGGCTCCGCCGCGGGTCGGGGACGATGAGCGACTCGTCGTACTCGAGCACCGCGCCGAAGCCGTTGCATCCGGGGCAAGCGCCGCGGGGGTTGTTGAACGAGAAGAGAATCGGTGTGAGCGCCGGAGCCGCGGTCCCGCAGTGGGAGCAGGTGGGGTGCGCGGAAAAGCGGCGCCGGTCGCCGTTCTCGAGTGCGACCGCCACCCCCTCGCCCTCGCTGAACGCGGTCGCTACGGCGTCGGCGAGCCGCCCCCGGTTCGTCTCGGAAGCGGGCAGCCGGTCCACCACCACCAACACCTCCCGGGCCTCCCGCATCCGCCGCTCGGCGTCGGCCTCGTCGAGCCGCACGACCGCGCCGTCGAGCTGAGCGCGTACGAACCCCGCCGCCAGAAGCGGGGCCGCAACTTCCACGTCGGGGCGATGGGCGCTCGGAGGCAGCGGAAATGCTACGACAATTGCGGATTGCGGATTTCGGATTGCGGATTGTTCGTTCGGATTCCGGCCTGTCGAATCCGCAATCGCCAATCCGCAATCCGCAATGAGTTCGTCCACCACCTCCTGCACCGTGTCCGCCTTCACCTCATGCCCGCATTGCACGCAGTACTGCGTCCCCACCCGCGACCAGAGGAGCCGCAGGAAGTCGTAGATCTCGGTGGCCGTGCCCACCGTCGAGCGGCTGCTGGTGGTGGGGTTCTTCTGCTCGATCGCGACGGACGGCGAGATGCCGTCGATCCCGTCCACGAGCGGCTTCGGCATCCGCTCGAGGAACTGCTTGGCATAGGTCGACAGCGACTCGATGTAGCGCCGCTGCCCCTCAGCGTAGAGGGTGTCGAAGGCGAGCGTGCTCTTGCCGGACCCCGAGGGACCGGTGACCACCGTCAGCGCGCGCCGGGGCAGTTCGACGGTGACGCCCTTCAGATTGTGCTGGCGCGCGTTGCGGATGATCACCCGGTCGGGGGAGGGAGGCATAACCCTTTAACATAACAGGGACTCGGGGCTCGGGCCTCGGGGTTCGGGCAACCCCCGAGCACCTAGCCCCGAGGCCCGAGCCCCCGTACTTTCGCCCCCACATGGCCCTAGCCCTGACCCCGCGGCTGCTGCGCCGCGGCCTCGAGCTGTTCGCCCTCATCTCGCTCGCGGGCGTCGTCGGTCTGCTCTTCTACGGCAACAACTTCCACGCATTCCTCGGCGCGCTGCTCGGCCTGCGCTGGGGCTGGCTGGTGGTCGGGCTCGGGCTCGCCTCGATGGACTGGGTCGGAGGCGGGACGCGGCTGTGGGTAGTGGCACGGCACGTGCACCCCGGCGTGCGGCTGCGGGACATGATCGTCGCCGGAGGCATGAGCGCGTGGGCTGCCTACCTCACGCCGTTCCAAACCGGGGCCGGCCCCACCATGATGTGGGTGATGCGCCGGTCCGGCGTGCGGCTGCCCGAGGCGGTGACGTCCACCTTCATGACGTTCGTCGCCACGGTCGCGTTCTTCGCCCTCGCGGGCCCGCTCGCGATCTACCTCGGTGCAGGGAAGTCGCTGGCCCAGCACAACGTCGTGCTGGGAATCACGTACTACGACCTGTTTCGCACCAGCCTCACCATCTTCGGTGTGCTCGGCGTGGTGATGCTCGTCGCCATGGTGTTCCCGGCGTGGCTCCGGGACGGCGTGCACTGGCTCGCCGGCCGGCTGGAGCGCCGGAGCCGCCGCATCGCGGCGCGCATCGAGCAGTTGCGCGCCGGCATCGACCGGGCTCACGAATGCATGGTGGCGTTCGGCAACCCCCGGGGCTGGCTCGCGCTGCTGTGGGCGACGCTGCTCTCGGGGCCGTCGCACGCCAACAAGCTGCTCGCGGGCTACATCGCGCTGCGCGCCCTCGGCATCCCCGCCAACTTCGTCGACATCCTCCTGCTGCAGACGTTCATCACCTTCCTCCTCTACTTCGCGCCCACCCCCGGCGCTTCGGGACTCGCCGAGCTCCTGTCGGCGGCCGTGATGTCGATCTACGTGCCGCGGGAGATCACGCCGACCTACATTCTGATCTGGCGCTTCATCAACAGCTACGCCACAGTGATTGTGGGCTCGCTGCTGTTCTGGCGCTGGCTGCGGCGCGGCCTGATCGGGCGGGAGGAGTCGGTGTCGCTAGACGTGCCCGCGTGAGGTCGCGTAAGCCGTGTTTCCTTGCGCGGTTACGCCGCCGGTCGTAACTTCTGGCGCTGGCTTTTCCGGAAGCTGAGGAGCCCCCCGTAGATGTCGTTGCTCGAGCTGGGTGGCAAGACGTTCACCATTCCGGTAGGCGAGGTGGCGCTCGGCAGCGACGCGAGCTGCGCGATCACCCTGGCCGGGCCGGGGATTCTGCCGCGCCACGCGCTCCTAGTGGGCCAGGCCGACGGGCAGGTGGTCATCCGCAAGGCCGCCCCGGCCGCGGACGTGCTGATCAACGGCGTCCGGCTCGGCGCCGAGCCGACCCCGCTGCTGCACGGTGACAAGGTCGAGGTCGGCGGGCAGGAGCTGACCTTCGTGGACGAGCGCCGCTCGGGCAGCACGCAGTATGTCCAGGCGGTCAACCTGCCCCAGGGGGCCCAGGCAAAGGCGGGTGCGAAGGCGGCCGCGGTCGGGACCACCGGCGGGCGGGTGGTGAGCCTGACCGACGGCCGCGAGTACGTGATCACGGGTGCCTCGCTCGTCTTCGGGCGCGAGGCAGGGTGCGACGTGGTCGTTTCGGGCAAGGACGTCTCGCGCCGGCACGCGGAGATCGTGCAGACGCCCAAGGGTTACCTGCTCGTGGACTCGAGCACGAATGGGACGTTCGTGAACGACGAGCGTGTGCAGGGGCAGCGGATCCTGGCGCGCGCCGAGGTGATCCGCATCGGCGAGGAGCAGTTCCGCTTCTACGCGGACGCGGCCCCGGCTGCGGCGAGTCCCCCCCCTCCTCGGGGGCCGGCCGCTAGCGCGCCGCAGGCCGTGCCCCCCTCCCCAGCCCCTCCGCCGGGCGCGGCCGACCGTCTCAAGCACACCGTGCACGGCTTCGAGGCGGGCGGGGCTGCCCGGCCGTCGCCGGGCGGGCCGCTCGCGAGCTTTCTCGTCCGGAGCGGAGCGCTGAAGGGCCAGCGCCTGCAGGTGAAGACGCCGATCGCGAACATCGGGCGCGCCGACTACAACGATCTCGTGATGCCCGATGCGTCGGTGTCCACCAGCCACGCGAAGCTGCAGCGCCGCGAGGGCGTGTGGGTGCTGGTGGATCTAGAGTCGACCAACGGCACGTTCGTGGACGGCGAGCCGGTGAAGGGGGAAGCGCCGCTCGGGCCCGGGGCGATGGTGCGGTTCGGCGACGTGCAGCTCGTGTTCGACCCGACCGACGATGCCATGGGCGTCGCGAAGGGCGGCGGCACGCAGGTGTTGAGGACACCGCACTCGCTCGCGCCCACCGCCACTCCGGCACCGGCTCCCCCTCCGGCCCCCGCCCCCCTCGCCGCCCCCGCCGCCCCCGCGGCTCCGCGTCCTCCCGCCGCTCCCGCCCGCGCCGCCCCGGCCGCTCCCGCCCGGTCCGCGCCTCCCAAGGCCCCCCCCCGGCAGCCGGGGAAGCCCAAGCGGCCCGGGGCGCAGCAGCAACCCCCGCCGAAGAAGGGGAAGGGTTGCGGGGCGAGTGCCGCGGTGCTCGTTCTGGGCGGCGCGGGGCTCGTCGCCCTTCTCCACCGGCTGCTGGCGTAGCGCAGTCCCGTGCACATCACCTGCGCTGGCCGAACCGACGTCGGGATCATCCGCTCGGGGAATGAGGACAACTACCTCATGGTGCCCGACCGCGGGATCTTCGTGGTCGCGGACGGGATGGGCGGGCACGCGGCGGGAGAGGTGGCGAGCGAGATGGCGGTGCGCTTCGTGGCGCGCGAGCTGGGCTCGCTGCGGGGACTCTCCGACGATCAAGTCGCCGACCGGATGCGCACGGCGATCCGGGCCGCGAATGGCGCGATCTTCCAGCGCACGCTCACCGAGCACGACAAGCGCGGCATGGGGACGACCGTCACCACGCTGGTCCTGTACGACACGCGCTTCCTGATCGGGCAGGTGGGTGACAGCCGCGCCTATCTGTACCGGGACCAGAAGCTGATCCAGCTCACGAAGGACCATTCCTACGTGCAGGAGCAGGTCGATGCCGGGTATCTCACGCCCGAGCAGGCGCGTTCCCACCCCTACTCGAACGTGATCACGCGCTGCGTGGGGGCGAACAGCGACGTGATGCCGGACATCTACATCGGGACCGTGAAGCCGAAGGACCTGTTCCTGCTCGCCTCGGACGGCCTCACGGGGATGCTCGAGGATCTGCAGCTCGCGGAGCTGCTGGCGGGGAACCGCATGCCGCAGGAGCAGGTGGACGATCTGATCACGGAGGCGAATCGCCACGGCGGGCTCGACAACATCACCGCCATCATCGTGCGGATCGACTCGGTGGACGCGCCGGTTGGCGACACGACGCAGATCACGCAGCCCGGGGTTCGGTGACTGTAGGGGCACGGTATTGCCGTGCCCCTACCCCACCCGCTGCGCCACTTCTTCCCGCGGCGTCATCACGACCTCCACGATTGTCCGGGCGGGCACCGTCGCCGCCCGCAGGGCGAACACGCGCAGCCGGCGCGCGGAGCGGTACAGCTCGATCGCCACGCGCGGCAGCCCGAGGTGCGCCGCGGCCTCGGCACCGGCGAGGTGCGTGACGCTGCCGTCACGCTTTACGAGCGGCAGGTCGAGTGTCAGCATGTCCGGCTTGGCCGGGAAGTCGAGGAACAGCTCGCCCGGCGCGAGCCCCAGGTCCCGGGCCAGCCGGTCCTCCACCCGCTCAAGCAGGTCGGGGTCGTCCGACGGCCAGGAGGGCGTCTCGGCGGGCAGCTCCGCCGCCGGGAGGTCGAGCACCCGCTTCGCGAGCCGGCGCTCGCGCAGCGCGCGCGCCAGTCCCGTCGCGTCCTCGCGGACCAGTTCGTGGATCAGCCCGTCGTCGGTCGCCACCGCCACCGCGCCGGGGTCGACCCGCCCCGCGGCGATCGCGCCTCGCACCAGGCGCTTGAACATCGCGGTCGCGCTCCGCACGGCGTGATGCCAGTACACGTTCCGGTACATCTGGTACTTGGCGAAGAGCAGCGACTCGAGTGCCGCGAGGCCCTTCTCGTGCAGCGCGAGGATGGGGCGGCGATCGGGCCCCGCGGCGACCGTGAGCGACGTGACCAGCCGGTCCACGTCGATCACGCCGTAGGGCACCCCGCACATCCAGGCGTCGCGCGAGAGGTAGTCGAGCTTGTCGACGTCGAGCGAGCCCGACACGAGCCCCGCGAGCGGCTCGCGCGCGGTGCCGCGGATCAGCGGCAGCAGCCGCTCCGCCGGCGCGCCCAGCTCGGCCAGCCGCCCGGCCAGCTCGCCGCTGGCGAGCTGCCGCTCGGCCAGCACCTCGTGGTGCGGGAGGCCCGCCTCCTCGAGCGCATGCGAGAAGGGGTAATGGCCGATGTCGTGCAGCAGCGCGGCGAGCTTCAAGCGCGCGCGCTCGGCGGGATCGAGCCGCGCGTCCCCCGCGTCCTCGAGCTGCGCGAGCACCCGGCGCGCGAGATGATAGGCGCCGAGGGCGTGCTCGAAACGGCTGTGCGTCGCGCCCGGGTACACAAGGAACGCATGCCCCAGCTGGCGCACGTACCGCAGCCGCTGCACGGCGGGCGTGTCGACCACCGCGAGCGCTTCGGAGTCGAGCCGGATGTTGTTCCAGAGCGGGTCGCGGACGACCTCGAACCGGGTCAAAGGGCGGGGCCCGCGTCCCGCACGGCGGCGTGCACCTGGTCCCGGAACTGCTCGAAGTTCTGCCGGAACATCTGGGCGAGCCGCGCGGCCTGGGCGTCGTACGCCGCCGGATCGCGCCAGGTACCGCGCGGGAGCAGCACGTCGTCCGGGACGCCCGGCACCTGGAGCGGCACCTCGAGCCGGAACACCGGCTCGGGCGCGGTGGGCACGCGGTCGAGCCGTCCGCCGAGCGCGGCCCGCACGATCGCGCGGGTGAGCCCGAGGCGCATGCGCTGGCCCCCCCCGCCCCCCGCGGGGCCGTAGGGGCCGCCGCTCCACCCGGTGTTCACGAGCCAGCACTGCACGCCGTGGGTCGCGATCTTCTCGCCCAGCAGGGAAGCGTAGACGTTGGCGTTGAGCGGCAGGAAGGGCGCGCCGAAGCACGCCGAGAACGTCGCCTTGGGCTCGGTGACGCCGCGCTCGGTGCCGGCGACTTTGGCGGTGTACCCCGAGACGAAATGGTACATCGCCTGGGCGGGCGAGAGCCGCGCGATCGGCGGCATCACCCCGTACGCGTCGCACGTGAGGAACACGATGTGGGTGGGGTGCCCGCCCATCCCCCCCGGCACGTGGTTCGGGATGTAGTGGATGGGATACGACGCGCGCGTATTCTCGGTGATCTCCGCGGAGTCGAGGTCGATCGCGCGGGTCAGGGGATCGACCACGACGTTCTCGAGCACCGTCCCGAACATCCGGGTCGTCGCGAAGATCTCGGGCTCGCCGTCGGGCGACAGCCGGATCACCTTGGCGTAGCAGCCGCCCTCGAAGTTGAACACGCCCTGGTCGGACCAGCCGTGCTCGTCGTCGCCGATGAGCGCGCGCCCCGGGTCGGCCGACAGCGTCGTCTTGCCGGTGCCCGAGAGGCCGAAGAACAGCGCCACGTCACCCGACTCTCCGATGTTGGCGGAGCAGTGCATCGCCAGCACGCCGCGCTTGGGGAGCAGGTAGTTCAGGATCGTGAATACGGATTTCTTCAGCTCGCCGGCGTAGCGCGTCCCGCCGATCAGGATCGTCCGCTGCCCGAAGTGAATGACCACGAATGTCCCCGACCGGGTGCCGTGCTGTGCGGGGTCGGCCTGGAGCTCGGGAGCGTGGAGCAGGGTCCAGGCGGGGGTGAAGGCGGCGAGATCGGAGGCGGTGGGGCGGAGGAACATGTTGTGGACGAAGAGGGCGTGCCAGGCGTTCGGCGTGACGACGCGGAGCCCGATGCGGTGGTCAGGGTCCGCCCCGGCGAACAGGTCGCGCACGAACAGCTCCTGGTCGTTCAGGTGCGCGAGCACGGCGGCGCGCAGCCGCGCGAAGGCGTCTTGCGCGAGCGGCTGGTTCACGCGGCCCCACCAGATGTCGGCGTCCGACGAGGGCTCCCGCACGATGAACTTGTCGTTCGGGCTGCGGCCGGTGTGCGGGGTGGTCACGGCGCAGAAGGCGCCGCCCTCCACGATGACGCCCTCGCCGCGCCGCACCGCGTGCTCGTAGAGCTCGGGCGCCGGGGGATTCCCATGGACGGCCCGCCGCGGCGCGAGGCCCGCGGCCTCGAGCGCGGCGGCCCAGGTGCCTTCCGCCGGCCGGGTGGCGTGCGCGGTCATGCGCGCGGGCGCCGGCCGTGCTCCTGCGCGTCCACGGCGGCGATCACGGCCATGTTGACGATGTCGTTCACCTCGGAGCCCCGCTGCAGCACGTGGACCGGCTGCGCCATCCCGACCAGGATCGGGCCGATGGCCTGGGCGCCGCCGATCCGGTCGAGCAGCTTGTAGCTGATGTTGGCGGCGTCGAGGCCCGGGAAGATCAGCACGTTGGCCGGCTCGCGGAGCTTCGAGAACGGATAGGTCTTGGTCAGGATCCGCTCCACGACGGCCGTGTCCGCCTGCATCTCCCCGTCCACCTGGAGCGCCGGCTCGCGCTCGTGCAGCAGCGCCACTGCCCGCTGTACCTTTTCCGCCGCCGGGTGGCGCACCGATCCGAAGTTCGAGAACGAGAGCAGCGCCACGCGCGGCTCGATGCCGAGCCGTCCCACGAACTCCGCGGTCGCCGAGGCGATCTCCGCGAGCGTCTCGGCGTCGGGATCGATGTTCACGGTACAGTCTGCGAAGAAGAACGTCTGCTGCGGGAGCACCAGCATGTAGATGCCGCTCACGTGCCGGCGCCCCGCTTCGGCGCCGATCACCTCGAGCGCCGGCCGCATCGCGTCGGGATAATACATGTCCTCCCCCGCGACGACGGCGTCCGCCTGCCCGGCGCGAAGCATCAGCAGCGCGTGGTACAGCGGGTCGAGCACCCGGTTCCGGGCCTCGCGCAGCGTGATCCCCTTGCGCCGCCGCCGCTCCCACAGCTCGCGCGCGAACGTCTCGAGGTGCGCGCTCGCCCGCGGGTTCGCGAGCGTGATCTCCTCGAGCGTCACCCCCGCATCGTCCGCCTGGCGGCGGATCGCGTCGGGGTCGCCCAGCAGGATCGGCTCGGCGATCCCGTCGTCGGCGAGGATGCGCGCGGCCTTGAGGATGCGCGGGTCCTCCCCCTCGGGGAACACGACGCGCTGCGCCTCCTGCTGGGCGCGGCTCGAGAGCCCGCGCATCACCTCGCGTGCCCGGCCGAGCCGCGCGTCCAGTTGCGCCCGGTACTCGTCCACGTCGATCACCCGGCCCGCCACCCCCGAGCCCACCGCCGCCCACGCCACCGCCGGAGCCACCCACAGGAGCACGCGCGGGTCGAACGGCTTCGGGATCAGGTACTCCGGCCCGAACCGCAGCCGATCGAGCCCGTAGGCGCGCATCACCGAGTCGGGCACCTCCTCCTTGGCGAGCGCCGCCAGGGCGCGCGTCGCCGCCATCTCCATCGCCTCGTTGATCTTCTTCGCGCGCACGTCGAGCGCGCCCCGGAAGATGAACGGGAAGCCGAGCACGTTGTTCACCTGGTTCGGATAGTCGGAGCGCCCGGTGGCGACGATGGCGTCGCTCCGCGCCTCGCGCGCTTCCTCGGGGCTAATCTCGGGCGTCGGGTTCGCGAGCGCGAACACGATCGGCCGCTTGGCCATCGCCTGCAGCATGTCCCCCGACACGATCCCGGCGACCGACAGCCCGACGAACACATCGGCGTCCTGCAGCGCCTCGGCGAGCGCCCGGACAATTGTCTTCTGCGCGAACCGGGCCTTGTAGTGGTCCAGGTCGTCGCGCTCGGCGTGGATGACCCCCTGCTGGTCGCACAGCACGATGTGCTCGCGCCGCACGCCCAGGCGGACATAGTGCTCGGCGGTGGCGATCGCGGCCGCGCCCGCCCCCGCGAATACCACCTTGACCCGGCCGATGTCCTTCTGGACCAGCTCCAGCGCGTTCAGGAGCGCGGCCCCCGAGATGATGGCCGTGCCGTGCTGGTCGTCGTGGAATACCGGGATGGAGAGGGTCTCGCGCAGCTGTTCTTCGATGTAGAAGCAGTCAGGCGAACGGATGTCTTCGAGGTTGATACCGCCCACGGTCGGCTCGAGCAGCTGGCAGAACTTGATGACGTCGTCGGGATTCTCGGAGCCCACCTCGAGATCGAATACGTCGATGTCGGCGAACGCCTTGAACAAGATCCCTTTGCCCTCCATCACCGGCTTGCCGGCGAGCGGGCCGATGTTGCCCAGCCCGAGCACCGCGGTCCCGTTCGTCACCACGGCCACGAGATTCCCCTTCGCCGTGTAGGTGTAGGCGTCCTCCGGGTGCGCCGCGATCTCGTGACACGGCTCGGCCACCCCCGGGGTGTAGGCGAGGGACAGGTCGCGCTGGTTCTTGAAGGGTTTGGTCGGCGAGACCTGGATCTTCCCAGGGCGGCCCTGCGCGTGGTAATCGAGGGCCTCCTGGCGTCGGATCGCCATCGAGGACACAAGTCCTTTTTTGTGAAGGAGTTATGCTATCGGTCGGTGCCCAAGGTGTCAAGGCGGCGCCGGAAGTATGGTCGCTGTCGTGTCATACAGCACTTCCACGGTGCGGTGGTCCCGCTCGCTCGGCAGGTCCACCTGTGGCGGGGCGTACATGATGTCGGTGGTAACGGAGCTGTGCTGAAACAGGCCCAGGGCGTGGCCCAACTCGTGTATGGTCGTGCGCCGCAGGCACGCCGCGACTTCCGCCGGCGTGTAGACCCCCACCAGCGTCAGTTCCACGTGGATTCGGTCCGTCAGCCGATTCGTCGCGTTGTCCACCTGGGCGAACCGGGTCACGCCGCTACACGCATTCACCGGCTGACCCGGGTCCGGCGGCACGTCGGGCGCGCTGTCCGCGTACACGATCACGTCGGCGCCGAACGAGTCGCTCACGAGCCGGGCCGTGAACTCGCCATACAGGAACTGACCGGCCCACGCCTCGCTCGCCCGTTGCACCAGGAAGGGCAGGTTGCCCCTGGGCTGCGCGTAGAAGCGCACCGGGAGCCGATCGGCCGGCCAGTGAAACACCTCACCACCCAGGTCGAATCCGTACCGGTCCGACCGCGACGGAATCGTCGGCTCGCTGCACGCCACGAGCAGCGCGACGCACCACCATGCACGCCTCACGGCCGCGCCTCCACCTCCCGCGCGCCGCCGAAGCTCCAGCGCACGCCGAGCGCCACGCGGTGCACCAGGTGGCCGGACGCGAACCCTTCGTTGCGGAGCGCGGGCGTGAAGAAGCGGTGGGCGTCGTAGCGAGCGCGCAGCGCCAGCCCGTGTCGAGCGCCGAACGGCGGCGCGTAGGTGAGGCCGAGCGCGCCGAGCGGCATGACCCCGCCGGTGCCCTGCGCGAAGATGCCGCTCTCGGATCCCGGCAGGTACTTGAGCCCTCCGATCGCCGCGGCGACGTCGAGCCCGAACGGGAACCGGCGGATCAGCTCGACGGTGAGCGCGAGGGTGCCGAGCCCGCCCAGGTCCGCGGTCGTGCCGTCGGCGTCGTG
>DASWDP010000180.1:0-4100 GCA_036395195.1 Gemmatimonadales bacterium | reverse complement strand
CCGTCGGGACCGAGATCAAGACGAACGTCGACGCCCTCGCGGGGAGGATGGGGATCGTCTCCGAGCGCATCGATCCCGAGACCGGGAAGGGCCGGGTGCGGGTCGAGGGCGAGGATTGGCGTGCCGCCTCGATCATGGACTCGGCGCTCGAGCCGGGGACACGGGTGATGGTGGTGCGCGTAGAGGGCGCGACGCTGTACGTGGACAAGGAGATGTGAATGGACAACATCGGCGGGATCATCGTCCCGGCGGCGATCGCACTGTTCGCGATCTCGATCGTGGCGCGGGGGATCCGCATCGTCCAGCAGGCGCAGACGATGATCATCGAGCGGCTCGGCAAGTACCACCGCACCCTGTCCTCCGGGATCAACCTCATCATCCCGATCATCGACCGGCCGCGGGCGATCGACTGGCACCAGGTCATCGTCACGCCGACGGGGGACTCGTTCGCGCGCCACTTCCGCACCGACAAGATCGACCTGCGCGAGACCGTGTACGTGTTCCCGCGCCAGAACGTGATCACCAAGGACAACGTGGTGGTCGAAATCGACGCGCTGATCTACTCCCAGATCACGGACCCCGTCCGCGCGACCTACGAGATCGCGAACCTGCCGGACGCGATCGAGAAGCTGACGCAGACGACGCTGCGCAACGTGATCGGCGAGATGGAGCTGGACCACGTGCTCTCGTCGCGCGACACCATCAACGCGAAGCTGCGCGAGATTTTGGACGAGGCGACGCACAAGTGGGGCGCCAAGGTGAGCCGGGTCGAGCTGAAGGACATCAACCCGCCGCGCGACATCCGGGACGCGATGGAGAAGCAGATGCGCGCCGAGCGGGACCGGCGGGCCGCGATCCTCACCGCCGAGGCGGAGAAGCAGTCGCGCATCCTCCAAGCCGAAGGTATCCGGCAGTCGGAGATCAACCAGGCCGAGGGGCAGAAGCAGGCGCGCATCCTCGCGGCGGAAGCCGAGGCCAACGCACGGCTCAAGGTGGCGGAGGCGGAGGCGCAGGCGATCGAGCGCATCACGGCCGCGATCAAGGGCACGGGCGGCGACCCCGCGCGCTACCTGATCGCCATCCGCTACATCGAGGCGCTGAAAGAGATGGTGACGAGCCCGCAGAGCAACAAGGTCATCTACCTGCCCTACGAGGCGACGGGGGTGCTCGCGTCGCTTGGCGGGATCCGGGAGATGCTGGCGGCGCCGGACAAGGGAGAGAAACGGGCGTGAGCTGGAAAACACCTGCGGCGCTCGCTCTCGTGGCGGCGCTCCTATCCGCCTATCCGCCTCCCCGTCTACCCGCCTGCGACCCCGACAACGCCGGCCTCACGCTCCCCGCCGGCTTCTGCGCCGTCGTCGTCGCCGACCAGGTCGGCGCCCCACGCCACCTCGCCGTGGCCCCGAACGGCGACCTGTTCGTCGCCCTCGAGACCCGGCGCGGCGGGCCGCCCGGCGTGCTGGCGCTGCGGGACACGACGGGCGACGGCAAGGCGGACGTCGTGGTGCACTTCGCGACGGCAGGCGGCACGGGGATCGCGCTCGGCAAGGGCGTGCTGTACTTCGCCACGCGGTCGACCGTGCTGCGCTACGCGATGCGCGGCGGCCAGCTCACCCCGCTCGGTGAGCCGCAGGTCGTGGCGCGCGACCTGCCGAGCGACGGCAACCACACGGCGAAGAGCCTCGCGCTCTCGCCCGACGGCCGGACGCTGTTCGTGAACTTCGGGTCGGCGTCCAACTCGTGCCAGGTCGCGGACCGGATGCTCGAGTCGCCCGGCCGGGACCCCTGTCCGGAGCTCGCGTACCGCTCGGGGATCTGGCGGTTCGACGCCGACAAGACGAACCAGACGGGAGCCGGCGGCCGGTACGCGACCGGGATCCGCAACGCCGTGGGGCTCGCCTTCGCACCCGACGGCCAGCTCTGGGCTACGCAGCACGGCCGCGATCAGCTCGGCCAGAACTGGCCCAAGCTCTTCACGCTCGAGCAGAGCGCCGAGCGGCCGTCGGAGGAGCTGCTGCGGGTGAACGAGGGCGACGACTTCGGCTGGCCGTACTGCTACCACGACGGCGCGCTCGGGCACCTCGTGCTCGCTCCCGAGTACGGTGGGGACGGCAAGCAAGCCGGGGTGTGCGCCCGGAAGGAAGAACCTGCGGTCGCGTTCCCGGCGCACTGGGCGCCCGACGGCCTGGCGTTCTACGCCGGCACGCAGTTCCCGGCACGCTACGCCGGCGGGGCATTCATCGCGTTCCACGGGTCGTGGAACCGCGCACCGCTGCCGCAGGCGGGCTTCCGCGTCGTATTCGTGCCGTTCAAGGACGGCGCGCCGGCGGGCGGGGGCGCGTACGAGACGTTCGCGGACGGCTTCTGGCACGAGGACGGCGCCGGCCCGCAGCACCGGCCGGTGGGGCTGGCGGTGGGACCGGACGGGTCGCTGTACATCACCGACGACGCCGCGGGGCGGATCTGGCGGGTGATGTACAAAGGGCGGTAGCAGGCGGTAATGGGCGGTAGAGGGCGGTAGAGGTGGCTGGGTACTCCGGGAAGCCCCTGGTGCAGAAGCTCGGGATCAAATCGGGCTCGACCATCGCCATCCTCGGCGCGCCGCGCGGCTACACGAGCGCGCTCGGCAAGCTGCCGCGGGTCCATCGTAAGCCGAAGGCGGCCGGCCGCCTCGACTTCGTCCAGTTCTTCACGAAGGAGAAGCAGGACCTGGAGCGCCGGTTCGGCGCGCTGGCGCGCGCGCTGGCGCCGGCCGGCATGCTGTGGATCTCTTGGCCCAAGAAAGCGTCCGGCGTGCCGACCGATCTCAGCGAGGACGTGATCCGGGCGACCGGGCTCGCACACGGTCTCGTGGACGTGAAGGTGGCGGCGGTGGACAAGGTTTGGTCGGGGCTGAAGTTCGTGCGGCGGCTCAAGGATCGATGAGCTAGATTGGCCGACGATGCCCGAGCTGACCACGACGCCTCCCCTCACCAAGCTCTCCGAGGAAGAGGAGCTGTTCCGCGACACCGTGCGCGACTTCGCGGAGCGCGACGTGCGCCCCCGCGTTGGCGCGATGGAACGGGCGGCGGCGATCGACCCCGAGCTGCTCCGCAAGTGCTTCGAGCTCGGCCTCATGGGGATCGAGACCCCGGAGCGGCACGGCGGCGCGGGCGGGAGTCTGCTCATGACCGTCCTCGCGGTCGAGGAGCTCTCCGCCGTGGACGCGTCGGTCGCGATCTTCGTGGACGTGCAGAACACGCTCGTCAACAACCTGCTGCTCAAATGGGCGAGCGACGACCTGCGGCACCGCTATCTCCCCCGCCTCGCCGCCGACCTGCTCGGCGCCTACGCGCTCTCCGAGCCGGAGTCGGGGTCCGATGCGTTCGGGCTCCAGACCAGGGCCACCCGCCGGGGCGACACTTGGATCCTGGAGGGACGCAAGCTCTGGATCACGAACGGCGCGGAAGCCAGCCTGTTCGTGATCTTCGCGAACGCCGACTTCGCGCGAGGTTACAAGGGCATCACGGCGTTCGCGGTGGAGCGCGGCTTCAAGGGCTTCTCGGTCGGCAAGAAGGAGGACAAGCTCGGCATCCGCGCGTCGAGCACCTGCGAGCTGGTTCTCGATCAGTGCGAGGTGCCGGCCGCGAACGTCGTGGGCGAGGCGGGCCAGGGCTACAAGGTGGCGATCGAGACCTTGAACACCGGGCGGATCGGGATCGGGGCGCAGATGATCGGCGTGGCGCGCGGCGCGCTCGGCGCGGCGCTCAGGTACGTGCGGGAGCGCAAGCAGTTCGGGCATCCGATCGCCGAATTCCAGGCGGTCCAGTTCCAGCTCGCCCAGGCGGCGACGGAGCTCGAGGCGGCGCGGCTGATGGTGTACAACGCGGCGCGGCTCGAGGACGCAGGCGAGCCGTACACGATGCAGGCGGCGATGGCGAAGCTGTTCTCGTCGCAGGTGGCCGAGCGGGTGACGTCGCTCGCGGTGGAGCTGTTCGGCGGCTACGGGTATACCAAGGAGTATCCGGTGGAGAAGTTCTACCGGGACGCGAAGATCGGGACGATCTACGAGGGGACGAGCAACATGCAGCTGAACACGATCGCGAAGCAGCTGCTGAAAT
>DASWDP010000179.1:0-11732 GCA_036395195.1 Gemmatimonadales bacterium | reverse complement strand
ATGGACCTGCTGGTGGTGTCGATCACTCTCGGGCCGATCGGGCTCGACGTGTCGCTGCTCGCCCTCGTGGGAGTGGCGATCGCCTACTACGTCGCTCGATCGATCTTCTGAAGCGAGGCGTCTTATGTTCGGGGACCTGTCGTTCAGCCACATCCTGATCCTGCTGCTCGTGCTGGTGCTGGTGTTCGGCGCGAAGCGCATCCCGGAGATCGGCTCGTCGTTGGGCCAGGGGATCAAGGAGTTCAAGCGAAGCCTCAAGGACGCCACGTCGGACGAGCCGGCGGCCCCGCCGCGCAGCGTGCAGCCGCCGGCGGCCTCCGGCTCGATCCCGACCGGCGGCGACCCCAAGCGCCTCAGCGACTAGCCCGAGGGCGGGTCCCGTGCTCGGCAACCTGAGCGGCGGCGAGCTCCTCATCCTGCTGGTGATCGTGCTGCTGGTGTTCGGCGCGAACCGGCTGCCCGAAGCCGGGCGCGCCGTGGGGAAGGGGATGCGCGAGTTCCGGCGCGCGCTCAACGAAGCGCGCGACGCCGCCATGGACGCCCGGCCCCCAGCTTCCAACCCGCCGGCGCGCCCGGACGGCAAGCCGGCCGCCCGCCTGATCGATTAGTCTCCGCTCGACGCCCCCGTCGGGCGGTACAGCTCTTTCCGACGGTCCACGACTTTCGCCTGCGCGCGCAGCGCGGCGACGAATTGCTGAATGCGCGCCTGAGCGACCGGCCGGAGCAGCGCCTCACGCTGCTCGTCCCGCTGCTTGAGCCAGGCGGCTGAGTCGGCGGGTGTGCGCGCGATCCCCTGGAGCAGGAAGCACCCGGTCTCCCCGGCGAGCAGCCCGGTCTTTTCCCCGGGCTTGAGCCCGAAGGCGGCGCCCACCACGACCGGCTCGCGCGCGAGCTCGGGGGGCGGCGAGATGCGGCTGAACGGCCCCGCCTTCCGGACCGGGAAGCCGCGCGCGCGGCCGGCGGCGAGCAGGTCGGGCGCTTCGCGCAGCGCCGCGGCCGCCTGCTCCGCGCGCTGGCGGGCGATCTCCTTCTTCTTCTCGAAGCGCGCGGCCTCGATCACCCGGCTGCGGATCTCCGCCAGCGGCGGCACCCCTGCCGGCTGGAGCGAGTCGAGCCGGAACACGTAGCTCGCCCGCGCGCCCTCGATCACCGGGCTCGTCTCGCCCGGCCGCGCCTCGAACGCCCACACGCTCACGTCGGGGATGACGTACTTGCCGAGCGTGAGCCGGTCACCGTGCAGCAGCTTCGGCGCGTGCGCCAGCGGGAGGCCGAGCCGGTGCGCCGCGCTGTCGAGGCGGCTGCCGTCGGTCTGCTCCGCCGCGATGCGGTCCAGCGTATCGGTACGGGCATCCACGTCGTCGAGGTGCTGCCCCTGCAGGACGATCGGCACGAGGAGGTGCCGGACCCGCAGCGAGTCGCCCTTGACCGCGTCGACGCGGATCACGTGATAGCCGAATTCCGTCGGCACCGGCTGGCTCAGCTCCCCCGGAGCGAGGCGCCGCATCGCGGCGGCGAACGCCGGAGTGAAGCCCGACGCGTCCCGCTTCACCCAGCCGAGATCGCCGCCCTGGGCGCCGCTCCCCGAGTCCGCCGACTCCTTCCGCGCCACGTCCTCGAACTTCGCCTTGCCGCCCGCGATCTCCGCGCGCAGCGCGCGGGCGTGCGCCAGGGCCGCCGCCGTGTCGGCCGCGTCGGGGACGCGCGGCTCCGCGACGAAAGTGAGCCAGGCGGTCGCCGGCCGCTTGAAGTCGTCCTTGTGCGCCGCGTAGTACCGCTCGATCTCCGCGTCGGACAGCGGCGCGAGCGAGTCGGAGATGTCCTCGGCCCGCAGCGCGAGCATCGCCACCGTCGCCGCCTCGTGCTGGTCGCGCCACCCGCGCCACAGCTTCGCGTCGGAGACGTAGATGTCCGCCGTCAGGTACTCCTGCAACTTCTGCTGCGGGAGGTACTCGCGGTACAGCGCCTCGATCTGGGCCCGGAACTCGGGGCCGGCGCTCTGGAGGTAGCGCTGCCACTTGGTGATGTCGAACTGCCCGTTGGTCTGGAACGTCGGATCTTGCAGCACCTGCTCGACGACCTGGGGCGGCGGCGAGTTGAGCGCCGCCTGAACGATCTCGTCGTCGGACACGGTGATGCCGAGACGGCGGTAGGCGTGCGTGAGCAGGATCGTCTGGATGAACTGGTTGGCGACCTGGTCCTGCACCTGCTGCTCGTCCTCCCGCGTCAGCCGGCCGCCGCCCTGCTGGCGCCGGTAGTGCTCGAGCGCCGCCTGGTATTGCAGCTGGAACGGCTGGGACCGGACGACCTCGCCGTCCACCTTGAGCACGACGTCCCGACCTCCCGCGATGAACTCCGTCACCTGCCCATAGGCGAGCCAGCCGATGAAAGAGATCGCCACGATCCAGAAGACGGGCTTGGTGATTTCGCGCATCGCGCGCATCATGGCGAGCTAGACTCCGGGTGAGAGACGAGGAGAAGGGGCATAAGTCTAAAAACCACAACGGGAAAACTCAAGCGACGGGGGTGTCATTCCGATTGACAGCGCACCTGAGCGAACACTATCTTCGTTCAATTCTCCCAATCACTTAGGCCGTGGTCTACACCAGCGAAATAGAAAAGCTCGAAAAGCGCTGGGCCGAAAACCCCAAGGGCCGGAATTTCGCGCCCCTGGCGGACGCCTATCGTAAAGCGGGAGAACTAGATAGGGCCGTCGAGCTGTGCAAGTCGGGCCTGGGTCTGCACCCCGATTACGTCAGCGCCCACATCGTGTACGGCCGCTGCCTCATCGACCAGAAAAACGACAAGGGCGCCTCGGACGTCTTCCGCAAGGTCCTCACCCTCGATCCGGAAAACGTGCTCGGCCTCAAGATGCTGGCCGAGATCGCCGCGCGGGGCGGCCGGTACGACGAAGCGGTGGACTGGCTCAACCAGCTGCTCGCCGCGGACCCGATGAATGGCGACGCCGCGGAGCTGCTGGCGCGGGCTAAGGGGAAGGCCGCCCAGGCGGCGGCCGCCAAGCCCCCTGCGCCGGTTCCGGCGGTGGCGGTGCCCGAGCCGGTCGCGCGGTTGGTGCCCCCGCCCCCGCCCGCGCCTCCGCCCCCGCCGGCGGCTTCGGTCGCCCCTGCCGCCGCGGCGCCGACCGCGCCGATGGCGAAGCCCGACTTCGAGGTCGAGCACGCGTCGAATGCGCCCGCCGCGCCCCACCTGCGGGCGCAGGGGACGCCGCGGGACATCGAGACCTTCGACGGTACCCTCGACTTCGACTCCGTCGCGCACGACGCGGCGCGGGCGGAGGGACTCGAGGTTCAGGAAGACGTGCAGCTGACGCCGCAGAACCTGAGCATCGAGGGGCTGGCGCACACGCAATACGAGAGCGGGCAGTTCGCGCCGCCGCCGGAGGTTCTGCGGTCGGAGGAAGACGAGCTGCCGACGATCGACCTGCCGCTGATCATGCCTGATGACATGCCGGAGGCGCCGCCTCCCTCCGCGGCCTCTGCCCCCCCTGCCGCGGTCGCCCTGTCGGACGACGATGGCGCGGCGGACACTGCCGCGCTGTCCCGGGCCGAACCGGTGCTCACCGAAACGATGGCGGAGTTGTACCTGCGCCAGGGGCATCAGGAGGACGCGCTGCGGGTGTACCAGGCGCTGCTGGCGCAGCGTCCCGGCGATCGGCGGCTGCGCGCGCGGGTCGAGGCGCTCACCTTCGGAGGCAAGAGGGAAGGGGGAAGAGGGACGGGTGAGTCGCTGCAGAGCTTCCTGAAGCGGATTCTCACCGGCCGGCCGCGCGCCCCGGTGTCCGAGCCGGTCCCGCCCCCCGCGGCGGTCGCGGAATCGCCGCTCGACAGCGCATTCTCCGTCGCCCCGTACCAGCCGGAAGCTCGGCCCGAGATCGCCGCGCCGGGCGAGGCCACGCGTCTCGCGGAGGACACCATCTCGCTCGACTCGGTGTTCGGCGAGGAAAGCCCGCGCAGCTCGGGACCGAGCGTGGAGCCGCCCGCCCACGCCGCGCCGCCCGCGCCGCCCGCGCCCTCCACGCCATCGGGCGCGGCGCCGCAGCAGACGGGCGGGTTCTCGTTCGATCAGTTCTTCAGCGCGCCGCCCGCTTCCGCTCCGCGGACCCCTTCCCCGGTGGTCGGCGGGTCGGCGGGAGGTGGGGAGGGCGGGCTCAAGGCTCCGGCACGCAGCTCGGGAGGAGGGGGAGGGGGGCCCAGACCGCGCGCGGCGGGGGAGGACGAGGGCGATCTCGACCAGTTCCAGGCCTGGCTGCGGGGCCTCAAGTCCTAGTGCACATCGCCGTGCTGAACGGCCCGAACCTGAATCTGCTGGGGGAGCGGGAGCCCGAAGTTTACGGCCGGGCCACCCTGGCGGAGATCGAGGCGCGCACCCGCGAGCGGGCGCGCGCGCTCGGCGTGGAGCTCGAGTGGCGGCAGACGAACCACGAGGGCGAGCTGGTCGAGGCGATCCAGCAGCTCAAGGGGAAAGCCGACGGCGCGGTGGTGAACGCCGCGGCGTTCACCCACACGAGTCTCGCGGTGCGCGACGCCCTGCTCGCGGTGCGGGTGCCGTTCGTCGAAGTGCATCTCTCGAACATCTTCGCGCGCGAGCCGGAGCGGCGCCGCTCGGTGCTGGCCGACGCGGCGGTCGGGGTGGTGGCGGGGTTCGGCGCCGAGAGTTACCGGCTGGGACTCGAGGGGCTGGTGGGCTATCTCCAGTCCCGCCATGGCCCCTGACCGGCGGCGCGCGCGGCAGGAGGCGCTCGTGCGGGCGCTCGCGGCGGAGGAGCTGGACGGGCTGCTGGTCACGTCGCGCGCCAACATCCGTTACCTGACGGGGTTCAGCGGGTCGGCCGCGCTGGTGATGGTGACGCGCGGGGACGTGCTGCTGGTGACGGACTTCCGCTACGACGAGCAGGCGCGGGCGGAGGCCGGGGCGGTGGCGCGGATCGAGGTGGAGGGGACGAGCGTGTGGGACCGCTTCTTCAAGGAGTTGCCCACGCTCGGGCCGCTCGCCGCGCCGGGGTACGAGGCGCACGCGCTGACGGTGCACGACGCGGAGCGGTTCGCGCAAGCGGGCAAGGCGTGGCGCTGGAAGCCGACCACGGAGCTGGTGGAGCGGTTGCGCGTGGCGAAGGACGAGGGCGAGGTCGCGGCGATCAAGAGCGCGGCGACGCTCGCGGGCGAGGCGCTGCGCCGCACGCTCACCGAGCTGCGGCCGGCGATGACGGAGCTCGAGATCGCCGGGCGACTCGAGGGTGCGCTGCGCGCGCTCGGGAGCGAAGGCCATCCGTTTGCGACCATCGTGGCATCGGGGCCGCGCACGGCGCTGCCGCACGCGCGCTCGAGCCGGCGGGTAGTGGCGGCGGGCGACTGGGTGCTGCTAGACTTCGGCGCCCAAGTGGACGGCTACTGCGCCGACATCACCCGCACCGTCGTGGTGGGCGGGCACGCCACGGAGCGGCAGCGCGCGCTGTACGGGCTGGTGTACGAGGCGCAGCAGCGGGCGCGCGCGGGCGTGCGGGCGGGGATGAGCGGGCGCGACGCCGACGCGCTGGCGCGCGAGCCGATCGCGGCGCGCGGCTTCGGCGAGGCGTTCGGCCACTCGCTCGGCCACGGCCTGGGGCTCGAGGTGCACGAGGCCCCGCGGCTCGCGAAGACGAACCCGGACCCGCTTCCGGCGGGCGCGGTGGTGACGATCGAGCCGGGCGTGTACGTGGCCCGCGAGGGCGGCGTCCGGATCGAAGACGACGTGCTGCTGGCGCCGGAGGGGCCGGTGCTCCTGTCGGACGGCCGCACGGAACTCCTGGAACTCGTGTAGATTCCTTGCCCATGAACCTCGATATCATCGCGCAGCTGGTGCAGATCCTGAAGGACGCGCCGGAGCTCGGCGCGATCGAGGTCCGCCGGGGTTTGTTCGGGCGGTGGTCGGCGATCCGGGTCACGAAGGCGGGCCACGCGACCAACGCGGGGGGCGGGGGGGCGGGGCAGCACATGGTGGTGGCGCAGGCGCCGGCCGTCGGCGCGGTCTCTGCCGCCCCTGCCGTCCCTGCCGCCCTTGCGACCCACCTCGTCGAGATCAAGTCGCCGATGGTGGGGACGTTCTACGCCGCCCCCGAGCCCGGCGCCGAGCCCTACGTCAAGGTGGGGAGCCGGGTCTCCTCGGGGCAGGTGGTGTGCATCATCGAGGCGATGAAAATCATGAACGAGATCGAATCCGAAGTCACGGGCGTGATCCGGGAGGTGCTGATGGAGAACGCCCAGCCGGTCGAGTTCGGACAGCCCCTCTTCCGGGTGGATCCCCATGCCTGAGGCGCCGAGCGGAACGTTCAACTTCAAGCAGGCCATCACGCACATGGTGCAGCGCAACGCGTCGGACCTGCTGCTCAAGGTGGGCCGGCCCGCGACCATCCGCGTGAACGGCGAGCTGGTGTCGCTGGACACGACGCCGCTCAAGCCCGAGGAGCTGAAGTCGCTGGCCGAGCAGATCATGACGCCGCGCCAGGTGAAGGAGTTCGCCGAGCACAAGGAGGCGGACTTCGCGATCGGCGTGCCCGGGGTGGGCCGGTTCCGGACCAACGTGTACCAGCAGCGCGGCACCGTGGCGTTCGCGTTCCGGGCCATTCCTTACGAAGTCAAAACGATCCACGAGCTGAACCTGCCCCCGGTGCTCGAGGAGATCGGGCTGCGGCCGCGCGGGCTGGTGCTGGTGACGGGGGTGACGGGGTCGGGGAAGTCCACGGCGCTCGCGGCGATGATCAACCACATCAACTCGAACCGCCGGGTCAACATCATCACCATCGAGGACCCGATCGAGTTCCTGCACCGCGACAACCTCTCGAACATCTCGCAGCGCGAGGTGGGGAACGACACGCTGTCGTTCAACGCGGCGCTGCGCCACGTACTGCGCCAGGCGCCCGACGTGATCCTGATCGGCGAGATCCGCGACATGGAGACGCTGGACACGGCGCTCAAGGCGGCGGACACCGGGCACCTCGTGTTCTCGACGCTGCACACGACCGACGCCACGCAGACGATCACCCGCGTGATCTCGTTCTTCCCGCCGCACCAGCACGACGAGGTGCGCCACCTCCTCTCGACCGCGCTGCACGCGGTGATCTCCCTCCGGCTCGTGCCGCGCAAGGACGGGAACGGCCGCATCCCGGCGTCGGAAGTGCTGATCAACACCGCCGCGGTGCAGGAGAACATGCGCGACCTGACGAAGAGCCTGAGCATCCCCGACCTGATCGCGCAGGGGTCCGTGCAGTACGGGATGCAGAGCTTCGATCAGTCGCTGCTCGACTGGTACCAGCAGGGGCAGATCAGCTACGAGAGCGCGATCTTCTACGCCACCAACCCGAGCGAGTTCGCGCTCAAGGTCTCCGGGGTCGAGTCCGGGGAGAGCCGTGCCTTCGGCGGCAGCACGACGCCGGCCGGCATGCGCGGCGACATCGAGCCCTGATGTTCAAGAAGGTGCTGATCGCGAACCGCGGGGAGATCGCCCTGCGGGTGATCCGCGCGTGCAAGGAGTTGGGGATCGCGACGGTCGCCGTCTATTCGGAGGCCGACCGCGACAGCCTGCACACGCGCTTCGCCGACGACGACGTCTGCATCGGGCGCCCGCCGTCGCGCGATAGCTACCTCAACATCCCGCGCATCATCGCGGCGGCCGAGATCACCGGGGCGGACGCCATCCACCCCGGCTACGGGTTCCTCGCCGAGAACGCCGAGTTCGCCGACATCGTGCGCACGTCGAACATCACCTTCATCGGGCCGACCGGCGAGCAGATCCGCCAGATGGGCGACAAGGCCGCGGCGCGCAACCTGGCCCAGAAGCTCAAGGTGCCGACGGTGCCGGGCTCGCCGGGACCGGTGGCGGACGCGGAGGAGGGACTGGGATTCGCCCGTAAGATCGGCTTCCCGGTGATCATCAAGGCGGCGGCGGGCGGGGGCGGCAAGGGGATGCGGGTCGCCACCGACGACGAGCAGTTCGCGCAGGCGTTCGGGCTCGCCAAGCAGGAGGCGCTCGCGGCGTTCGGCTCGGACGAGGTGTACCTCGAGAAGTACCTCGCCCGGCCGCGCCACATCGAGATCCAGATCATGGGCGACACGCACGGGAAGATCATGCACCTGTGTGAGCGCGACTGCTCGGTGCAGCGGCGCCACCAGAAGCTCATCGAGGAGGCGCCGAGCCCCGCGGTGGACCAGACGCTGCGCCAGGACCTCGGCGACGCGGCGGTGCGGCTCGCCGAAGCGATCGGCTACGTCGGCGCTGGCACGATCGAGTTCCTGCTGGACGAGGACGGCTCGTTCTACTTCATGGAGATGAACACGCGGATCCAGGTGGAACACCCGGTCACGGAGATGACGACCAACTTCGACCTGGTGAAGGAGCAGATCCGCGTGGCGGCGGGCGAGCCGCTGTCGTTCGTGATGAACGGCCACCGGCTGCGCGGGCACGCGATCGAGTGCCGCGTCAACGCCGAAGACCCGGCGCGGAACTTCCAGCCGAGCCCAGGTCAAGTGACAGCGTACCATCCCCCGGGCGGCCCCGGCGTGCGGGTCGACACCCACATCTACGCCGGCTACACGGTGCCGCCCTACTATGACTCGCTGCTCGCGAAGGTGATCGTGCACGGCAACAGCCGCGCCGAGGCGCTCGCGCGCATGCGCCAGGCGCTCGATTCGTTTATCATTGAAGGCGTGACCACGACCATCCCGTTCCTCAGTCGGGTCATGCGCCACGACGACTTCCGGGCGGGCCGGGTGGACACGAAGTTCCTCGAGCGCGAACCCCAGCTGCTCCAGCCCGCATGAGAATCGACGTCTTCTTCACGCCGCTCGGTCTCAACGCGGGCGATCTCACCGGGCGGGGCGTCGTCGTCATCGACGTCCTCCGGGCCACGACCACCGTGATCACGGCGCTCGCTAACGGCGCCAAGGCGGTGATCCCCGCCGCCACGTCGGAAGAGGCGGTGCGGCTCGCCTCCAACCTGGAGAAGGACGGGGTGGTGCTCGCCGGCGAGCGCAAGAGCGTGAAGATCGAGGGCTTCGCCCTCGGCAACTCGCCGCGCGAGATGACCGCCGCCGCCGTGGGGGGGAAGACCGTCGTCCTCGCCACCACCAACGGCACGCCGGCGCTGATCGCCGCGCAGGGCGGCGACCCGGTGCTGGTCGGCGCGCCCGCAAACTTCAAGGCGCTGGCCGGCCGCGCGAGCGAGGTGCTCGCCCGGCGCGGCGAGCTCGTGATCATCTGCGCAGGCCGGGAGAAGCAGTTCGCGGTCGAGGACGCCTACACCGCCGGGCGCCTGCTCAAGGCCCTGAAGAAGGGCGCCAAGAAGCTCGCGCTGAACGACGCGGCGCGGACCGCCCTCGCGCTCACCGACGCCGTGGCGAACTGGAAGGACGCGCTCGAAGGGTCCGACGCGGCGCGCCAGCTGGGCGAGGTCGACCTCGCCGAAGACGTGCGCTTCGCCGCCAAGCCGGACCGGTTCACCGTCGTGCCCAGCTACGCGGACCGGCGCATCACATGAACCGGAAGGCGCGCCAGGAGCTGGTCGGGATCGGCGCCCTCGTCGTCGGGCTGTTCCTCGGACTCACCCTGCTGCGGCTGCCGATCACCGGCAGCTGGGGCGAGCAGATCGGATCGCGGCTGTGGCGGGTGTTCGGCGCCGGCGTGGTGCTGCTGCCCGTGCTCGGCGTCGGTTGGGCGCTCGCGGCGTTCGAGCGGCTCGGCCGGCTGTCCCCCGGGCGCGCGGCGGCGCTGGGCGTGGGCCTGATCGTGCTGCTCCCCTACGGCATCGGGACCATCACTGAGGGCGGCGCGAGCTTCCCGCCCGGCTACGCCGCCTGGAGTCCCACGCAGCGGCTCGTCGGCGTGGTGCCCGCGCTCCTGGCCCGGGGAGTGCACCAGGCCGTGGGCACGGCCGGGGGCGCGCTTGTCGGGCTGTTCGCGCTGTCCGCCCTCGGGATCCTGACGATCGGATGGCACCCGCTCGCGATGCTGAGAGCCGGGGAGGGGGGACGGGGGACGGGGGAGGGGTCGAAGGTCATTGCCAAGCTCAAGCGCGAGGCCACGAAGCAGCCCGAGGAGCCACCCGTCCCCCGTCCCCCGTCCCCCGTCCCCAAGTCGCGGAACCCGAAGCCGCCACCGCCTGCTCGCCCGGCCGTTATCCCCGAAGGGGTCCTTATCCCCCACGTTGATCTCCTGAATCCAGCCCCGCCCGGAGACGGTGACGCGGGACTGGCGCAGATCGAGGAAATGGGCCGGAAGCTCATCGAGACCCTGCAGACGTTCCGAGTGGAGGGGTCGATCGCGGGACGCACGGTCGGTCCCGTGGTCACTCAGTACGAGGTGGCGCCCGGGCCCGGGGTAAAGGTCGGGCGCATAGCCTCGCTCGCCGACGATCTAGCCCTCGCGATGAAGGCGCAGTCGCTCCGCATCGTGGCGCCGATCCCCGGCAAAGCGGCCGTCGGGATCGAGGTCCCGAATCCGATCCCACGCATGGTGCACATCCGCGAGCTCGTCGAGGGAGTGGAGTTTCACCGCGCCAGCCGAACGCTCCCCGTGGCCCTGGGCAAGAATCTGGAGGGCGAGCCCGTCGTGGCGGATCTCGCGAAGATGCCGCACCTCTTGATCGCGGGGGCCACAGGGTCCGGCAAGTCCGTCTGTATCAACTCGATCATCACGAGCCTGCTGTACCGCTATCAGCCCAAAGAGCTGCGGATGCTGATGATCGACCCGAAAATGGTCGAGCTGTCGATCTACGACGCCACCGGCCCCGACCGAGTCCGACTCCCACATCTGCGCCACCCTGTTGTCACGAGCAACAAGGACGCGGCCACGGTGCTCAAGTGGGCGGTCCGGGAGATGGATCGGCGCTATAAGCTGCTCCACGCCAACCACGCCAGGAACCTCGCCGACTTCAACCGCAAGGTGGAGCAGAAGAAGCCGCTCAAGGGGCCGCGGGAGACACTGGCGACACAGGCGGGGGCGCAGCGCGAGCTGCCGCTGGATGGTGAGTACACAGAGGGCATCCTCCCCTACATCGTGCTGATCGTCGACGAATTGGCGGACCTCATGATGACGGTGCAGCACGAGGTGGAGACGCCGCTCGCAACGCTGGCGCAGAAGGCGCGGGCGGTCGGACTCCACCTCATCCTCGCCACTCAACGGCCCTCGGTGAACGTCATCACCGGCCTCATCAAGGCGAACTTCGCCTGCCGCATCGCATTCCGGGTCTCCGCCAAAGTCGACAGCCGGACGATCCTCGACCAGAACGGTGCGGAGACGCTACTCGGAAACGGCGACATGCTGTTTCTCCCGCCTGGCAAGAGCGAGCTCGTCCGAATTCAGGGGTGCTTCATCTCGACCGACGAGACCGAACGCCTCATGGGTTGGTACGCCGAGCGGCGCGATCGGTTCGAGTCGCGGGAAGAGGTGAACATTGTCGAGCAAGAGGAGCAGCTCGAAGAAGCCGAGGAACGCGCAGAGCGGGGCGGGGAGAGCGGAGAAGGCGCCGGTGGGGAGCGCGACGCGCTATTTCGGCAGGCCGCCGAAGTCTGCATCCAGAATCAGATCGGGTCCACGTCGCTGTTGCAGCGCCGCATGAGCGTCGGGTACGGGAGAGCGGCGAGGATAATCGATCAACTGGAGCTGGCGGGGATCCTGGGGCCGGCCAACGGCTCGAAGCCACGGGACGTGCTGGTGGGGTTGGAGGAGCTGGATGGGATTTGTGG
>DASWDP010000178.1:0-2022 GCA_036395195.1 Gemmatimonadales bacterium | reverse complement strand
GCCGACGAGGGCGAGCGGTTGCTCGGCTCCTTCAACGAGCTGGTGGACAACTGGCTCGACTTCTTCACGTACACGCAGTTCATCGACCGCGACGGGAAATTCCAGCTGACGATGCTCTCGGTCTCCGCGTTCGATCCGCTGTCGCGCTCGATGAACCCGATGCTCAAGGAGGAGTCGTTCCACCTCGGCACCGGGAACAACGGGCTGCTGCGGATCGCGAAGGCCGGCAAGATGCCGCCGGAGGTGATCCAGCGGTTCTTCTACAAGTGGATCCCGACCGCCTTCGACCTGTTCGGCACCGACAACTCGTCGTCCGCCCACTGGGCCTACGTGTGGGGCCTGAAGGGGCGCTACGACGAGCGTGAGAACCACACCGAGCCGGACAAGGCCAAGCTCAACGAACACAGCCGCGAGCTGTACCGCCAGGAGATCGCGAAGCTGATCGAGCGCCTCAACATGTTCATCCCCGAGCAGGAGCGCTGGCTGCGCGTGCCGGACGTGCGGTTCAACCGCAAGATCGGGATGTACGCGCACCAGATGTTCACGGTGGACGGCGAGCCGATCGACGATCCGGCGAAGTACCGGGCGTATCTGACCAGCGTGCTGCCCCAGCCCGAGCACTACGAGACCGTGCACGGCATCGAGAAGGAGCCCGGCTGGATCGAGCCGAAGAAGGCGGACAGCCTGCTCAAGTGACGCCCGCGCTGGTCATCGCGCACCGCGGCGCCTCGGCTCAAGAAGTCGAGAACTCGCTCGCCGCCTTCCGCGCGGCGGCGGCGCTGGGCGCCGACGCCGTGGAGCTCGACGTGCACGCCACCGCCGACGGCGCCTTGATCGTCCACCACGACGAGATGATCGCGGCCGTGCATCGCATCCCGCACTTGAGCGGGCGGCGGGTGCGCGAGCTCCGGCTCCCCAACGGCGAGCCGATCCCGACGCTCGGCGAGGCGCTGGAGGCGGTCGGGCCCGGCCTGCAGGTGTTCGTGGAGGCGAAGACGCTCCCGCAGCGGTTCGACGAGCGGCTGTTCGACGCGCTCGCGCACGGCCCGAATCCGGCGGGGTACGCCGTCCACTCCTTCGACCACCGCATCGTGCGACGGCTCGGGCTCGAGCAGCCCGCCCTGCGGCGCGGCGTGCTGAGCGCGTCCTATCCCGTGCGGCCGCTCGCCGTGCTCGAGGATGCGGGCGCGACGATCCTGTGGCAGGAGCGGTCGCTGGTGGACCGGGCCCTGGTCGATACGCTGCGCGGCGCGGCGCTCCAGCTGATCGTGTGGACGGTCGACGACCCGGCCGAGATGGGCCGGCTGCTCGAGCTCGGCGTGGACGCGATTTGCACCAACCGCCCCGAGCTGGGACGGCGCGCGGTGGACGCGCGGCGGGCGGGGGCGGCATGAGCGGAGGTCGGGTGGCCGTGGTCGGCGCGGGGACGATGGGTCACGGCATCGCCTACGTCGCGGCCCTGGCGGGGTTCGAGGTGCGTCTCACCGACAGCCGGGCCGACGTGCTGTCGCGGGCGCTCGGGCGCGTGAACGATCTGCTCGCGGTCGCCGCGAAGCGCGGCAAGCTCGCCGAAGCGGACTACGCCGCCACTGCCGGGCGGTTGCGCGCGGAACGCGAGCTCGCGCCGGCGGTGGACGGCGCCGAGGTCGTCATCGAGGCCGTGCGCGAGCACCTGGGCGTGAAGCAGCAGCTCTTCGCCGAGCTTCAGCGCGCGGCTCCGGCGAAGGCACTGCTCGCCACCAACACCTCGGCGCTTTCGGTCGCTGCGATCGCCGCGGCGGTGCAGGAGCCCAGCCGGGTGGTGGGGATACACTTCTTCAACCCGGTGCCTGCCATGAAGCTCGTCGAGGTCGTGACCCACCCGCAGGCGGCGCCGGCGGCGGTGGAACGTGCCGTCGCGTTCGCCCGTGCCCTCGGCAAGGAGCCGATCGTCGTGAACGACTCGCCGGGCTTCGCCTCCAGTCGGCTCGGTCTGGCGCTCGGCCTCGAAGCGATGCGGATGCTCGAGCGAGGAGTCGCCTC
>DASWDP010000177.1:0-6197 GCA_036395195.1 Gemmatimonadales bacterium | reverse complement strand
ATCCTAGACGAGCCGACGACGGGCCTGCACTTCGAGGACGTGCGCCTGCTGCTCGAGGTGCTGCACCGGCTGGTGGACAAGGGGAACACGGTGGTCGTGATCGAGCACAACCTGGACGTCGTGAAGACCGCCGACTGGGTGATCGATCTCGGGCCCGAAGGCGGGGCGGCGGGCGGGGCGGTGGTGGCGGCCGGAAGCCCGGAGCAGGTGACGCGCGTGAAGGCGTCCTACACGGGCCAGTTCCTGCGTAAGGTGCTGGCGGCGAACGACTAGCCCGATAAGTTGATGGAAGAGGGATACGTCCATGCACCACTTGCCGGAAGCCGTCATGATGCACGTGCTGTTCCTCTCACTGGCGTCGGGGCGGTGATGGGCCCCGATACCCTGGCCGTCCTGATCCCCATCGTCGCCATCGGCGGGTTTTTCGCCTTGATGATCGTGCGGACCTTCACCAAAGCGTACACCGCCAAGCTGCAGGCGGGGAGTCAGGTGGGCCCCGCGCTCGAGGCAAGGCAGGAAGAGCTGGCGGCGGCGCTGGAGCAGCTGCGCGGCGAGGTGGCGGAACTCGCGGAGCGGGTAGATTTTACGGAGCGGATGCTCGCCAAAGGCCGTGCCGACGAGCGGCTCGCCCCGCCCCAGTGAAGGGTCGGGAAACCCCGCGCCTCCGGGAGGCGTACGCATGATGCAAGTGCCGCCGCCGATCGGTCTCGACCCGAACTTCGTGTTCAACCAGGTGATGCCGATCGTCGGCTTGCTGGCGGTGTTTGTGGGCCTGCGGTGGGTGTTCCGATCTCCCGTGGGAGAGGCGCTCGCCGAGCGGATCCGCATGCGCATCGGCGGGCGCTGGGGGGTCGGCGTCGGGTATGGGGGCGGGGGCGGTGATCCGCAGCGCGTCGCCGCGCTGGAGGAGCAGGTGGCGCAGCTCCAGAGCCAGGTCTCAGAGCTCGCCGAGCGGTTAGATTTCGCCGAGCGCATGCTCGCCGAGCGGCGCGAGCGCAAGTTGGGCGCGGGGCAGTGACGACCCGCCCGCACCGAGAGGGTTCTCATGGGAATCTTTGACCGTCTCTCGACGCTGATCCGGTCGAACATCAACGACTTGATCTCCCGCGCCGAGGATCCGGAGAAGATGCTGAGCCAGCTGATCGTCGACATGCGGAGCCAGCTGGCGAAGGCCAAGCAGCAGGTGGCGGCCGCGATCGCCGACGAGAAGCGCCTCGCGGCCCAGGTGGAGCAGGAGAAGAAGAGCGCCGAGGATTGGGAGCGGCGTGCGGTGCTGGCCGTCCAGGAGGGGCGGGACGATCTCGCGAAGCAGGCGCTGCTGCGCCACAACGAACACGCCCAGGGCGCGCTCCAGCTCCACGAAACCTGGGTGAAGCACCGCGAGGAGACGGAGAAGCTCAAGCTCTCGCTGCGGCAGCTCAACGACCGGATCGAAGAAGCGAAGCGCAAGAAGAACATCTTGATCGCGCGCCAGAAGCGGGCCGAGGCGCACAAGCGGATTCAGGAGACGATGTCGTCGCTCGGCGACAAGAGCGTGTTCGAGACGTTCGAGCGCATGGCCGAGCAGATCGAACACGAGGAGCGCAAGCTCATCGCCGCCGCCGAAGTGAACGAGGATCTCTCCGGCGACACGCTGGTCAAGCAGTTCCAGTCGCTCGAGGTGAAAGCGGACGCCGACCAGCAGCTGCTCGAGCTGAAGCGGAAGATGGGGCTGCTCCCCGCCGGCTCGCCCGCGGAGTCGAAGCGGCTCGGCAAGGGGGCGGCGGAAGCCGAGCTGGTCGAGGATGACGACGCCCCCCCCGAGCACCACCGCTGAACACTGAGCCGTCCGCGCGGTCGTCGGGCGCCACGTTCGTGGCGCTCTTCGTTGCCGCCCTCGCCATCTGGTTCGTCGTGCGGGTGGTCGAGGTGCTGCTCCTCATCTTCATCGCCGTGCTGTGCGCCGTGTACCTCTCGGCCATCACCGACCTGCTGGAGCGCCGGTTCCGGTTCCGGCGCTGGCTCGGCCTCACGACGGCCGTCGTCGCCACGCTCGGCGTGGTCGCCGGCATCGGCGCGCTGCTCGTGCCGCCGGTGATCGAGCAGACGCAGGCCCTCGTCTCCGCGCTGCCCCAGACCCTCGCCGACATCCAGGGCGTGCTGGCGCATTGGGCCAGCCAGTATCCGGTGCTGCGCAATACCGATCTCGCCGACCCGGCCGCCGGGCTCGTCGCCAGCCTGGTCGACGACGCGTCGAGCTTCCTGCGGGGCTCCATCCTCCCCTACGTGCGCGCCGGAGGGAAGCTGTTCATCGAGGGCGCCAGCGTGATCGTGATGGCCCTGTACCTCGCGGTCCACCCGCAGGTGTACCGGGACGGGATCCTCTCGCTCGTCCCCCCGAAGCACCGCGCCGTCGGCGCCCGGGTGCTGGCCGACGCCGGCGCCACGCTGCGCGCCTGGGTCGTGGGCCAGCTACTCGCAATGATGGTGCTCGGCTTCCTCACCGCCATCGGCCTCTGGATGCTCGGCGTCCCGTATTGGCTCGCCTTCGGCATCTTCACCGGTCTCGTTGCCGTCGTGCCGTTCTTCGGCAGCCTCGTCTCGACCCTGCTCCCCGCGCTGTTCGTCGTCGGCTCGGGCGACTGGCTCAAGGTCCTGGCCGTCCTGCTGCTCGGCATCCTCGTGCACGTGCTCGAGGCCAACGTCGTCGTGCCGCGCATCATGGAGCGGCAGGTCGCCCTGCCGCCGGTCCTCACCATCGCGAGCGTGCTGATCAGTGGGACGCTGCTGGGCGTCGTGGGCCTCGTCGTCGCGGTCCCGGTGCTCGCGGTGGCGATCGTCGTGCTGCGCCACGTCCTGCAGGCCGAGCTCTACGGCGACGCCGGCCACCTCGAGCCCGCCGTACTGCGCGCGACGGGCGAGTACAAGAGCCCCAAACGCGCCACCGGCGGCTGATGCTCGAGCCCCGCCGGCACCGCTTCCTGATCATCGCGGACGGCCAGTTCGGCCCGCTCACGTCGAAGACCGCGAATTCCTGCATCCGCTACCTCCCCGAGCGCGTCGTGGGCGTGCTCGACCGGGCCGCCGCGGGGCGCACCGCCCAGGACGTGCTGGGGTTCGGCGGCGCCATTCCCGTCGTCGGCGACTTCGCGCGCGGCCTCGCGCTCCGGCCACCCCCCACCGCGGTGCTCGTCGGCATCGCCCCCGCCGGGGGCCAGCTCCCCGCCGAATGGCGCGGGTGGCTCAAGACGGCGATCGCACGCGGCCTCGAGATCTGGAGCGGCCTGCACACGTTCATCGGCGACGATCCGGAGCTCGGCGCCCTGGCGCGCGCGCAGCGCGTCCGCATCCACGACGTCCGCAAGCCGCCGGCCACGCTCCCGATCGCAGACGGGCGGGCGGCGGAAGTCGATCCCTACGTGATCCTCACGGTCGGATCGGACTGCAACGTCGGGAAGATGACCGCGCAGCTCGAGCTGCGCGACGAGCTGGTGCGGCGGGGCCACCGCGCGCGATTCGTGGCCACGGGGCAGACGGGCATCTTCATCGAAGGCTGGGGGATCGCGGTCGACGCCGTCGTCGCCGACTTCGTCGCGGGCGCCGCGGAGCAGCTCGTGCTCCAAGGCGCGGAGGATGCGGACATCGTCCTGGTCGAGGGGCAGGGCAGCCTCATCCACCCCGGCTATTCGGGCGTCACCCTCGGCCTGCTGCACGGCTCCTGTCCCGACGGGCTGATTCTGTGCCACCAGGCCACCCGCGACTTCATCGGCGATTATCACGGCCGGGAGCCCTGGGTGAAGATCCCGCCGCTCCCCGAGCTGGTCGAGATCTACGAGCGCGCGGCGGCGCCGGTGCGGCCCACCCGGGTCCTCGGCATCTGCCTCAACACCTTCGACCTCCCCGAGGCGGAGGCGCAGGAGGCGGTGCGGCGCGCCGCCGAGGACACCGGCCTGCCCGCGACGGATCCGGTGCGCTTCGATTCCGCTCCGCTGGTGGACGCGATCCTGCGCGAGGCGACGGCAACGAAATGATGGAGCGCGCGACGATCGGATAGCGCCCGCCGCCCGCGGCCGCAGTAGCCTGCCCCGCGTGTCGGCCACGGCGCCTTTCCTTAATACCGCCCCGCTGCTGATCGTGACGGACGTGGGGGCGCGGCTGGTGCGCCGGGGCCTGCTCGAGCCCGCGGACGCCGCCGCCGGAGGCTGGCTGCGCGCGCGGGCGCTCGTGTTCCGCCGCGGCCCGGTCGTGTGCGAGGCGGCCCCCGCCCCCGCCCGCGCGTTGACGCTCCCACCGGTCCGTCCTACGTTTCCTGCGCCGATGACCCTCGCCCTCCACAACACCCTCACCCGCCGCGTCGAACCGTTTCAGCCGCTCCCCCTCCCGCACGCGCGGGTGACGATGTACACCTGCGGGCCGACGGTCTGGAACTACGCCCACATCGGCAACTTTCGGACGTTCCTGTTCGAGGACTTGCTGCGCCGCTTTCTCGAGTACTCGGGTTACCAGGTCTTCCACATCATGAACCTCACCGACGTGGACGACCGCACGATCAAGGCAGCCGCGGCGGCGGGGCAGCGGCTCGACGAGTACACGGCGCCCTTCATCCGGGCGTTTTACGAGGATCGCGACTACCTCCGGATCAGGCCGGCGCACGCGTACCCGCGGGCGACGCAGTCCATCCCGGCGATGGTGCGGCTCGTCGAGCGGCTGCTCGAGCGCGGCGTGGCGTACCGCGGAGACGACGGGTCGATCTATTTCGCGATCGCGAAGTTCCCCGGCTACGGCCGCCTCTCCCGGCTCGATACGCGGGAGCTCAAGATCGGCGCCCGCGTGGCGAGCGACGAATACGCGAAGGACGACCCGCGCGATTTCGCGCTGTGGAAGAAGGCCGAGCCGATCGACGAGCAGGTGGGCGCCGCGTGGGACGCGCCGTTCGGCCGGGGGCGCCCCGGGTGGCACCTCGAGTGCTCCGCGATGTCGCTTGAGGCGATCCGCCCCGCGCAGACGCTCGACATCCACGCGGGCGGCGTCGATCTCATCTTCCCGCACCACGAGGACGAGATCGCGCAGTCCGAGGCGGCGACGGGACGGCCGTTCGCCCGTTTTTGGGTGCACGGCGAGTTCCTGAACGTGCGCGGCACCAAGATGTCCAAGCGCTTCGGCAACTTCCTCACGGCGCGCGACCTGCGCGAGCAGGGCGTGGACGCGGCGGCGCTCCGGCTCCTGTTCTGGCAGACGCACTACCGCCAGCCGCTCGACTTCAGCGACGAGGCGCTCGACGCCGCGACCGAGGGGGTGCGGCGGCTGAGCGAGTTTCGCGATCGACTGAGCGGGGATGGGAGACGGGGGACGGGGGACGGGAGGCTGGCGGAGCTGGCCGCGCGGTTCGAGGCGGACGTTCGCACGGCGCTCGACGACGACCTGAACGCACCGCGGGCCTGCGCCGCGCTGTTCGAGTTCGTCCGGGCGGGCAACCGGGAGCTGGATCGGGGGACGGGTTCGGGTGCCGCCCGGGAGGCGCTGGACCGAGTGATGGGGGTGCTCGACGTCCTCCCCACCCGTCGGACGGCCGACGCCGAGCTCGAGCGGTGGATCGAAGCGCGCATCGCGGCGCGCGACAAAGCCCGCAAAGCCAAGGACTTCAAGGAGGCGGACCGGCTGCGCGCCGAGCTGCGCGCGCGCGGCGTGGAGATCGAGGACACCCCCGCCGGGACCAAGTGGCGACTCACCTAAGTTCTTCCCGGCACATCCCTTGCACGAGCGGCCCTCCCCGGTTAAGCTACGAGTCTGGAATAATCAAGCGTCGGCCAGCTGACGTAGCTCAACTGGTAGAGCAGCTGATTTGTAATCAGCAGGTTAAGGGTTCGAGTCCCTTCGTCAGCTCACGTTGCCGAAGAGGAGAAGAACAGCACCCCGCACACACCCCGCGCCGTTGGGAAACGCGGGGTGCGTTGTCAGTGGGGGGCGCAGAAAGCGGGGGGCGGCGAGCGGGGGGCAGAGGACGGGGAGCGAGCAAGCCGGCGTGGTGGGGTGCCCGAGCGGCCAAAGGGAGCAGACTGTAAATCTGCCGGCTTCACGCCTACGAAGGTTCGAATCCTTCCCCCACCACTCGGCGCGCGGGCGTAGCTCAGTTGGTAGAGCATCAGCCTTCCAAGCTGAGGGTCGCGGGTTCGAGCCCCGTCGCCCGCTCTCGCTCGCGTAGCTCAGTCGGTAGAGCG
>DASWDP010000176.1:0-10802 GCA_036395195.1 Gemmatimonadales bacterium | reverse complement strand
GGCGTAGAGCGGCAGCAGCGGGACGACCATCATCAGCCCGATCATGTCCACGAACGCGACGGCCATCAGCACCGACAACCGCTTCATCGCCGGGCTCCCACGCCGAGGACCGCAGCGCTCAGCACCATCAAGATCACTCCGAACCCCGCCGCCACGCCCAGTTCCGACACGCGGAGGCTCGCCATGATCTCGATCGAGATGGGTCGATTGTCGGGCGTGTAAAGCACGATGGACGTCACGAAGTCGCCGAGCGCCGCCACAAACGCGAGGCTCCCGCCCGCGGCGAGCGCCGGCTTGAGGAGCGGCAACGTCACCCGCCGGAACGTGGCCCAGCGTCCGGCGCCGAGGCTCGCCGCCGCCTCGTCGAGCGCCGGGTCGAGTTGCCGGTACCCGGCCAGGACGGCGCGCCCGGTCACCGGGAGGTTGCGCACGAGATAGGCGAGCGGCAGCAGCACCGTCGTCCCCACGAGCACCCAGCGGAGCGTGAATGGGTCGTGCTTGCTGAACGTCGTCAGGAGCGCGAGGGCGAACACCGTTCCCGGGAGGGCCCAGGGGAGCGCGAGGAGCGCCTCGATCGGACCGCGGAACTGCCACGGCCGGCGCCTCCCTACGAGCGCGCCGGCGACGACCGCGAGCGCGACCGCCGCGCAGGTGCTCGCGGCCGCCATCAACACCGAATTCACGAGTGGGCGCAACCGCTCGGCCTCGCTGAACAGCCGCCGATAGTTCACGAGCGAGAGCACCGGTGGCAGGGTCTCGGTCGTCCAGCTGCCGTAGGGGACGAGCGAGACGAGCACGAGAGTCAGGTGCGGCAGCAGGAGCACCACCGCGAAGGCCCAGCCGGCCGTCGTGGCGAAGGTGCGAACGCCGGCCCGGCGAATCGGCCGGCGGCGCGGCGCGGTCCCCTTCCCGAGCGCCGTGACAATGTCGTCGCCTTCGGTGCGGCGCAGCAGCACGAATCCCAGGACCGCCACCAGTGCGAGCGCCACGGTCTCGACCATGGCGAGGGGCAGCTCGCCGTTGAGCTTGGTGGCGACGATCTGCGTGGTCATCACGCGAAACCCGCCGCCGAACACGTACGGGGCGCTGAACGAGCCGACGGCGGTCATGAACACGAGCAACGCCGCCCCCGCGAGTGAAGGGCGCAGGAGCGGGAGCGTCACCCGGCGCACCGTTTCCCATCGCCCCGCGCCGAGCGCCTGCGCCGCCTCGAGCATCGAGGCGTCGAGCGTCGCGAGCCCGGCGCGGGTGAACAGGTAGAAGTACACGTACATCGAGTAGGCATGCACCAGCAGGATCGCCCCCGCCCCCTGCAGCCGCCATGGCGCCTGCGCGAGGCCGAAGAGCCCCTGCACGGCGCGGGCCGCGAACCCGGATTCGCCGTACAGAAAGTAGAACGCGATCACGCCGACGAATGGCGGTAATACGGCGGGCAGGGCGATGAGCGAGCCGAGGGTCTTGCGGCCCGGGAACTCGAGCCACTCGAACAGAAACGCGAGCGGCACGCCGATCGCGGCGGCGAGCGCCACGCTCGCCACCGAGATCCAGACGCTGGCCCACAACACGCGCCACTCGCCGGGGCGCGACACGAACGCCGCGAGCGCGTCCCCTTCCGCGGCATCGTGCACGACGATCACGATCGGATACAGCACGAGCCACGCGAGCAGAAGGGTAAACGCCGCTCGAGCCGCGAGGCCCAGCCGCGCGCTCATGCGCGCTCCTCGGGGAACGTCAGGACCCGCACCGCTTCCAGGTACACGCGGTCACCCACGTGTGCCGCCTCCGGCCTGGCCAGAACCTCGAGCCGATCACCCAGCTCCGTCTCGACCAGGTAGAAGGCGGCGGCGCCCGTATAACGCCGCTCCCGCACGACGCCCGGCACCCCGGCATCCGCCAGTGCGAGCCGCTCAGGCCGGACCACGACTACCTGACCGGGGCCCGCCCCGAGAGCCTGCGCCGTCTTTCCCCGGAGCACGTTGGCGCGGCCTACGAACGTGGCGACGAACAGGCTCGCCGGATGCTCGTACAGCTCGTCCGCCGCGGCGAGCTGCTCGAGCCGTCCGGCCTGGAGCACCGCCACACGGTCGCCCAGGTCGAACGCCTCCTCCTGCTCGTGTGTGACGAAGACGGTCGTGATCCCGACCCGCTTGATGAGCGCCCGCAGCTCGCGGCGGGTGCGCTCGCGCAAGCTTGGGTCCAGGTTCGAGAGCGGCTCGTCCAGGAGCAGCACCTGCGGCTCGGGCGCGAGCGCCCGCGCCAGCGCCACGCGCTGCTGCTGCCCCCCCGAGAGCTCCTGCACCCGGCGCCGCTCGAACCCTTCGAGACCCACGAGCGCGAGCACCTCGGCGACCTTGGCCTCCACCCGTCCCCCATCCCTCGTCCCCCGTCCCCGGAGGCCGAACCCCACATTCTCTCCCACGTCGAGGTGCGGGAACAGCGCGTAATGCTGGAACACCATGCCGCAGCGTCGCCGTGCGGGCGGCACCGCCGTCACGTCCTCACCCGCGAGCACGATCCGACCCGCGTCGGGGACCTCGAACCCTCCCAGGAGACGCAGCACCGTGGTCTTGCCGCTGCCCGAGGGGCCGAGCAGGACGAGGATCTCGCCGCGCGGGATGTCGAGCGACAGGGGCCCGACAGCCACGGTGTGCGACCACTGCTTGCGCACTCCATCCAGGGTGACGAACGCGCTCATCGCCCGTGATCCCGCACGGTCTGATCCCAGTAGCGCATCCAGTCCGCCCCCCGCTCGGCGAGCAGGTCCCAGTCTACGTCGGCGACTTTCATCACGCGCCGGACCTCGCGCGCCCACGGCGGCAGCGAGTCCACGGGGAGATCGAGCCGCGCCGGCAACCGGTACGCTTCGCGGGTTGCCGCCAGCTGCGCGGCGACGCTGCCGACGTACTCGACGAACGCCCGCGCCTGAGCGCGGTGGCGCGCGTTCCGCACCACGCCGATCGCGTCCTCGATCACCGGCGTACCGCTTTTCGGGAACACGTAGCCGAGCGGCAGCCCGTCGCGCCTGCTGAGCAGAATGTCCGGCAGGTCCCAGATCGTCACCAACCCCTCCTGGCGCACGATCTTCTGGTCCAGCAGCGGACCGTTCAGCACGTATTCCTTCGTCTGCGCGTCGAGGCGCCGCAGCCAGCGGAAGCCGGCCGCGGTGTCGCCGGTCTGCTTCAGGCCGCGCTCGATGATCATCCCCCACACCGCGCGCATCGTGCCCGAGGCGACCGGATCGCGGATCAGCACCTGCCCCTTCCAGCGCGGGAGGAGCAGGTCGTCCCAGTCCTGCGGCGCCTGGTCGGCGGGCACGGCCCGCTCGGCGTAGACGATCACGGCGGGCGTCTCGTACGCCGCGAAGTAGCGATCGCCCGGGCCGCGCCCGTGCGGCTCGACCGCGTCGGCCCAGCTCGGCCGGAACGGCTCGAGCAGCGAGTCGCGCACGCCGCGCGCGAAGATCGTCGCCGGCCCTCCGAACCAGACGTCCGCCTGCGGGTTCGCCCGCTCGGAGCGGAGGCGGTCGTACACCTCCTGCGACCCCATGTCGAGCCAGCGCACGTCCACGTCGGGATGCAGCTGCTCGAAGCGGTGCTCGAGCAGGGTGAGGAGGTCGCGGCCGTGGGGAGAATAGATCACGAGAGGCGTGCGGCCGTCGCCCTTGCAGCTCACAAACAGGGCGAGCAACACGGCGCCAGCGAACCATTGCGGATTGCGGATTGCGGATTGCGGATTGGCTCGGGAAGGTCCGATGGGTGATGCCAGCCTCTCTACTCGACGCCAGCGCGGTCCAATCCGCAATCCGAAATCCGCAATCCGCATTCTAGTGTTTGCCCAGCGCGAGGAGATTCGCAAAGAGCCGATAGGCGCCCGGGACACCAGCCGGGAGTTGTCGGAAGAAGCTCAGCCCGGTGTACACGTACGTGCCCTTGCCGAGTGATGCCACGAGCAGGCCGCCCGAGAGCGGCGGTTCGCCCGGATCGTGCATCTCGAGCGGGGTCGCGTAGGCCGGGTCCCAGTCGTGCGCGAAGTAGAGCCCCCGCTCCTGCACCCACCCCTCCCAGTCCGCCGGGCCGATCTCGTTGGGAACGTGCAACACGGGACTCGCCGGATCGAGCGCCGTCACCGCCGCGGTCTCGTCGGTCACGCGGTCGTGCGGGCGCGCGATCGAGAGCCGGTAGGGCGCGAAGCTGCCGCTCACGAACGGATACTGCTGGTACTGGACGATCACGAGGCCGCCCGCGCGCACGTAGTCGAGCAGCCGCCCGTTGCTCGAGACGAGCGCGGGATCGATCTCGTAGGCACGGCTGCCGATCACGATCGCGTCGTAGCGCGAAAGGTCGCCGCGGGCGAGGGTGTCGGGACCGAGCAGCTCGACGGGGACGCCGACCGCCTGGAGCGCCTCGGGAACGCGGTCCGACGCCCCCCGCACGTACCCGACCCGCGTGCGCGCGGGGAGCGAGATCGCCGCGGCGCGCAGCTCCGCCGTTGACGGGTGCGCCACCGGCCGCGGGCGGATGTGCGGATAGTCGATGACCGTGAGCGCCCCCTCGCTGCGCGCGCCGGCCCCCCCCGTCCCCCCCGCCCTCCCCGTGACGGCGGCCGCCCGGAGCTCGTACACGCCCGGCCGGGCGCCCTGCGGAGGCGGCGCGACGCTGACGGTGAGGCTCTTGGCCTCGTCCTCGCGCTGGAACGAGAGGCTCTCGGGGGGGGGCGGCACGACGGTCCATCCCGGGGGCGGCGCGATCACCACCTGCGTCGCGGCGGGCCCCCGCGCGCGGTTCGTGACCGTGACGGTGAAATGGCGCGCGCCGCCCGCCGGCCCATCGACCGGCCAGACCACGACATCGGGCGTCACGGCCACGTCGAACGGCCGCGTGACGAAGATGGGCCGCCGGATCTCGCCGATCCCCTGGTCCCGGTAGCGGTACACGACGGCGCGGCGCAGCGTCACGGGCACGCCGGCGATCGTCAGCCGGAAGGTCGCCTCGAGGGACGGCGGCTCGAACGGCGATCCGCGCCAGTCGGGGGGGACCCCCGTCCAATCGTACGATGCGCCGGCGAGCGGGCGGCGCAGGAAATACGGCTGCGAGCGGGGCGCGTCGGGCGCGACGGTCACCGCGAAGCGCCGCCCGGCGACGCCGCCCGGCGACACGAGCGACCCCTGCGCGGCGAGCGGCTGTATTTCCCGTATTGGCCAACCCGCCGGCGCCGTCACCGCGACGGCGCCGATGGTGACCCCGGCCGCGCCCGCGTTCCAGACGCTCGCGTCCACCTGAAGCTCTTCACCGGGGATCACGATCCCGTCGTCGGCGTACGCGTCGACCGCGACCCCGGCCGCGGCAGCGAGGGCGCCCTCGAGGGTCTCCCGCTGCTCGGCGTCGGCGTCGCTCCCTCCGAGCGCGCGCAGCGCGCGCGCGAGCAGCGGGACGATCGTGGCCGGGCGCGCCGGGTTGAGCCGGGCGCGCGCCGAATCGATCAGGGCGGTATAGCGCACCCGGCCGTGCAGCACGGTATCGACGCCCGCGAACAGGCCGTCCCCGTCCTGTCTCCTGTGTCCCGCGTCCCGCCATGCGACGAACGCGAGCCGGTCCGTGCTCGGCCCCGGCCGCTCGAGCTGCCCCATGTCCTGCGAGCGGTGGCGGCTCCGCCCCGCCATGGCGATCTGGTGGTAGGAGCGGCCCAGGACGGGATCGAGCGCCCCGCCGTCGAGCCGCAGCGTGGCGGCGGCGGTGTCGGACCACGCGGCCCGGTACAGCTTCACGGGGCCCCAGCTCGAGTCGCGCAGCGCCTCGAACGCCTGGCGGGCGAGGAGGCCGGCCACCTGGTGCTGGCCATGACCATCGCGCGGCGTCCCCGAGAAGATCGAGACGACGATCTGTGGCCGGAACCGGCGGATCACCGCTACCACGTCGGCGAGCAGCGAGTCGCGCGGCCAAAAGCGGAATGTCTCGTCCGCCGTCTTCGAGAAGCCGAAGTCGTACGCACGCGTGAAGAACTGCCGCGCGCCGTCCAGCTCGCGCGCCGCGAGCAGCTCCTCGGTACGGATGATCCCCAGCTCCGGACCGAGCTCGGGCCCGATCAGGTTCTGGCCGCCCTCGCCGCGGGTGAGCGAGAGGTAGGCGGCCCGCACGCCCATCCCCCGCGAGAGGATGGAGAGCAGCTCCGTGTCCTCGTCGTCGGGGTGGGCGCCGATCACGAGCACGCGCTTGTCGGCGCCGAGCTGCGTCAGCGCGCCCGCCAACGCCGCGACGCCGCCGGTGCCGGGGGGGGCGAACTGCCCCACGGCCGGGCCGACGGCGCCGATGATGAGAGCGAGGCTAGTCCCGAGCGCGCGCCGCACTATGGCGAAACATAAGTCACCCCGCCCTTCATGACGAACCGGACGCGTTGGAGTTCCGTGATGTCCTTGAGAGGGTCGCCCTGCACCGCCACGAGGTCGGCGTACGCCCCGGACGCGATGGCGCCCAGATCCGGTTGCCCCAGGAGCTCGGCGGCGACCGAGGTGCCGGACTTGATCGCCTGCATCGGCGTCATCCCGTACTGCACGTAGTATTCGAACTCTTTCGCCTGGTTGAGTTCGGTCCAGGGGAAGCCGCCGACGTCGGTGCCGAGCACGATCTTGACGCCCTTCTTCAGGGCCCGGCCGAAGGCGCGGCGCTCGTGCTCCGCCATCGCGCTCCACGCGCCGCCACGCGGGCCCGCCACGTACAGCCCCACGGTGACGGTCGGCACCCAGTAGACCCCGCGCGCGACTAGCACGCCCATCAGCGAGTCGGTCAGACCGTCGCCGTGCTCGATCGTGTTGACGCCGGCGCGGAGCGCCGCCGCGATCCCGTCCGAGCCGATGGCGTGCGCCGCTACGCGGCGGCCCAGCCGGTGCGCCTCGTCCACGAGCGCGCGCGCCTCGTCGTCCGTGAAGTTCACCCAGCTGTGCAACACCGAATCAGGCGTGAAGTAGTAGCGGCGGTCGGAGTAGTACTTGATCCAGTCGGCGCCGTGCCCCACCTGCTCGCGCACGGCGAGCCGCGCGCCTTCCACGCCGTTCACGGGCTGGACGCCGTGCGGCAGCTCGAGCTCCCAGTTGTCGGACACGATCGGGTACATGCCCGTCGGGGCCATCGCGCGGGTGGAGGCGAAGATGCGGGGCCCCGGGATCTCTCCTCGGCTCACCGCGTGCTTCACGTCCACGTCGGCGTACATGGCGCCTTCGGTCTCCACGTCCCGGATCGCGGTGAAGCCGTGCTCCAGCGCGATGCGGGCGTTCCGGGCCGCGAGGATCGCGCGGTACGGGATGGACTGGTACAGCAGCTGCTCGTTGTACGACTGGGCGGTCGGGTCGCCCTGCAACAGGAGGTGCGTGTGCGTGTCGATGAAGCCGGGCAGCACGGTCAGCTGCGACAGATCGATCACGCGGGCGCCCTGGGCCTGCCCCTGGACCTGTGCCCACGGCCCGACCGCTTTGACGCGCTCGCCCTCGATCAGGATTCCCACGTTGCTCTGGGGCGTGTCGGACTTCCCGTCGATCAAGCGTCCGGCGTGGACCAGGGTGGGGGGGGCGGGACGGGGAGAGGAGGCGGGCGGTGTCTGGGCCGCGAGGGTGGGCGAGACGAGACCGAGCACCAACGAGCACACGACGCGCCGCATCGAGGTTCTCCTGTGAAGGCGAGGCGAATTTCCCCCTCAGCGGTGCGCTGTCAAGACGCTTAAGTTTACGGGGGGGGGAGGCATCCATGACGACGACCGTCGCTCCGGAACGCAAAGTCAGCGCCGACGAGGCGCGTGAAGTCGCCGAAGCCGCGCGCGAGCAGGAGTGGGCCGCGCCGAGCTTCGTGCGCGACCTGTTCCTCGGGAGGCTGCGGATGGATCTGATCCATCCCTACCCCGAGCAGGACCCCGACGAAGTGGAGCGCGCGCGGCCGTTCCTCGAGCAGCTCGAGCGCTTCCTGCGTGAGGAAGTCGATCCCGACCGGATCGACCGCGAGGGCGAGATTCCCGACGCGGTGATCGACGGCCTGCGTCGGCTCGGCGCCTTCGGCATCAAGATCCCGCGCGAGTACGGCGGGCTCGGCCTGTCGCAACTCTCCTACATGAAGGCGATCGAGTTGGTGGCGTCGGTGGACGGCTCGGTCACCGCCCTCCTCTCCGCCCACCAGTCCATCGGCGTGCCGCAGCCGCTCAAGATGTTCGGCACCGCAGCCCAGAAGAAGACGTACCTGCCGCGCCTCGCGAAGGGCGCGATCTCGGCGTTCGCGCTGACCGAGCCGGGGGTCGGCTCCGACCCCGCCGCGATGGAGACGATGGCGGTGCCGAGCGAGGACGGCGACGCGTGGATCCTGAACGGCGAGAAGCTGTGGTGCACCAACGGGACCAAGGCCGAGCTGATCGCGGTGATGGCGCGCACGCCGTCCAAGATGGTGAACGGCAAGGAGAAGCGTCAGATCACCGCGTTCATCGTCGAGACGGGCTGGCCGGGCGTGAAGGTCGAGCACCGCTGCCACTTCATGGGTCTCAAGGCGATGTACAACGCGGTGCTGCGATTCACGAACGTCCGGATCCCGAAACAGAACGTCCTGTGGGAGGTGGGCAAGGGCCTGAAGCTCGCACTCATCACGCTCAACACCGGCCGCCTCACGCTGCCGGTGACCGCGGTGGCGGCGGGCAAGCGCTGCCTCGAGATCTGTCGCGTCTGGTCGAACGAGCGCATCCAGTGGGGCCGGCCGATCGGCAAGCACGACGCGATCGCGCAGAAGATCGGCGCGATGGCCGCGAACACGTTCGCGATGGAGGCGGTGGCGGAGCTGTGCGGCCTGATGGCCGACCGGGGCGGGTACGACATCCGGCTCGAGGCCGCGATCGCGAAGCTGTACAACTCCGAGGGCGGCTGGAAGCTCATCGACGACACGGTGCAGGTCCGCGGCGGCCGCGGCTACGAGACCGCCGACTCCCTCCGCGCCCGGGGCGAGAGGCCGGTCCCGGTCGAGCGCATCATGCGCGACTTCCGCATCAATCTGATCTTCGAGGGCTCGAGCGAGATCATGCACCTGTTCATCGCGCGCGAGGCGGTGGACAAGCACCTGCAGGTGGCGGGGGACGTGGTGATGCCGGGCAAGACGCTCGGCGAGCGGCTCCGCGGGCTCGTGCGCGCAGCGCTGTTCTACGCCTGGTGGTACCCGTCGCGCTGGCTCGGCTGGGGGTTCTGGCCCAAGTACGCCGGGTTCGGGCCGCTCGCGGGGCACCTCCGCTACGTGGAGCGCGGCGCCCGGCGCCTCGCGCGCGGGGTGTTCCACGCCATGATGCGCTTCGGGCCGAAGCTCGAGTACCGCCAGGCGGTGCTGTTCCGGCTCGTGGACGCGGGCGCCGAGCTGTTCGCCATGACGGCCGCGTGCGCGCGCGCCCAGTGGCTCCTCAAGCAGGATCCGGCGGTGGGCCGGCGCGCCGTCGAGCTCGCGGACCTGTTCTGCCGCCAGGCGCGGGCGCGCATCGAGGCGACGTTCAAACGGTTGTGGCGCAACGACGACGTGCGCGCGTACCGGGTCGCCCAGGAGGTCCTCAAGGGCGAGCACCGGTGGTTGGAGCGGGGGATGGTGGAGATGGATTGACGGTTGGAAGGTTGGAAGGTTGGAAGGCTGGAAGACAAATGGGGGCGGTCGGAGTGCCGTCCCCCTTTTTTTGCGCTGGCTGCGCACGAATTCGATGCCACCCCGCGCCTCAGCCTTCGCTAATTTCGCCGATCATGATGCCCTACGAGCGACTCGAGGCGTGGCAGGCGTGCCACCATCTGTTCCTTGAGACTTACCGCGTTACGCAGTCGTTCCCGAAGAGCGAGCTATACGGCTTGACATCGCAGATGAGGCGGGCGGCATTCTCCGCCGCCGCCAACGTGGCTGAAGGCTCAGCGAAGCGCGGGCCTCGCGAATTCCGTCGGTTCCTAGACATCACGCTTGGCTCTCTGGCTGAGCTTTCCTACGCGATCGTCGCGGTCCGTGACTTGAAACTCGTGTCGGACGATGAGTGGCGCCGGCTGGACGTGCTCCGGCAGAAAGCCGGAAAGGTCAGTTGGGGGCTCTACCGTACCGTCAGCAGAAAGGCCGATCACATGCCCTTCCAACCTTCCAACGTTCCATCCTTCGAGGCTCTCACGCCGCCTGATGCGCAATCATGATGCTGCGGAGCCGCTCCGGGGTGTCCCCCGCCATGTCGCCGTACGGCGCGGGGTGGCCCTTGGCGTCCATGACGATGCTCGGGCACACGAAGTCGTAGCGGCGGGCGCCGATCCGCTCGGTCGCCGCCTGGGTGGCCACCGGGCTCGCGATCACCACCTGCCTCGCGCCCAGCTGCTCCGCCACCTTGGCCGCCGCCAGGACCTTCCAGGGGTACACCACCTGGCCGTCCACGATGACCGCGGTCCGCCCGGCGAGCTGCTTCACCGGCCGCTGGGTGCGGTACAGGATCAGGTCCTGGCTCACCCGCGCGCGGGACTCGTCGATCGCCGTGGCCAGCTTGTCGAGCAGCGCGCCGCCCGGCTGAAAGTCCGGGTCCATCTCGGACGGGGCCGACTCCGCGATGGCCCCGATGGGAGCGAGGTTCGAGCCGAGCTTGATGAACGCCGCCACCAGCACGTCGAACTGCGCGCCCATCGCCTTGGCGGCGTTGGCCGCGATCTCCACCCCCTCGGGCGTGATGCCGAGCAGGACGCACCCGAGGTAGCCCCGGGCGGCGAGCTGCTGCCCCAGCAGGGCACCCGCGGCGACGCGCGTGGGGTAGAGGCTGTCGCGCTTCGAGGACTTGGGGGCGGTCAT
>DASWDP010000175.1:0-4321 GCA_036395195.1 Gemmatimonadales bacterium | reverse complement strand
GCGGCGCGCTTCACCCGTAGACCCGGGGCAGCCGGGGCCCGAGGGACGTGAGGACCGCGCGCTGCAGCTCGCCGCACCAGTCCGCGAATTCCTCGAGGGTGATCCGCGCGTCGTCCGCCGTGCCGATCAGCGTCGCCACGTCGCCCACCTGCACCGGCTCGTCGCCAATCTCGACCATCGTCAGATCCATCGTGACGGCGCCGATGATCAGGCAGCGCTGGCCGCGGAGCAGCACCGCCCCGCGCCCCGACAGGCCGAGGGAGCGCCGCAGTCCGTCGGCGTAGCCGATGCCGAGCGTGGCCACCGTGGTGGGCCGCGTGGCGCGCCACACGGCGTTGTAGCTCACGCTCTCGCCCGCCGCGACGCGCCGGACCGCGAGCACCCGCGCCCGAATGCTCACGACCGGCTGCGGCTCCGGAAAGCCCTCGCCGGGAGAGCCGCCGTACAGGAACACGCCCGGCCGCACGAGGTCGAACGCGAACCGCCGGTCGCGGAGCGCCGCGGCGCTGTTCGCCACGTGCAGGAGCGCGGGCCGGCGGGCGAGCCGCGCCACCGCCCGCTCGAATCGCTCGAGCTGCTGCTCGCTCGAGCCGTCGCGCCGGTCGGCCGAATGGAACTGCGTGTAGCAGCCCTCGAGGTACGGCGTGTCCGCGGCTTCGCGGATCGCGTCGATCTCGTCCCAGCGTACGCCGGAGCGGCCCATCCCGGTATCGATCTCCAGGTGGAAGGCCCGCTCGCCGCGCGCGGTCCATTCACTGATCGCGAGCGCGTCGCCGAGCACGGGGGTGAGGCGGGACCGGTCGAACTCGCTGAACCACGACGGCTGCGCCGGCATCAGCACGAGGACGGGCCGGGTGATCCCCGCGGCGCGCAGCTCCGCGCCTTCTTCGACGGTGGCGACGCCGTAGCCCCACGGGTCGAGCGCCTCGAGGGCCTTAGACACGGCGACGGCTCCCACCCCGTAGGCGTTGGCCTTCACCACCGGGAGGAGCCGTGTGCCGGCGACCCGTGCCACCGTGCGGGCGTTCTCGACGACGGCGGCGAGGTCCACCTCGACCCAAGCGCGCTTCTCGCGCCCGCTGACTGACACGCTCACAGGCGCGGGTATGATACCCCGGGGTCTGGCTAAATGCAAGACGATGAAGCGGTTGTACATTTCCGTCCCATATGAGCCACCGAACCGATACCGCGCTCGCGCGCGCGCTCGCGCTCGTGCGCGACTTGAGAGCGCGCTGTCCCTGGGACCACGTCCAGACCCGCGCTACGCTCCGCCCGTACTTCGTCGAGGAAGCGCTCGAGCTCGATCAGGCGTTGCGAGACGGCTCGCCCGCCGAGCTGCGCGACGAGCTGGGCGATCTGCTGCTCCACCTCGCGTTCCAGATCGTGATCGGTGAGGAGCGAAACGAGTTCGACGCGGGGGCCGTGACCCGTGGACTCGAGGAAAAGATGTGGCGGCGGCATCCGCATCTGTTCGGTGACTCGAAGACGCCGGATCACGAAGGGTGGGAACGGGTGAAGCGAAAGGAGCGGGGAGCGGGGAGCGGGACCCTCCGTGGACTGCCACCATCTCTCCCGCCACTCCTGATGGCGTTTCGGCTGCAAGAACGGGCGGCGGGCGTGGGGTTCGATTGGCCGGATGCGAAAGGACCGTTCGACAAGGTGAAAGAGGAGATCGGAGAGCTGGAACGAGCGTGGGACGGGGGACGGGGGACGAGGGACGGGTTGGAAGAGGAGATCGGCGATCTCCTGTTCGCGGTCGTGAACCTGGCCCGCAAGCTCGAGATCGACCCCCGCGCCGCGCTCGAGCGGGCGAACGACAAGTTCCGGGAGCGGTTCGAGGCGGTGGAGCGATTGGCGGAAGCCCGGGGCCTAGAGCTGGGACGAGCGAGCCTCGCGGAGCTGGACGGGCTATGGGACGAAGTGAAAAAGACGGTAGAGGACGGTAGAGGACGGTAGAGGTCGCTCTGGTACACCTCTACCGTCTTCTACCGCCCTCTACCGCCCTCTACCGTCTTCTCTCACGGCCACAGCTTGTACAGCGTCCGCGGAAACGCGATCGCCTCCCGGATGTGCGGGATGCCGCAGATCCACGCGACGGTCCGCTCGACCCCGAGACCGAACCCGGCGTGCACGAACGTGCCGTATTTCCGGAGGTCGAGGTACCAGCGGTAGGCGTCCTCCGGGAGCCGCTCCTCGCGAATGCGGGCGAGCAGCTTGTCGTAGTCGTCCTCGCGCTGGCTGCCGCCGATGATTTCGCCGTACCCCTCGGGCGCGAGCATGTCGTTGTTCAGCACCGTGCGCGGGTCGGCGGGGTTCTCCTTCATGTAGAACGCCTTCACCGCCCTGGGATAGTTGAACACCATCACCGGCCGGTCGTACTGTTTGGCGAGCAGGGTCTCCTCGTCGCCACCGAGGTCGCGTCCCCACTCCATGTCGCTGCCCAGGGTCTTGAGCTTCGCCACCGCGTCGGTGTACGAAATGCGCGGGAAGGGCGGCCGGACGGCCTCGAGGGGCCGGGTGTCGCGCTCCAGCTCGGCGAGCTCAGCCTTCCGCCGCTCGAGACAACGCGCCACGATGGAGGAGACGAATTGCTCCTGGAGCGTCATATTGTCGTTGGAGTCGTTCCAGGCGACCTCGGGCTCGACCATCCAGAACTCGGTGAGGTGGCGCCGCGTCTTCGACTTCTCGGCGCGGAACGTCGGCCCGAAGCAGTACACTTTGCCGAGTGCCGCGGCCGCCGCCTCGACATAGAGCTGTCCCGTTTGCGCCAGGTAGGCGGTGCCGAGGTCGAAGTACTCGACCGCGAACAGGTTGCCCGCCGCCTCGCCGATCGCGCCGGTGAGGATCGGGGTGTCCACGAGGACGAAGTGCCGCTCGTAGAAGAAATCGCGGATCGCCTGGATCACCTCGTGACGCACCCGGGCGATCGCCACCTGGCGCCGGCTGCGGAGCCACAGATGGCGGTGCTCGAACAGGAAGGCGGTGCCGTGCTCCTTGGGGGTGATGGGGAAGTCGGCGCTCGGCCCCAGGACCTTCAAGTCCGACGCCGTGAGCTCGACCCCGCCCGGCCCCCGCGGGTCGGCGCGCACCGTCCCGATGACCTCGACCGACGTCTCCTGGGTGAGGCGCCCGAACGCCTCCCACGCCGCATCCGACACGTCCTTCTTCGAGAGGACCGCTTGCAGGTAGCCCGTACCGTCCCGCAACACCACGAACGCGATCTTCCCCGAGGAGCGCGTGGTCATCACCCAGCCGCGCGCCGCGACGGCTTGGCCCACGCGCTGCGGCAGCTCCTCGATACGATGAAAGTCGGGCATAGGCGCGGCATACTAGTGGCGGCCCTGTGGGCTGTCAACGCGATGGCGTGCACGCCGTACGTGCCGCCCGCGAGGCTCGGGCCGCTGCGCCAGGAGACGGCGTGGCCCGCCTACCTGGGCACACCGCGGCACGACGCCTGCGCCGCGGAATCGCTCAACGCGGATCCGCGGCCGCTGTGGACGACGGACGTGGGACGGGCGGTGCGCGGCAGTCCTGCGTTCGGGGAGACGGTGATCGTCGTCGGGGTCGCCGACCGCATCGTGGCCCTCGTGGACCGCGCGACCGGCCAGGCGCTGTGGCGCACGCGCGTGGACGGCACGATCGCAGGCGGACCGCTGCTCGAGACCGAACGCGTGTACGTGGCCACGGAGGCCACTCCCGAGGCGAAGATCTACGCGCTCCGGCTGCGCGACGGGCAGCCGATCTGGAGCACGCGGACGGAGAGCGTCGTCGCGCCGCTCGCGCTCGACGGCGACACGCTCTACGCCGCCACCGAGACGGGACTGGTGCTGCGGCTCGAGACCGAGCGCGGCCGGGTCACGTGGAGCCGCCGCCTGCCGGGCGCCGTTCGCGGCGGCCCCGTGCCCACGCCCGCTGGGCTCGCCGTCGCGACCACGAGCGACACCCTGTTCCTGCTCGACCGCGCGAGCGGCGCGGTGCGCGCCCGCCTCCCGACGCCGGGCGCGGTGCTCGCGACGCCCGCGCTCGACACAGGAGGCACGCGGCTCTACCTCGGGACCGCGGCGGGCCACCTGCTGGCGGTGGACCTCCCCGCCCTCGGCATCGCGTGGGACCTGCGGGCGGGCGACGCGCTGTACGGCGCCCCCGCGGTGGCGCACGACACCGTGTACGCGCTCGCGCGCAACGGCACCCTGTGGATCGTGCCCGCGGACAGCGTGGCGCGCGCCCGCTCGTTCGCGCTCGACCTCACCGCCACCGCGGGCCCGATGCCGACCGCGTCCGGCGTGCTCGTCGCGGGCGTGAGCGGGGCCGTGCTCCTGGT
>DASWDP010000174.1:0-7206 GCA_036395195.1 Gemmatimonadales bacterium | reverse complement strand
CCCGGCGCCGCGTGCGTCGCCGGGAGGTAGGTCGTGCCGATGGCCCCGTTCACCGTCGGGGTCACGGTCCCGCTCCGCACGATGTCGATGCGCGTGCCGTCCAAATACACCTCGTAGCCGTGCCGCGCGACCGTCCGGGGCTCTGCCACCCGGAACCCCACGAGACGCCGCTTCACCCCCTCGAGCTTCTGGCGCTTGAGCGCCGCGAGGCCGGTGAAGTCCGCGCCTTTCTCGAGCTTCACGATCCACCCGAGCCCCGCTTCGTACGGCGTCACCGTGTCGTCGATGTCGCTCCCGTAGAGCGGGTAGCCCGCCTCGAGCCGCAGCGTGTCGCGCGCGGCGAGGCCGCACGGCTCCGCGCGCCCCGCCCCGACCAGCGCGTGCCACAGCGTCTCCACGTCCGCCGCGCGGCAGTACAGCTCGAACCCGTCCTCGCCGGTGTAGCCGGTGCGGGAGATGAAGCACTGCACGCCCGCCACCTTGCCTTCGACGAAGTGGTAGTAGGGGATCATCGCCACCCCGAGCGGGGTGAGCGGCGCGAGCAGGCTCTCCGCTTTCGGCCCCTGCACGGCGAGCAGCGCCGTCTCGTCCGAGATGTTGCGCAGCCGCACGTTCGCCCCGCGCTTCTGCGCCACGATGTGGTCCCAGTCTTTCGCGACGTTCGCGGCGTTGACGACCAGCATGAGCCGGTCCTCGAACCGGTACACGACGCAATCGTCCACGAACGTGCCCTGGGGCGTGAGAATCGCCGAGTACTGGGCCTGGCCGGGTCCCAGCGCCCCGACGTCGTTGGACGTGACATGCTGCACGAAGGCGTTACGGTCGGGGCCGGTGACCTCGAACTCGCCCATGTGCGAGACGTCGAACACGCCCACCGCCTCGCGCACGGCGCGGTGCTCGGCGGCGATGCCCGCGGGATAGCTCACGGGCATCTCGAAACCGCCGAACGGCACCAGCTTGGCGCCGAGGCTCACGTGAATCGCGTGGAGCGGGGTGTGCTTCATCGTCAGCTCATCAGAGTGGCGAGCAACGCCTTCTGGACGTGGAGCCGGTTCTCGGCTTCGTCCCAGACGCGGGACTGTGGACCCTCGATCACCTCGGTTGCGACCTCTTCGCCGCGGTGCGCCGGCAGACAATGCAGGAAAATGGCCTTCGGGTCGGCGAGCTTCATGAGTCCCGAGTCCACGGTGTAGCCGCGGAACGCGTTGCGCCGCGCCTCGGCCTCCGCCTCCTGGCCCATCGACGCCCACACGTCGGTGTTCACAACGTGCGCGCCCTCGACCGCTTCTTCCGGAATGTCGGTCACCAGCAGGCACGCCCCCGCCGCCTTCGCCTGCTCGAACAGCCTGCGGTTCGGCTCGTAGCCCTCCGGGCACGCGAGCCGCAGCTCGAAGCCGAGCACCCCGGCGGCCTCGATCCAGCTGTTCGCCATGTTGTTCCCGTCCCCGATCCACGCGATCCGCTTCCCCTCCCAGCCCCCCAGCGCCTCCTGGACGGTGAACAGATCGGCGAGCACCTGGCAGGGATGCGACAGGTCGGTGAGCCCGTTGACGACCGGGATCGTGGCGTGGCGGGCCAGCTCCTCCACCTCCGTGTGGTCGAAGGTGCGGATCATGATGCCGTGCACGTAGCGGGAGAGCACGCGCGCCGTGTCGGCGATCGGCTCGCCGCGGCCGAGCTGGATGTCGCGCGACGAGAGGAACAGCGCCTGCCCGCCGAGCTGGTAGGTCCCCACCTCGAAGGAGACGCGGGTCCGCGTGCTCGACTTGGCGAAGATCATCGCCAGGGTCTTCCCGGCGAGCGGGGTGTCCCGGTACGCTCCCGTTTTCATCCGCTTGGCGAGGTCGAAGAGACGCGGGACCTCGTCCCGAGCGAGGTCGGTAACGGCGAGAAAATCGCGCTTGGGGGGGGCCATGGATTCCCTGGAGATCGAAGGGCGCGTCAAAATGACAGTCGGCGACTGCTAATTCTACGCGCCCGGGAATCGGGGGACAAGGCGAGGGGGCTAGAGGATGTAGCGGCGCAAATCCTCGTCGTCGACGATCTTGGCGAGCCGGTCGCGCACCTTGGCCCCGTCGAACACGACGCGCTTCTCGGCGAGCTCGGGGAGGTCGAACAGCACGTCTTCGAGCAAGGTCGTCATGACGGTGTGCAGCCGGCGGGCGCCGATGTTCTCCATGCGCTCGTTCGCCTTGGCGGCGATGCGCGCGATCTCGCGCACCCCGTCGGGCGTGAACTCGAGGGCCGCGCCGTCGGCGGCGCACAGCGCGGCGTACTGCTTCGTGAGCGCGTTCTCGGGCTCGGTCATGATGCGGACGAAGTCCTCTTCGGTGAGCGGCTGCAGCTCGACGCGGATCGGGAAGCGGCCCTGCAATTCCGGGATCAGGTCCGAGGGCTTGGAGATGTGGAACGCCCCCGCCGCGATGAAGAGGATGTGGTCGGTGCGCACGTAGCCGTAGCGGGTCTGGACCGTCGAGCCCTCGACGATCGGGAGCAGGTCGCGCTGCACGCCCTCGCGCGACACGTCCGGTCCCACGGTGCCGCGCTCGCCCGCGATCTTGTCGATCTCGTCGATGAAGATCACGCCGTGGTTTTCGACGCGGTCGAGGGCTTCGTTCACCACGTCGTCCATGTCGACGAGCTTCTTCAGCTCCTCGTCCACCAGGATGCGCCGCGCCTCGTGGAGGTGTACGGTGCGGCGCTTCTTCTTCTTCGGCATGATCTCCTGGAGCCACTCGGTGAAGTTGAAGTCCGGGCCCTCCATGCCCTGGGGCGGCTGCATCATCTCGAGCATGGGGAACCCCTGCTGCTGGACCTCGATCTCGACCTCGCGCTCCTCGAGCTTCCCGTCGCGCAGCTGCTGGCGCAGCTTCTCGCGGGTGCGGCGCCGCCGCTCCTGGGCCTCGACGTCCCCCTCCGCCGCTTTCGGGGTCACGTCTCCCTTCGACGAGACGACGAACAGCGGGGCTTTATCCCCTCTCCCCTCTCCCTTCTCCCCCGGGGAGAGGGGAGAGGAGAGAGGTTGGGTCGGCGTGGGGGGAAGGAGCAGGTCGAGGAGCCGCTCTTCCGCGCGCGTTTCGGCCTCGGGATAGACGTCGTCCTCGCGCTCGGTGCGGACCATGTTGATCGCCACGTCGACGAGCTCCCGGACCATCGACTCGACGTCGCGCCCCACGTAGCCGACCTCGGTGAACTTCGACGCCTCGACCTTGAGGAATGGCGCCCCGGCCAGCCGGGAGAGCCGCCGCGCGATCTCGGTCTTCCCCACGCCGGTGGGGCCGATCATGATGATGTTGTTGGGCAGGATCTCGTCCCGGATGTCCTCGGGTGCCTGGGCGCGCCGCCAGCGGTTGCGCACCGCGATGGCGACCGCCTTCTTGGCCACCTCCTGCCCCACGATGTAGCGGTCGAGCTCAGCCACGATCTTGCGGGGCGGCAGCTCCTCGAGCCAGGGCAGCTCCTCTGCCGGCGCCGCCGGCGCCGTCGGAAGGGGTGCCGGGTCGTCCGGGGTACGGGTCGGCTCGGCCATCAGAGCTCCTGGATGGTGATGTGCGCGTTCGTGTACACGCAGATTTCCGCCGCGATCTCGAGCGAGCGCTGCACGATGTCGCGGGCGGGGAGCTCCGAGGCGCGGAGCAGCGCCCGGGCGGACGCGAGGGCGTAGCTGCCGCCCGACCCGATCGCGAGCACCCCGTCGTCGGGCTCGATCAGCTCGCCGGAGCCGGAGATCACGTAGCCGTGCTCCCGGTCCGCCACGACGAGCAGCGCCTCGAGGCGTCGCAGCACCCGGTCGGACCGCCAATCCTTCGCCAGCTCGACCGCCGCCCGCGGCAGGTTGCCGGGATAGCGCTCCAGCTTCTCCTCGAACTTCTCGAACAGCGTGAACGCGTCCGCCGCGGCGCCCGCAAAGCCGGCGAGGATCTTCCCGCCCTTCAGCGTGCGCACCTTGTTGGCGTTGGCCTTCATCACGGTGTCGCCGATCGTGACCTGGCCGTCCCCCCCGAGGGCGACGTGCCCGTCGCGGCGGACGCAGAGAATGGTCGTGCCGTGGATCCGCTCCATGTCCCTCATGCCCGGGGATGGGCTTGATGGTACACCTTCTTCAACCGTTCCACCGACGTATGAGTATACACCTGCGTCGTTCCGAGCGAGGCGTGGCCCAGGAGCTCCTGCACCGCCCGCAGGTCGGCTCCGGCGTCGAGCAGGTGGGTGGCGAACGAATGCCGCAGCGAGTGGACGTGCAGCTCGCGCCCCCGGGCCAGCGCGCCGAGCAGCCGCTTGACCGCGAGCTGCACACCGCGCGGCGTGAGCCGGCGCCCGCGCCGCCCCACGAACACCGCACGGCGGTCGCGCGTTCCCATCGGGCTCAGCGCGTCGCGCTGGCGGAAATACCGCCGCAGCGCCCGCCCCGCGTGGCTGCCGAGCGGCACGATGCGCTCCTTCTTGCCCTTGCCCCGCACCTTCACCTGGTCGGCGACGAGGTCCACGTCCGGATCGTTCAGCCCCGCCAGCTCGGCGAGGCGGATGCCGGTGGAGTAGAACAACTCGAGCATCGCCAGGTCCCGGACCTCCGTGAACCCGCCCGCCGTCGCCCGGCGCTCGGCTTCGGCGAACAGCAGATCCACCTCCGCGCGGTCCAGGTGGACGGGGAGGTGCCGCTCGGCCTTCGGGGTGCGCGCCGCCTTGGCGGGGTTGACCTCGACGCCCCGCGTGGCGTTCAGGAACCGGTAGAACGTCCGCAGCGCCGACAGCGCGCGGGCGGCGGAGCGCTTCGCAAGGCCGCGCTGCTGCAGCGCGCCGAGCCAGCCCCTGATCGCCAGGCGGTCCACGCCGGCCCAGCCCCACGCTCCGCCGTAGTAGCGGCCGCAGAACGCCGCGAAGTCCCGCACGTCGCGCGCGTACGCCTTGACGGTGTGCGGGGAGTCGTTCCGCTCCTTCGCGAGGAACGCGACGAAGTCGGCGATCTCGGGGATCGTAGCCTGCGTCACGGTATTCCCACCCTGAAGGGTGGGCTCGGCGAATCGCTGTCCTTAAGGACAGTGCCGTGCCGAGCCCAGGCTTCAGCCTGGGAACACATCACGCCCGCACCTCCACTCCAAGTTCACGCGCGAAGACGTCCATCTCCGCCAGCGCACGCTGCACCAGCAGTTCCTTTTTACGCGCCTTGTCGCGCACCGGCCGCTCGAGCGGCTCGAGCAGGCCGAAGTTGGCGTTCATCGGCTGGAAGCGGTCCGGGTCGGCCGCGTGGACGTAGCGGTACAACGCGCCCAGCATCGTCGTGGGCGGCGGCGCCGCGGGCTCCTCGCCCGTGAGTAGGCGCGCCAGGTTGATCCCCGCGAGGATCCCCGTGGCGGCGGACTCGGTGTAGCCCTCGACGCCCGTGAGCTGGCCGGCGAAGAGCAGCGTGGGATCGTCCCTGGCAGAGAGGTGCGCCGTGAGCGCCCGCGGCGAGTTGATGTAGGCGTTCCGGTGGATGCTCCCGAAGCGCAGGAACTCCGCCGCCTCGAGCCCCGGGATCATCCGGAACACCCGCTGCTGCTCCGGCACCTTGAGACGGGTCTGGAAGCCCACCAGGTTCCACATCTGCCCGGCGCGGTCCTCCTGCCGGAGCTGGACCACGGCGTACATCTCTTCCGAGTGACCCCGGGCGCGACCCCGGGGGTCCACCAGCCCCACCGGCTTCATCGGCCCGAAGCGCAGCACGTCCCGTCCGCGCGCGGCCATCTCCTCGACGGGGAGGCAGCCCTCGAAGTAGGGCGTGCGGTCGAACTCGTGGTGCGGCTGGTACTGCTCCGCCGTGCGCAGCGCGGCGACGAAGGCGTCGTATTGCTCCTCGCTGAGCGGGGCGTTCAAGTAGTCGTCGCCGCCGCCCTTGCCGTACCGCGACGCGCGGAACAGGCGGTCGTGGTCGAGCGAATCCGCCGCGACGATCGGCGCGATGGCGTCGAAGAACGCGAGCGCCCGGGCGTCGAGCCGCTGCGCGATCGCCGCCGCGAGCGCCTCGGAGGTGAGGGGCCCGGTCGCCACCACGCCGGGGGACGGAAGCTCGGTCGCCTCGCCGCGCACCAGCGTGACGCCGGGATGGCCGGTCACCCGGTCGTGCACCGCCTGCGAGAAGGCGACCCGGTCCACGGCGAGGGCCGCGCCGCCGGGCACCCGCGCCGCGTCGGCCGCCTCGAGCACGATGCTCGAGAGGCGCCGCATCTCGGCCTTGAGCAGCCCGTGGGCGTTGGTGAGCTCGACCGATTTGAAGGAGTTGCTGCAGACGAGCTCGGCCAGGCGGTCGGTCTGGTGCGCGGGCGTCGGGCGGAGGGGCCGCATCTCCCGGAGCGTGACGGCGATACCGCGCTCGGCCAGCGCCCAGGCGGCCTCACTGCCCGCGAGCCCGCCCCCGACCACGGTCGCGCGTAGGGGCACGGCATGCCGTGCCCCTACATCGCGACCGACTCCGCCGGCGTGGCCTCCTCGACCGCCACTTCGTGTCCGCACTTCAGGCACTTGCGCGAGGCTCCCCTGGTCTTGGTCTGCTTCTCTTCCATCCCGACGAACCCGCAGCTCGGGCAGGCGACCGGGACCGGCTTGTTCCAGGTCGAGTAGTCGCACTCCGGATAGCGCAGGCAGCCGAAGAAGTTCCGACCCTTCCTGGTGCGCCGCTCGGCGAGGTCGCCGATCCCGCACTTCGGGCACTTCACCCCCAGGGGCACCGGCCGCGTGTGCTTGCACGCGGGGAAGCGCGTACACGCGAGGAACTCTCCGTAGCGCCCGGTCTTGATCACCATCGGCGCGCCGCACTCCTGGCACTTCTCGTCCGTCGGCTTGTCGGGCACCTTGTCGCGCCGCAGCGGTCGCGTGAACCGGCACTCGGGGTAGCGGGCGCACGCGATGAACGGGCCGAACCGCCCGCTCTTCACCACGAGGCCGCTGCCGCACGTCGGGCACTTTTCCTTATGGAGCCCCGACAGGTCGTGCACGTCGTGGATGAGCTGCTGCACGTCCACGGCGTCGAGCGCCTTCGAGAACGGCCCCCAGAAGTCGCCCAGCACCTGCTGCCACGCGAGATCGCCCTCCTCCACCTTGTCGAGCTCGTCCTCCATCTGCGCCGTGAAGCCGACCTCGAACACATCGGGGAACGAGCGCTTCATCACCTGCCACACCGTCTCCCCCAGCGGCGTCGGCGCGAAGCGGCGGTCCTTGGCGGTGGCGTAC
>DASWDP010000173.1:0-20948 GCA_036395195.1 Gemmatimonadales bacterium | reverse complement strand
ACCTGGATGACGGGGAGTGCCACACCCTGAATGAGGAAGCGGTACGTCAGGTTCGCCGAGTCACGCGATTCGGCGCCCAGGAACCGGCCGCCGCTGGCGATGAAGGAGAACCCGCTGCCCATGCCGCGTCCCGCAACTTCCATGGGCTGCCCACCGCTCTGGCCCTTGCCGGCGAGGTTGTAGGACACGGTTCCCTCGACCCGCAGGCAGCGTGTTCCCGCGTGATCTTCCCATGCGGCGGCGCGTCCCTGCGTGATCGCCTGCAAGGTCATCTCCAGGCCTCCGCCCTTTTGAGTTCGGTCCAGGGTGTCGGACCATGCCGAGCCGAGTTCCAGCCCTCCGGGCGGGATACGCGGCAGGAAGTCGCGGAAGCCACCGAGCAGCTGAACGAATGACTGGGCGACGGCGCTGTCCGACGGCACCGAGTTGACGAACTCGCCACTCGGCGCCACGCGTCCGGCGAACACGAGCTTCTTGGCGCGGCTGAGGGTCGCCGTGAGCTGTGCTGCCGTCCCCGAATCGGCAATGATCGAATCCACCGTGAACGTCGCTGGATAGCCGGTCCCATCCGGCGGCCCGGCGATCGCGACCGTGAGAAAGGCCCGGGTGCCGAGGTCCTGTGTGTGGACCTGCTCACCAACGCCTTGTTGGATGTGAAGCTGCCGGTGCACGCTGTAGCGCACGGCACTCGGACCGTAGCGGATCGCGTCCTCCGGCCGCGTCACCGAGGCCGGGCCGTAGGGCGTCGCGCCCGGCCCCGGCGCGGAAGCCGTGCCGCGGCTCCCCGACGCACACGCGGCGGCGAGCGCCGCCGTCAGGCACAACAGCCGACGGGTCATGTCGCTCGTGCTCAAGCCGTCTCGGGTGCGGAGGCGCGCTCGCTCTTGGTGCGGCCGAAGATGGCCACCATCTCGCTGCCCTCGCTCGAAACGCGCAGCAGCTTCCACCCGCGCTTGCGCATGTCGGCGCGCCAGCCGATCAGCTTCTCCCACTCGTGGGCGGTCGTGCGGAATACCCGCAGGTCCGCCACCTGCTCCCATTGCGCGGGGTAAGGTCTGGACGGCGAACTCATGAAGAGGTGGGCGGTAGGGCCATAAGCCGAGTTCTGTTTACCCGCCGGTAGCGGATAGATGGTCATCTCTCTGGGATGGCTGTCGCCAGCCACCTCACGCGGCCTACCCGCAGCTCGAACGACCCGGGCCGGGTCTCGCTGCTTACTTGGCCTTGCTCCGACTGGGGGTTACCGTGCCGCGCCTGTTGCCAGACGCGCGGTGGGCTCTTACCCCACCGTTTCACCCTTACCCTTGGACAAAGGGCGGTCTGTTTTCTGTGGCCCTATCCGTCGCCTTGCGGCGCCCAGGTGTTACCTGGCAGTCTGCCCTGTGGAGCTCGGACTTTCCTCAGCATACCGTTTCAACTGGCATGCCGCGACCATCACGCCCTACCGCCACCCGGTGACAAAGGTACCGGCGCCGGAAGGGTTGGGGCAAGCCTAGCGTGCCAGGCGGCGGATCAGGCGGGTCAGCGTGTCGATCGGGACCCCCCAGCCCTCCGGACCCCAGCCGCGCCCCCCGGCCCGGCCATCTTCCGCGGCGAGCCAGAAGCCGTCGTTGTCCTCGAAAATGATGCGCTTGAGCCCCGACCAGTCACGCGCCCGCAGCGCAGGCGGCACCAGCACGACGGCGTGCACCAGGTTCAGGCCGCGGGCTCGGTACCGGGCCAACGCTTCGCGCGTGCGGACCTCGGGTGTGAACACGAGGATGGGGCGATCGGGCAGCGCGAATCCGCGCAGCAGACCGAGCGTGAACCAGTCCGCGGGCAGCGTGCGCAGCCGGAACGCGAAATAGAGGTCGCTGCGCTGCTTCAGCACCCGATCCCGCAGCACCGCGGCGTGCGCGGCCATCTCGTCCTCGAGGGCGCGGTAATAGGCTGGCAAGAGCCCCGCGTCGCGCAACGCCGGGTAGCGCGCGACGGGCGGCAACGAGTCGAGAACGGTGCCGCGCCTGATGCGCGCGAGGGTGCGGCGCCACGCCTCGTCGCAGAACTCCGCGGCCCGCGGATGCGCATCCCACAGGTCGAGCCCGAGGGCGATCACGAGATTGCGCTGGTCCGCGGCGAGCCGGCCGAGCGCCGCGTAGGCCGCGGCGAGCGACCCGTTCCACAGCGTCGAATCGAAGGCGCACGGCGTGGCGAACGCCTCGCCCCGCGGCCCCCGCGACGAGTCGCCCGATGCCCACCGTGCGCCGGCGGCGTCGAACGCCGGGATCCATGCGACGCTGGTCGGCTGCAGGCGGTTCACGGCGTCCGCCCAGGCGCGGCGCACGGCGTCGCGCTCCTCCCAGCGTGCATGCAGCGAATCCGCGTCCTCGGGGTTCGCGTCCCCAGCGACGAGGTTGAACCCGCCGGCATCGAGGAACGCCACGAGCGAGTCGAGCGCGCCCGGGGGCCGTGGGACGGGCCGCCCCTCGCGCGTCTCGAGCAGCGGCACCCACAACACGCGCATGCCCTGCTGCCGCAGCCAATCGGGGATGCTGGTGGCGCGCGTCAGAGCCCGGTTCGTGGGCGCCGGCAGCGCGGTCAGGGTCGCGCTCTCCGGGGCGGCAAGAGGCGGGGGCGCGAGCTCGACCGGCATCGGAGCCTGGGCGAGGCTCAGCGGGACGCCGTGGGCGGCGGGCGGGACATGCGCCCACTCGGCCGGGCGGCGGGTCCAGCGCGCGAGCGCCGTGAGGAAGTCGTGGGTTCGTCTCAAGGCGTCCGGCTGGAGGACGGGCGCCGTGGTGGGCCGGAACTGCGGGCCGAGCGCGCCCAGGGCGTGGCGGCTTAGCACGACGACCAGCCCGTCCCCCACCCGCGTGGCGGCCGCCACGCTGGCGCCGGCCCGCGTCGCCGTCTCGTGCGTCACCCGCACGAAGCTGTGGCGGCCGGTCACCGCGAGGAGCTGCGAGGGGTCCCGGACGCCGACGGCGTGATTGCGGTCCATGGGGAAGGGATCGTAGACCGAGCCCAGCGGCTCGCCCCCCACCGTGCGCGCCTGCGCCCACGGCTGCGGCCGACCTGTCGTGGTCGGGGGGCGCGCGGTCGTGTCCTCGAGCAGGCGATCGCCGATCGAGATGCCCGCCCCCTCGAACTCGAGCCAGCGATTCGCCGTCCAACGGTCCTGGTAGCCCTCTCCGTCGGCGTCGTAGCCGAGCACGACCGCCCCGCCCCGCCGCACCCACTCGTTCAGGAGCGCCAGGTCCCCCGCCGTCAGGGCGTCGGAGGGCGCCTCGGGCTCCCGTCCGAGCAGCAGGATCACCGTGCGGTAGCGCTCCAGATCGGCACGCGCGAGGTGAGGGTAGAACCGCCGGTACTCGACCGTGTACCCCGCGTCGCGCCACGGTTGGGCGGTGCCGCTCAGGACGGTGGGGTCGGAGAGCGTGAGATCGAGGAGCAGCAGGCGGCGCGCCTGGGGCTGGCAGGCTGCAAGGAGCGAGAAGCAAACAGCGACGGAACGACGGAAGGACGGAAGGTCGCCCCTCATGGCGGCCGTGACTCCTGCACCAGCCGCTGGAACCGTGGATTCGCCCGCACCGGGTCGAACTCTGGCGCCCGGAGGTAGAACCACAGCCGGCCGCCGCGGGGGCGGACTCGTTCGAGCAGGTCGAGTGCGCGTTCCGGCTCGCCCAACGCCACGAGCGCCCGCCCGACCCATGCCGCGTCTGTGATCGTGCGCTCGTTCGCGGCCCTGATCTCGCGCTCCAGGCGCTCGACCCGGGCTCGTGCGGCGGGCGTGTCGGCCGCCTGGAGCTCGGCCAGCGCCAGGACCGCCTCGGCGGGGACCCGGAACCCTCCGTGCAGGCGCGCGCCGGTTTCGGCGTCGGCGCGCGTCTCGACGTGGTTCCCCAGCCGCAGCTCTGCGACGGCGCGGAGTACGTACGCATAGTCGGCGCCGGGGTCGAGCGCGAGGGCGCTGTCGGCCCAGCGCCGGGCGTCAGGAAAGCGGTTCTGCCGCATGGCGACCCGCCCGAGGTTGAAAAGCGTGATCGGCCGCTCGGGCTCACGCTCGAGTGCGCGGTGGTACATCTCCGCCGCCGCCGAATCCTGGCCGAGCCACAGCAGCGCCATGCCGTACAGATGATACGCCTCGGCGTTCCCCTGATCGAGCGCGATGGCGCGCTCGAGCGCCTGGCGCACTCCGGCGAAGCTGCGCGGGTTGCGGAAGGTGAGCAGGAATCCCCGGGCCATCCACGCGTCGGCGGCCCCGGAGTCCTGGCGCAGCGCGGCGTCGACGGCCGCGACCCCGCGCTCGAGGACCCGGTCGGCCGCCAGGCCGGGGTACGGCCAGCCCCAGTCGAGGAACAGCCCGTAGCCCACCGCGACGCGCGCCAGTGCCGGGGTGAACCCGGGGTCGAGCCGCGCGGCGGTCCCGTACTCGTCGATGGCCTGGCGCACCGCCCGGGGCGTCCGCTGCGCGAGCTGGTAGTTCCCCCGCAGGAAGTGGTCGTACGCCCCAGGGTCCCGCGTCGACCAGCGAACGAGCGCCGTTTGCTCGGCGGGCGCGAGCTCTCCGGCGAGAGCCGTCGCCACGGCGCGCGCGATCTCTCCCTGCACGGCTTGCAGCGCGGTGTCGCCGCGATCGTACTGCGCGCCCCAGATGTGCACGCCGTTCGCGGCCCGCAGCAGCTCCGCGCTGACATGCAGCCCGCGCCCGACGCGGCGCGCGCTGCCGGTCACGAGGTACCCGACGCCGAGCGCCCTTCCGAGGGCCGCTGGATCGTCGGTGGGCGTGCCGCGGAAGCGGTGCACGGCGTTGCGGGACTTGACCGTCAGGCGCTTGACCTGGCCGAGACTCGTGATGATCGCCTCGGTGAGGCCATCGGCGAGGTAGGTGTCGGCCGTGTCTGGACTGTCGAAGTACAGCACCGCTACGCTGGCGGGCGACGTATTCGGCGCGGGCGGCGTGGCCATACTGCGCGCGCACCGGAACCCGGTGTGGGCGAGCCGCGGGGGGCGGTCCGGGAAGATGGCGCGGAATGCCGCCGAGGCGCTCTGGGGTGGTGAATCGAAGGCGCCGCCCTTGATGACGTGCCCGAGATCCCCAGTCGGCCCCCGCGCTTCGGTGGCGGTCCACTCCCACGCGTTCCCGCTCAAATCGACGGCGCCGATCCAAGAACGTCCGAGGCTGTCGGCCCCCGCCGCCGCGAACCCCTCCCGCAACGAGTCCGCGTTGGCGCGTCCCCGCACCCACGTGTCACCCCACGGGTAACGGAGGCCCTGCGGGCCGCGGGCGGCCGCCTCCCACTCGTCCTCGGTCGGCAGCCGTCCCCCGGGGTGGCGCCACGCGCAGTAGGCCAACGCTTCCGCCCAAAGCATCCCCGTCACCGGCCAGCCGGCGGGCGGCGTGCGCGTCCAGGGGGGCTGGCTGCGCGTCGAGTCGAGGTAGTGCCTGTAGGCGTCTACGGTGACCTCGGTCGAGTCGACGTAAAAGGAATCGAGCCGCACCATCGTCGGGCTCCGCCACGGCGCGCCTCCGACTGGATACACCCCGGCGGGCACGAGGACCATGCCCCGTGGAGGTCTCGCGCCAGCGGGTGGGCGGCGGCCGACGACCCACACCAGAATCCCCACGCCGGCGATCACCAGCGCGCCCACGGTTGCCCCGAGCCCGCGGGACCGCCTCGCGCGCCGCCGGTCGGCGGTGGCGCCCGTCAGCGTGTCCACGAACGCGCGCGCCGAGGGCGGGCGGTCGGCCGGCACCTTGGCGAGCGCCGCGGCGAGCGCGCGCTCGACGTGCGCCGGCAGGCCGGGCCGGATGGTGCGGATCGGCCGCGGCGGCTCGTTCAGCACCCGTGCGACGATCGCCTGCACGCTGGGCCCCGTAAACGGCGGCTCGCCGGCGAGCATCTCATACAGCACCGCCGCGAGGCCGTACACGTCCGCGCGGGCGTCGATGTGTTCGGAGCCGCTCGCCTGCTCCGGGCTCATGTACTCCGCCGTGCCCACCGTGATCCCGCTGCCGGTGGACGACGTCCGGTCCGCGGGGCGGCTGCCCTCCACAAGCTTCGCGATTCCGAAGTCGGCCACCCGCGCATGGCCGTGCGCCAGCAGAATGTTTCCCGGCTTCACGTCACGGTGGATCACCCCGTGCTTGTGGGCGTACTGCAGGCCGTCGCCCACCTCGGCAGCGATCCGGATCGCCTCCCCGACAGCGAGCGGTCCTTCCCGCGCCAGGCGATCCTTCAGGGACTCGCCCTCCACGTACTCCATCACGTAGAACAGCAACCCGTCGGCCTCGTCGGCTTCGAACAGAGGAACGATGTGGGGATGAGAGAGCTGAGCGGCGACCAGCACTTCCCGTTGGAACCGCCCGCTCCCGAGGTACGCGCGGGTCGTGGGCGGGAGCACCTTGATGGCGACGGGGCGGTTGAGCTTGAGGTCGGTGCCGAGGTAGACCGTCGCCATCCCGCCCCGGCCGAGCTCGCGAGTCAGGTGATAGCGGCCCGCGAGCGCGCGTGCCAGGCGGTCGAAGAGCGGATCGGCGGGCATGGCCGGATGCAAGTGGCCCCCACTATGTCACCTGGGGCACTCGGTCGCAAGCGGATCGCCTTGCTAGAACCGCGACTCGCAGCACATGTCGCCGCACACGCTCCAGCCGTACAGACTCCCCGGCTTGAACTTGGAGATCGATTGGGTCCAATGATGACCGCGATGTTTCGTGAACCGCACGTCGGTGATGTACCGCTGAGTGATCGTCGAGTCGTCGGGGATGAACACCGATTTCCCGGTCGCACTGTCGGGGTCACCTTGGATCCACCAGTACGCATGGGTCGCTCCGAAGAACGGCTTATCAGGCACCCGCTGCTCGGTCCCGATGCGGGCGATAATGCACCCCTGTTTTCTCTTGAGGGCCGCGTAGACAGTCCCACTCCACGCGCTGGTCTGCGGCTCGATCGAGCCCCGCAGCTTGCCTTGCCCGAGTTGCCGATTCACGAAGTCCACGAACTGCGTGTCCGCGGCACCGAACACGGGATCGAAGGTGAGCGCGTGGAGTGTGTCGAGTGTCGGGATGGTGGAGAAACAAGGAGCCGCCGGATAAACGTTCGCTTCCTCCCTCCTGCATGCCGACGCCGCCCCCATCGCGATAAAGGCCAGTCGCCACAGCCACGCTCCGCGCGTCCGCATAGCCCCTCCCTTTCCGAGGACACGTCTCACTACTTGGTGCCTTCCAGGATGCGTCTCATCCGAGCTACCGTGGGCTGCAGCGCCGGCTCGGCGCCCGACCACAGCGCGACGACGGCGCCGGCCCACCGGCGCGCGACGTCTCGCTCGCCGCGCGCGGCGGCCAGCTCCGCCCGCAGCGCCATCATGCGCACCAGCGCACCGGGAAGCGGCAGATAGCGCAGCAGGGCGGTGGGTGCCGCGACCAGGCTGTCGAGCGGGGCGTCGAGGGCGCGCGCTGCGGTCGCCGTGTCGCCGACGGCGAGGAACAGGCGGGCGGTGAGATATACTCCGTCGGGCGTCGCGTCGCCCGCGTACGGCCGGCCACCGCGCTCCGCGAGCAGGGAGTCGAGGTGCGCCCGCACCAGGGCCGTATCGCCGTGACCGAGGGCCCATTGCATCGCCATCGCCCAGCTCGGCCCGGGGGGCCCGGCGCGGTGCGCCGGCCTGAGACCCAATTCGTCGAAGACGAGCTGAGCCGGCACGTCGAGCAGCGCGCTGCGCACGCGCGCACGGCTTGCGGCGGGTGATCCCGAAATGCTCTCGGCGACTCGTCGCTCGTAGGCGGCGATGCTCTCGCGCGGCGCGCCGACCGCGGCGTACGCGAGCAGCCGGAGGCCCGCCTGCGCCGCCGGCAGCGGAGACCTCGCCGGCTGGTTGTCCGCACTGCTCGGGAGCCCGGCCGTATCGTCGAGGGCGAGCAGCCGCCCGGCGAGCGACGGACGGCCGAGCAGCACCGCGACGCCGGCGAGCCCCACCGTGGGGGACCGCACGGCGTGCAGCAGCGAGTCCCCCAGCCGACGTGCCGGCGCGAACTCACCCGCCTTGACGAGCAGGCGGACGCGGTCGGCCGCGTCGCGCGCGCGGTCGGCCGGTCGGCGCTCCAGCCGCTGGGCGGCGGCGAGCTCGTCGAGCGCTGAGCGCGGCTCGCCGACCGCGGGGACGAGCCTGCCGCTCAGTTCGAGGTAGCGGCCGAGCAACCGGTGCGTCGCCGGCGCGTCGGGGAACGCGTCCAGGAAGGGCGTGACGATCTCGAGCAAGATGCGGCGGCTCTTCGCGACGGCCGCTCCGTGGCTCGCTGGCTCGGCGTTGCCGTGCGCCGCGACGGCGCCCGGAACGGCGTAGAACGCGAAGGTGTCGGCCTGGAGCTCGGGAAATGCCCAGTACGCCTCGTCACCGTACCGCCCCCCGCGCCAGAACCAGCGCTCCGCGAGCAGCAGGCGCGGCAGGCGCTCGAGCACGAACCGGCCCTCGGACGTGAGGTTGAAAGACGGCGCGAGCAGGAGCGCGCGGCGATATGCCTGCACCGCCGTGTGCCAGCTCCCGCGGAAGACGTAGCGCGTGGTGTCGCGCGCGTCCCGGATCACGGCGGGATCCCCCGCGTTGCACTCGGCGAGCCCGTACCACGCGGCGAAGCTCGTAGAATCGGCGGCCAGGATCTCCCGGTAGCGGGTGCACGCGTCGGGCCAGCGGCGCTCGAACATCGCCTGCTGGGCGAGGAGCAGCGCCCGATCCGTGGCGCCGAGCCGGGGCAGGAGGTCCGTGGCGCGGCGCGCGATGGCGCCGCGATCCCAGGCCGCCTGCGGGCTCGAGTCGGCCGCCCAGAGCAGCGTCTGGCCCAGCCACAGGTAGGCGTGCGCGAACGCCGAGTCGGCCGCGATGGCCGCGCGGAAGTGTCGCGCCCCTCCCGCCAGGTCCCAGGCCCGGACGGCGCGGACGCCGGCGTTGTTGGCCGTGAGGGCTCGGAGCGAGCTCGTCTGCTCGGCGCCCGCGCCGCCCGCGGCCTCGACCAGCACGCCGAGCAGGGAATCAGCGAGCGCGTTGAAAGCCGCCCCCACGTGCCCGGCCTGCGCGGGCACGCGCGCCTTCGCCTCGCGCAACGGCGGTCCGCCGCGCGCCGCATCGTACAGGCTCGCCGTGAGCCGCAGCGTGCCCTCGAAGGCCCAGAGCTGTCCCATGACCAGCTTGCCGGCGCCGAGGCGGCGCGCGATCTCGAGGCCGGCGTCGAACGGGATCCGGAACGGGGCGCCGCTGCGGCGGCGCGCGAGGGCGTCGTACACTCGCGTCTTGTCGGCAAGGCGCACGTCGGTCCAGCGCTCGAAGGCCTCCGTCAGAAGCTCGGCGCAGTCGGCCCCGTCGAGCGCCGCTGTCGCGGTGCCCTCGCGGTGCGCGAACGGCAAGATGACGTAGCGGGCCGTGTCGAGCGCGACCCCCGCCCGGCGGCAGGGCGGCGGCGAGCCGTCGGGACATTGGGCGGTCAGGTGGACGGGCGCTGCGACGACCAGGAAGACCAGGGCCGCCATCGTCCCCCGTCCCCCCTGCCCCCTCCGGCTCACGCACCCTCCGCGAAGCGGGCCAGCCCCTCCCGCATCTCCGCGGCGGTCTGCCACCGCTCGTCGCGCGCCTTGGCGAGCGCGCGGGCGATCGCGGCGGCGAGCGGCGGCGGCACGTCGCGCCGCAGGTGGCGGAGATCGGGCGGCGCGTGGTGCTGCTGCATGTCGAGCACGGCCGCCGCGCTCGGCGACGAGAACGGGGGACGGCCCGCGAGGCACTCGAACAGGACCACTCCCAGCGAGTACAGGTCGGTCCGGCCGTCCACGTCCGGGACCCCCCCCGCCTGTTCCGGACTCATGTACTCCTCGGTGCCGACCACGAACCCGCTGCGGGTCACGCGGTCGTCCCCCGACGTGGCAATGGCGCGCGCGATCCCCAGGTCCACGAGCACCGCGCCCTGCGGGGAGAGGACGATGTTGTCCGGCTTGATGTCGCGGTGGGCGATGCCGTGGGCGTGCGCGTGCTCCAATGCGTCGAGCACCTCGCAGGCGGCACGCACGGCGGGCGGGATCGCGAGCCGCCGCTCGCGCCGCAGCGCCTGCCGCAGGGTCTCGCCCGGGAGGTAGGGCATGACGAACCAGAGCAGGTAGTCGGTCTCCCCGCTGTCAAGCAGCGGGGCGATGTGCGGGTGGTTGAGCTGCGACGCGTAGCGGATCTCGCGCAGGAACCGGTCGGCGGCGACCGACACCGCGAGCTCAGGATGGAGCACCTTGATCGCCACCTGGGCGCCGGCGCCGTCGTGCGCGGCGAAGATGGACGCGTTCCCACCCCGACCCACCGCCGTGAGCACGGTGTAACGGTCCCCCAGGGCCTTGCGAACCCGCTCGATCAGGTCGCGTCCGGGCATGGTGCGCGCATCCCGGTGTACCAGCGGGGTCGCGGCCGGAGCGCGACCGGAGTGGGCGGCCACCGCACGCGGCGCCCGTTGGCGAGTGTTCAACAATAGGGCCCGGCGGCGGGGCGGGCCAGACAGCCCGAAAGCCAAGCCGCGGCGCGCGTTTCGAGGGCGCGGCGTATCTTGGGGAACGGTGGACCTCTACCTCGTCCAGCACGGGGAGGCGAAGCCCGAAACCGCAGACCCGGCCCGGCCGCTGACGGACCGGGGGCGCCACGAGGTCGCGCGCGTGGCGAGCGCCGCGGCCCGCGCCGGCGTCCGCGTGACGCGCATCGGCCATTCGGGCAAGCTCCGCGCCCGGGAGACCGCTGACATCCTCGCGGCCGAACTGCGGCCGCCCGGCGGCGCGTCGGAGGTCGCCGGTCTCGCCCCGCTCGACGACCCGGCCGTGGCGGCGCGACTCGTGGCCGCGGCCACGGAGCCCATGATGCTCGTCGGCCATCTGCCCCACCTCAGCCGACTCGCGTCGCTGCTCATCCTGAGTGACCCCGCCCGCGAGATCGTAGCGTTTCGGACGGGCGGGATCGTGTGCCTGGGGCGCACGGAGGATGGCTGGCGAGTGAAGTGGATACTGACGCCGGAGCTAGTCCCGTGATGAACCTTTACCGCCCTCTACCGCCTTCTACCGTCCCTTACCGCCCGTGACTCCCACGATGGAGGTGGTGCAGGGCGACATCACCCGCCAGCAGGTCGACGCGATCGTCAACGCCGCCAACACGACGCTGCTGGGCGGCGGCGGCGTGGACGGCGCGATCCACCGCGCGGCGGGGCCCGAGCTCCTGGCGGAGTGCCGCAGGCTCGGCGGCTGCCCCACCGGCGAGGCGCGGATCACCAGGGGCTACCGGCTCCCCGCGCGGTTGGTGATCCACACCGTCGGCCCGGTGTGGAACGGCGGCACCCGGGGCGAGCCCGAGCTGCTGCGCGGTTGCTACGTCAACTCGTTGAAGCTCGCGGCCGAGCACGGGGTCCGCTCGATCGCGTTTCCCTCCATCAGCACGGGCGCGTACCGCTATCCGATCGAGCAGGCGGCGCGCATCGCGGTGACCACCGTGCGGCAGGCGCTCGATCGGCCCACGTGCGTGGAGCTGGTGCGGTTCGTGTGCTTCAGCGCGGCAGACCTGGAAGTGTATCGGGTACTCCTAACCGCCTGAGCCCCGCCCGGGCCGCCGCGACGTAGGGCGCGAGCTCGGCGGCGTGGGCCCGCTCTCCCTGGCCGACCGCGATCACGAATCGGTAGGTGGTGATCGCCGTGCCGCGGTCTCCCGCGCGCTCGGCGTCGTTCCCGCGCTTGAGCAGCTTGTCGAGCGTTCCCGTCTCCCGATACACGGCCCCCGGATCGCGGCGCAGCTCCGAGGCGAAGCGCGTGAACCAGAAGGCGCCGCCGGCCGCGAGCGCGAGGGCGGCCGCGGCGAGTGCGAGCGCTACGCGGCGCTTACGCTCCACCGGCCAGCCTCGCGACGGCGCCCGCGGTCGCCTCGGTCACCTGCGCCATGAAGTCGAAGTCGAGCGTCGCGCCGGTGTCGCTCGTCCGGTGATAGTGCGGGTTCCGGAGGAACGCGGTGTCGGTGAGCATGAGCGACGGGTAGCGGGCGTCCCAGAACGAGGCGTTGTCGGAGAGCCGGGTGAGCGGCAGCAGCCAGCCGCGCAGCCGCGTGCGGTACGGAACGATCGGCAGCTCCGGCACCGCCGCGCGCGCCGCCGCGACGAAGCCGTCGAGCAGCACGCGTGACTGCGTGTCGCCCACCGCGGCGAGGAAGTCGCCGGTGCGCGGCACGTCGATGCCGAGGAAGGGCGGCACGATCTGGGCGCCGGGGGTGGGGTCGCGGTAGCCCACCATCTCGAGGACCAGCGCGCCGGCCAGCGCCACGCCGCCGGCTCGACGCTCGCGCGCCAACCGCCGGCTCCCCACCCGATAGGTGGTCGTCTGCAGCTCCTCGAGGTCGAATCCCACGAACTCGAGCCCCGCCTCCGGCGCGCGCGGCGCGACGAGGCGCGCGCATTCGATCAGCGCCGCGACGCCGCTCGCGTTGTCGTCGGCGCCGGGCGTGTGCGGGGTGGAATCGTAGTGCGCCCCCACGAGCAGGCGGGGGCGGCGCGCGTCCCGGCCCGCCGCGCTCGCCACGACGTTGTGGTGGATGCGGCCGCGGAACGTGAACGGGGCGAGCTCGACCGCGAAACCCGCGGCGCGGAGCTGGGCGGCGACGTACTCGCGGGCGGCGCGGTGGCGCTCGGGGGCCGCCGTGGGATGGCGCACGCCTTCGAGCGCCGCGACGTGACGGCGCAGCCGCTCGGTGAGCGCCGCACGTTGACGCGAGGTTGAGTCGCCGCCGGGGGCCGCGGCGGCCCCCCGACCGGGCGGGGGCGCGGCTTGACCCGAGGTTGATGCGCTCACGCTAGGATGTCTCCCGCATGGTGACCGTCTGCACCGTCCTGTCGCCGCCCGAACGCCCGCGGATCGATGCCGCGGGGGACGGCTGCTTCACCACGCTGCACGCAAGCTCGTTCCGCGACGCCTTGCGCGCGGCGCGACGCAAGCGCGTGGACGCGCTCGTGCTCTCCGTGCACACCTGCCGCGGGACCGAGCTGCCGGCGGTCGCCCGCTTCGTGCGCGAGTTCCCCGCGATCCCGGCGGTGGCGCTCGTGTCCCGGCACGACCGCGAAGCCACCGACACACTGCTCAAGCTGGGTGCGACCGGCGTGCGCACGGCGGTGGACTGCACCGAGCCCGCCGGCTGGCGCCGCCTGCGCGACCTGGTGGGCCATCCGGCCTCCCCCGTCGCCGCCCGGATCCTCGCGCGCGTCGTGCCCGCGCTGGGCAGCGACGCGAGCGGCGACGTGCACGTCTTCTTCGAGGCCCTGGCCCGGCTCGCCCCGGTGCTGTCCACCGTGCGCCGCCTCGCGCGGCACCTGCGGATGTGTCCGAGCACGCTCATGTCGCGCTTCTACCGAGCGGCGCTTCCCTCCCCCAAGACGTATCTCGCCGGGATGCGGCTGCTGCACGCAGCCCACCTGTTCCGCAATCCGGGGCTGTCCGTGGCCGACGTCGCGTACCGGCTCGACTACTCCTCGCCCCAGAGCTTCGGGCGGCATCTCAAGGCGATGCTGGGCGTCACGGCGGGCGAGTTCCGCCGCCGCTTCCCCTTCGACGTCTCGCTCGAGCGCTACGTGGACCTGTTGATCACCCCGTACCGGGAAGCCCTGCGCGCGTTCTACCCATTGAACGCGGGAGTGTGGGACCAAGGACCCAACGCCGCTCGCGTTTCCCGGGCGGGGTGATCAGTCCGCCGCGGCGCGCGTCACGGGGCGCTCCCGCGTGTCCTGCTCCCGGGTCAGCACCGAGAACCGGGCGATGCTCGCGCGCAGCCGCTCGGCGAGTTGGGCGAGCTGCTGCGACGTGGCCGTGAGGTCACCCATCGAGGTGATCTGCGCTTGGGTGGCGGCGGCGGCGCCGTCGGCCATCTGCGAAGAGCCGCTCGAGATCGCGGCTACCTGATGCAGCGACTGCGCCAGCTCCGCGAGGCGCTGGGCCTGGCTGCGTGAGACCTCCGCGGCCGCGTTGACGAGGTCGCCGACCAGCTCGACGCCCTGGTGCAGCTCCTGCAGCGCGCCGTCCGCCTCGGCGGCCACCGCCCCGATGTCGCGCACCTTCGCCTCGCCCGATTGCATGGCCCGCGCGGCGGCGTCGATGCCGGCCCGCAGCTCCGAGACCAGCTCCGCCACCTCGCGCGCCGACTTCCCCGCTTCCCCGGCGAGCGCCCGCACCTCGTCGGCCACGACGGCGAACCCCTCGCCGTGCTGCTCGGCACGCGCCGCTTCGATCGCCGCGTTGAGTGCGAGTAGGTGCGTCTGGCGCGCGATCCGCGCGATGGTCTGCGCGAACGCCCCGATCCGCTCCGACATCCCCGACAGCCCCGCCACCGTCGTGGCCGTGGCCCGCACCTCCTCACCCACGGCGCGCAGCGTCTGGCTGGCGCGCGCCACGCGCTCGCGGCCCCGCTCCGCCGCCGCCACCAGCCGCGCCGCGTCCACCTGCATCAGCTCGGCCCGCACCCGCAGGGACTCCGCCTGGTCCGCGGCCTTGGCGCTCTCGCCCCGCGCCCCCTCCGCCACCTCGCGCTGCTTCCCCAGGTCCGTCGCGAGCCGCTGCGCCGTGTGTGTCACCGTCTCCGACGTGGCGTGGAGCTCCTGAGCCGACGCGGCGAGCTCCTCCGCGAACGCGGCCACCTCGTCGGCCTCGCGCTGCACCGTGGAAATCGTGGCCCCGATCTCCTCGAGCATCCGGTTGAAGCTCCGCTCCAGGAACCCGAGCTCGTCCGACTCCGCGGCGGGCGCGCGCACGGCGAGGTAGCCCCGCTCCGCCTCCCCCATGACGCTGCGGGCGTGGCGGATCCGCTCGATCAGCGTCGCCGGGATCCGCTTGAGCGCCATCGCCACCAGCATGAACACCACCGTCTCGAGCCCGGCGCCGGACAGGCTCGCGCCCGGCTCGTACAGCGCGATGTGCAGCGCGCTCGCGCCCAGGTAGGCGAGCGAGGCGGCGAGCACCAGGAAGTTGCCCACCGTGCGCCCCTGGTCGAACGCGTACGGCAGCACGGCGATGAAGAAGGCGGTCACGAACCCGCCGTGCCCGAACCACACGACCAGCACCGCCACGAGCATCACGTCGAGCAGCGCCAGTCCGTACACGAACCACCAGCGGTACCAGCCGCGCTCGTTGATGAGGCCGAGCAGCTCGTTGACGAACGCCGCGCCGCCGGCGACGAGCACCATCGTGGAGGGCGCCGTCTTCACCGCGCCGAGCACCCACCCGACCAGGCCCAGGGCGAACCCGAACCCGACCATGACGCGCCGCAAACGGTGGCTGCGCGCGATCGTCTCGAGGTCCTTGAGGCGCTGCTCGAGGCCCGAGGCCTCGTCTTTCCAGCCCCGCACGCGCGAAGCGAGCGATGCGCGGGCGGATGCCGGGCCGGCGGTTGTCACGTGACGGGTCACCCTGGCTCGTTTTGGGGCATCCGGGTTTCGATGAGCATCTTACACCGCGGCCACTTGGGCACAAGCTGGGCACGGCATGGGTCGTGCGTTCGTGCTGGGGCGTCGGCCTCATTCCACTCCAGCTCGGAGGCACTCATGCGAAACCACTGGTCCACTCCTCTGGTGATCGGGGCCACGCTGGCCCTGGTCGGATGCGGGGACGGCGCGGGCCCAGCCGGCACCGCGCGGGTCGGGTTGGCCCTCACGACCCGCCAGGCGGGCGCCCCGGCGCAGCTGGCCGGAACCCCGGAGACGTTCACCGACGGCACCAACACGCTCGTCCTCTCGAGCGTGGAGCTGGTGCTGCGCGAAGTGGAGCTGAAGCGCGTCGAAGCGGCCGAGTGCGGCGGGTCCGGCGAGGACGACGACGCCTGCGAGGAGTTCGAGACCGGACCGATCCTCTTCGACGTGCCGTTGGGTGGCGGGACCGACCGGATGCTCACCGCCTCGATTCCCGCCGGCACGTACGACGCGGTGGAGTTCGAGATACACAAGCCGGAAGACGACGGGGACGCGGCGGACCAGGCGTTCGTGGCCGCCCATCCGGACTTCGCCCGGATCAGCATCCGGGTGACGGGCACCTTCAACGGCACCGACTTCACGTACACGAGCGACTTGAACGCCGAGCAGGAGCTGGCGCTCGAGCCGCCGCTCACGGTGACCGAGGGATCGGCGGCGACGCTCACCGTGCGCATCGATCTCGGCGGCTGGTTCGCGGACGGCGCCACGCTGGTGGACCCCCGCACGGCCAACGCGGGCGGCCCGAACGAGAACCTGGTGCGCGACAACATCATCGGCTCGTTCACGGGCTTCCGCGACGACGACGTCGACGGCCTCGACGACGACCACGAGGATTCTGACGGCGGGCACTGACCCCCGTCCCATCGCGGACGAAATGGGCGGCGCTTCCTGCGTCGCCCTTTTTTCATCCCGCTACGGTCGCTCGCCCATGAGCGTGCGGATCCGCTGCGCGGCATGGCTCGCCCCCAGGCGCTCGTACAGGGCGATCGCGCGCGCCCACGCGGCGCGGGCGGCCGTGCGGTCGCCGCCGGCGTCCAGGGCGGCGCCGAGGTCGCGCTCGATCTCGGCCAGCGTGTGGGCGCTTCCCTGCCCGCTCGCGAGGTCGGCCGCCTTGCGCAGCAGGGCCACGGCGGCGCCCAGGTCGTCGCGCATCCGTGCCACCCCCGCCTGGAGTCGCCACACCTCGGCGAGGCCGACAGGCTGGCGCAATCGCTCGTAGGCGTCCTCGGCCCGGGCGAGCTCGGCCGCTGCGAGATCGGCGTCGCCCTGCTGCAGGTGCAGCGCCGCGCGACCGAACAGCGCGAGCGCCCCGAGGCTTTCGTCGTTCACCTGACCGGCGAGGCGCACTGCCTCGTCCGCGGCTTGCAGGGCGCCGCGGTAGTCGCCGAGGTCACCTCGGCTGATCCCGATGTTGTGGTGCGTCTCGGTCATCCCGCGCACCAGCCCCGCTTGCTGGTACGCGGCCAGTGCGAGCTGGTAGCTCGCGAGCGCCGCCTGCGGGTCCCCCCGCAGGTTCGCGATGATCCCGAGATTGTTGTGACAGCGCGCTTCGGCGGCGTGGTCCGAGAGCGTCCGCGCCAGCTCGAGCCCGACGGCGAAGTGTTGCTCGGCCGCGTCCACGTCGCCGCGCTCGAGCGCGATGGCGCCTTTGTAGTTACACGCCCGCAGCTCGGCATGCCGCTCACCCCGTGCGCGTGCGATCGCAAGCGCGAGCGTCGCCCAACGCTCCGCTTCTACGTGGGTGCCGAGCCGGCCGTGCGCCTCCGCGGCGAGCAGAGCGAACGGGGTCCGCCGCTCGAGCGTCTCGGGGGAGAGTCGCTCGAGCCGGCTCAGCACCTCTCGGTGGCGACCCCGCTCAGCGAGGGTACGGAGTTCCGCCAGGAGCGTCGAGTCGTCGGAAAGCGAGCTCACCACGGTGGACACCGCATCCCATCACCACGCGACGGCGTATTGGGTGAACGAGAAGATGTTGGCGTCGAGCTCGTCCAGCTCCTCGAACTTCACCGCCCCGATCTTGAGCCACATCGTTTCGGGGGGCTCGCTCCGCCACAGGTCGAGCCGCGTGTCCTCGATCGTCGTGTCCGCGGCCGTGATCTGCCCGTCGCCGTCGAAGTCGTGGTCGCTGTGCTTGTACTCGATCTTCAGACGCGCGGGGTTGGCGGGGTTGAACTGGAGGCCGGCCGGCTCGAACTTGAACACGAACTCGGCTGGATCGACCACGGTGACCGTGATCAGGATGGAATCCCCGGGCGCGAACGGCGCCCCGCTGGGCTTGCGGTACAGGCCGTCGTTCGGCACCTCGAAGCGCAGGTACTCCTCGCCGGTGTCGCCGGGCGCCGCGCCCTGATAGTAGAGCCGGACCTCGCGGTTGTCGCCCACCTTCGCGTAGAAGGTGTCTCGAGGATTGAGCAGCGGCGGCGCCGCAGCGTCCTGCACCACGAAGTGGAGCTGCGAACTAGGGACTGTGCCCGTCCCGTTCGAGTCGCTGCAAGCGATCGCGAGCGCCAAAACCGCCGTCCCGAAGATCAGTCGTCGCATAGGAGTCCTTCTGCGCGGAGGATTGGCTCCACTCGAAGCAAGCGGTGGGCCACCGTAAGTGCCTGTCCGTCAAAGTGATGGGCGTCACCCCGTGGGCCGCCCCGAGGCACCTGGCTCAATTCGCGTCACCCTCCGCGCCGTCGAGTTCGGCGGTGCCCTCGAGCAGCCGCTGCAGCCGCGAGCGCGAAATGCCGAGCCGCCGGGCCGCCTCCGAGCGGTTGCCGCCGGTCGCCTCGAGCATCGCGCGCGCCGCCGCGCGCTGCACGTCGGCAAGCGTGGCCGGGAAGGGCAGCGCGCCGCCTGCGGCGGGCCGCGCCGGCTGCGGGGTGAGCTCCGCCAGCGCCAATGTGCCGGGGGGCGAGAGCAGCACCGCGCGCTCGATCGTATTGCGCAGCTCGCGCACGTTCCCCGGCCAGGGATGGGCGAGCAGCGCGCGCCGGACATCGGGAGTAATCGCCGGTTGGGCGAGCTGGTACTGCGCGGCGAACTTCGCGAGGAAGAACTCGGCGAGCAGGATCACGTCCTCGCCCCGCTCCCGCAGCGGTGGCAGCTCGAGAGTGATCACGTTGAGGCGGTAGTACAGATCCTCGCGGAACCGGCCTTCCCGTACGGCCGCTTCGAGATCGGTGTTCGTGGCCGCCACGATGCGCACGTCCACCGTACGGCTCGCCGTGGCGCCGAGGCGGCGGACGGACTTTTGGTCCAGCGCCCGCAGCAGCTTGCCTTGGAGCTCGCGACCGAGGTGGTCCACTTCGTCGAGGAACAGCGTGCCGCCCTGCGCGACCTCGAACAGGCCGGGCTTGGCCGTCTTCGCATCGGTGAAGGCGCCGCGCTCGTGGCCGAATAGCTCGCTCTCGAGCAGCGTGGCGGGCAGGGCGGCGCAGTTGAGCTCCACGAACGGCGCGGCCGCCCTGGGCCCGCCGTAATGCAGCGCGCGGGCGAGCAGCTCCTTCCCGGTCCCGGTCTCACCCGTCACGAGGACCGTCGCGTCGCCGTGCGGCACGGCCCGCGCCGCGCGCTCGAGCGCGCCGCGGAGGGCGGGGCTCTCGCCCACGATCTCCCGGAAGGCATGGGCCTGAGCCTCGAGGTGCGCCAGCGCCGCGCGGGACAGGGCGGCGCGGCGCCGCTCGATGGCCGCGGCCAGTGCGTCCCGCAGGCCGTCGCGGTCATCGGGAAGGGCGAAATAGTCGGACGCGCCCGCGGCCACGACCTGCGCCGCCAGCCGGTGCGAGGTGGACGATCCGACGGCGACGAGGGGGACGTCGGCGGGCACGCTCAGCTGCGGCAGCAGCGCCGCGATTTCCCCCTCGTGCCCACCCGCCGCGACGAGCACGACCCCCGCTCCGTGCGGCGGCAGCTCGCCGGGAGCGGGCGCCCACTCCGCCAGCACGGCGCCCACCTCGCGCGCGAGCGCGGGCCAGAAATCGCCGAACGAGTCGCTCAACCGGACGACGAGGAGCGCGATGCCGCCGGCCGCCGTCACCGCAGTTCGAGCTCCGTCGCCGTCACGAGCGTCTCCACCGGATAGCCGGCCTGCTCCAGCGTCTGGCGGCCGCCCTCCTCGCGGTCCACCACCGCCAGCACGCCGAGCACGCGGCCGCCCTCCGCCTCGACGGCGGCGATCGCCTCGCGGGCGGATTGTCCCGTGGTGATCACGTCCTCGACCACCACCACCGTCGACCCGGCGGCGAAGCACCCCTCGATCCGCTTCGCCGTACCGTGGGTCTTAGCTTGCTTGCGCACCGTGAACGCGTCGAGCGACCGCCCCAGCCCCCGCGCCGCGGCCGCGATCGCGTAAGCGACGGGGTCGGCGCCGAGGGTGAGGCCGCCGACGAGCTGGGGAGCCCAGCCGCGCGCGGCGAGCCGCTCCAGCGCGAGGGCGCCGATCACGGCGAGCCCCTCGCCGGACATGGTGGTCCGGCGCGCATCGATGTAGAAGTTAGAGCGCCGCCCTGAAGCGAGTGTGAAGTCCCCCCGCGTCACCGACCGCTCACGCAGCAGGTCGCGCAGCCGTTGTGCAAGAGGTGGGGGCGGGCTCACGGGGATCGTGAAGTAGTAGTTATCACTACTACTATCGGATCACTTACGGCGGACGGCGCGCTTCAGGGCGTCCAGCAGGCCGCCCCTCGGGGCGGGCCCGGCCGCGACGGCGGCGGCCACCGCGTCAGCGAACGCACTCATCGTCGGCTGGCGCCGCGCCGGGTCGCGCTCAAGCCCGGCCATCACCGCCGCCTCGAGCACGCTCGAAAACGGCCGGCCCGGGACCGCCTGGTTGAGCGGCAGGGGGGGCTGGCTGAGGAGCTGCTGGAACAGCTCCCGCGGACTCTTGCCGCTGAAGGGGTGTCGTCCGGTGAGCAGCCAGTAGGTGATCGTGGCGAGGCTGTAGATGTCGGCCCGGCCGTCCACCAGCTCCCCCGACAGCGCCTCCGGGGCCACGTACCTGACGGTCCCCACGAAGAAGCCGGTGCGGGTGAGCCGCTCCTCGGCGGGCAGGTCGGCGTCACGCGCGATGCCGAAGTCGAGCAGCTTCACGCGCTGCGCCGCCGGGTCGTACATGATGTTCTCGGGCTTCAAGTCCCGGTGGATGATCCCGGCCTGGTGCGCGGCGGCCAGCGCGTCGGCGAGCTGCCGCACCAGGCTCCCGACGAGCGCCGGAGCGAGTGGGCCGGCGCGGTGTACGTAGTCGGCGAGCGACTTCCCCTCGGCCCACTCGAGGGCGAGGTAATACAGATCGGCCGCCTCACCATAGTCGTAGGTGCGCACGACGCCCGGATGCTGGACGCGTGAGCCGTACCCCGCCTCGCGCAAGAAGCGCTTGACGGCGGTGGGGTCGCTCCTCAGCTGCTGGCGTAATACCTTGAACGCACAGGCTCCGCGCTCGGGGTGCTGGGCGCGGTACACTTCGGCCGTGCCTCCCTCGCCAACGCGCTCG
>DASWDP010000172.1:0-6062 GCA_036395195.1 Gemmatimonadales bacterium | reverse complement strand
CGAGGGCGCCGCCGGCCAGCCCGATGCGCCAACCCGCGCCCCGGGGCGCACCCGCGCGGCGCGCCAGCGTCGCCCGGCGCGCCGCGCCCGTGGCCCGGGACGGCGTGTTCAGCGCCTCCGCGAAGAGCGCCGTGGTCGGGTAGCGATCCGCCGGCACCTTCGCGAGGGCGCGCAGGATCGCGTCCTCCACCGCATCGGGGATCGTCGCGCGCACGATCGAGGGCGGCGACACCATGTCGAGCGAATGGCGCGCGATGATCGCCTGCGCCGTCGGCCCGGTGAAGGGCGGCTCGCCGACGACCATCTCGTACACGACGCACGCCAGGCTGTATTCGTCGCTCCGGCCGTCCAGCTCGGCGCTCCCCGTCGCCTGCTCCGGGCTCATGTAGGCGGGCGTGCCGATGATCGTACCGGTCTGCGTGAGGTCGTGTCCCTCGCCCGCGGCGGTGACCGCGTGCGCGATGCCGAAGTCGGCCACGACCGCCGTCCCCCCCGACAACATGATGTTCTCCGGCTTGATGTCGCGGTGCACGATGCCGTGGCTGTGCGCGTAGGCCAGCGCGCCCGCCACCTCGGTCGCGATCCGCAGCGCGTCCTCGAGCGGCAGCTGCTGTTCGCGGCTGAGCCGGTCGCGCAACGATTCGCCCTCGACGTACGGCATGACATAGTAGAGCTGGCCGCCCGCCGAGCCCGAGTCGTAGAGGGGAAGGATGTGGGGATGTTGCAGGCGGGCGGCGATCTCGATCTCGCGCAGGAAGCGCTCGGCCCCGAGCGCCGCGGCCAGCTCCGGGTGGAGCACCTTGATCGCCACCGGGCGGCGGTGCTTCCGGTCCTCGGCCAGGTACACCGTCGCCATGCCGCCGCGCCCCAGCTCCCGCTCGATGGCGTAGCGGTCCGCGAGCGCCTCGCGCAGGGATTCGGGAAGGTCGGACACGACGGCGCCTAGCATACAGCGCGCCCCGATGCCTCGCCAGCAGCCCCGCCGGCGCTGCCGCTCTTGTCTAACCGCGCCGTGCGCCCTACTCATAGACCGGCCATGACCACTCCGGTGCCGGTACCCAGCCCGCCCCCCTCTGCGCCCCCGCCCCACGCTGCCACCGCCGTTCCCTTCCGGCCGGCGATTCGCCCGTGGCGCCTGGCCAAGGCCCCGAGCTTCAGCCGGGTGTTCGCCGTGGCGTTCATCGCCATCGCCATCGCGGGACTCGCGGAGCGCATCGCCATCTGGCGCAGCGCCCGCCGCATCCAGGCCAACATGATCGAGCTGACCCAGCGGCTCGAGCAGCTGCAGCGGATCGCCCCGTCGCCGGCGCTCGACGTGGAGGTGGCGGCGCTGGGCGAGCTGGCGACCGACGTGGGCGACGACGCGATCCAGACGGCCGCGCAGACGACCGTCATCTTCGTGATCGTGCTGGTCGCGCTCGGCGTCGGATTGTGGTACAACCGGGGGCGGCTCGCCGCGCCGTTCGCCCACGTGGTCGGCGCGCTCGAGCGCGTGGCCGCCGGCCAGTACGACGAGCGGCTCGACGAGGACCAGCCGGAAGAGTTCGGCATGATCGCCCGCAGCGTGAACCGTATGGCCGGCGCCCTCGCGTGGCGCGAGCGGATGCAGGAGCACACGGCCCAGTTGCTCACGGCGCTCAACGCCCCGAACAGCGAATCGGGGAGCGGGGGCAGCTTCGGCCGGACCCTCGAGGTGCTCGCGACCGCCACCGGCGCGGCGGCGCTCGCGCTGTACCAGGCGAACGTCGACACGAACGACTGGGCCCCGATCGCCGTGCGGCGGGCCACCGCCCGCTCGCTGCCGCGCGACGTCGTGCGCGAGCTGGTGGGCGACGCAGCGAACGTCATCCACTACGCCGGGGCGGCCGCCGAGCCGGTGCGCGCCCGGCTGCACCTGCCCGACGCGGGGAGCGGGGAGGGGGGGCTCGCCCTCGTGCCGCTGCGCTCCCGCGACCGGCTCGTGGGCCTGCTCGTGACGATCTTCCCCAGCGAGCTGGCCGCGGACGCCCGCACGGCGCTCGAGCAGGCCGCGCCGAACCTCGCCATCGCGTGCGAGCGCGAGTCCGCCCACCAGCATACGCGCCGGCTCGCCGTCGAAGTGCGGCATGCCGCCCAGCGCCTCGAGTCGCAGAACGCCGTCCTCACGGCGCTCAACGACAAGCTCGAGGAGCAACACCGCGAGCTGTCCCGCCTGAACGCCGAGCTCGACCAGGCGAGCAAGCTCAAGGACCAGTTCCTCGCCAACGTGTCGCACGAGCTCCGCACGCCGCTCAACAGCGTCATCGGGTTCAGCGACCTGCTGCTCACGATGGAAGGCGGGGAGAGCCCCCTCACGGCCACCCAGCGGGACTACCTCGAGACGATCGCGCGCAACGGCCGCCACCTGCTGCAGCTCATCAACGAGCTGCTCGACCTTTCGAAGATCGCCGCCGGTCGCATGGAGCTCCATCTCGAGCCGCTGCTGGTCGACGCCCTGCTGCGGGAGGCCGCCGACACCGTGCGGGCGCAGCTCGACGTCCGCAAGCACAAGCTCGCGATCGAGCCGCCGCACGAGCCCGTGACCGTCGCCGCGGACCACGGGCGGCTGCGCCAGGTGCTGCTCAACCTGCTGTCCAACGCCATCAAGTTCACGACCGACGGCGGGCATATCACGCTCAGCGCCCGTCTCGAGGGCGACGGCCGAAGCGTGCGGATGGCGGTGAGCGACACCGGCATCGGCATCGCCCCGGACGACCAGGCCAAGCTGTTCCAGGAGTTCGTGCAGCTCGACGCGAGCCCCAGCCGCCGCTACGAGGGGACGGGGCTGGGGCTGGCGCTCTCGAAGCGGCTGGTGGAGCTGCATGGCGGCGCCATCGGCGTCGAGAGCGAACTGGGTAAGGGGAGCACCTTCTGGTTCACCCTGCCGCGGGCCGAAACCGGGCCCCGGGGGGCGTGATGGCGACGATTGTGGTGGTGGAGGACCAGCCCGACAACCTGAAGCTCATCACGGCGCTCCTGACGATGAAGGGGCACCGGATCGTGGGCCTCAGCTCGGGGGAGCTGCTCGTGGCGACGCTGCTCGCCGAGCAGCCGCCGCCCGCGCTGGTGCTGCTCGACATCCAGCTCCCCGGCCGCGACGGGTTCACCGTGCTGCGCGACGTGCAAAAGATGGAGGGCGACCACCCCTGGAAGGTGGTCGCCCTCACGGCGCACGCGATGCCCGGCGATCGCGAAAAGACCCTCGCGGCGGGATTCGACGGCTACATCGCGAAGCCGATCGACGTGCGCAGCTTCCCCGCCGAGATCGCGCGCTACCTGCCGGCCGGCGCCTAGAGCGCCTTCTTCAGCGTGATGGAGCCGTTCACGGTCGTGATGTGCACCGCGCGCCCGCCGCCGCCGAGCGTTCCCTTCAGCTTGTGCGACACGTATTTGCCGGTCACGCCGAGCGGATAGTCGGTGTTGATCGAGCCGTTGATGGTGGTGGCCTCGACGTCGGCGTCGAGCTGCGGGGGCAGCTCGGCCGTCACAGGCCCGTTCACGGTGAAGAGCGATACCGCACCGGTGTCGCCGAACGTCCGCATCCGGGCGCGCACGCCCCCGTTCACCGACACCGCGCTGACCGGCCCGGCGGACGTCTCGGCGTCCACGTCTCCGCTCACCGTCGAGGCGACGATCGGAGCGCTCGCGCCGGTGACGTGCACTCCACCGTTCACCGTCGTCGCTCCCACCCGCACGCGCCGGGGGAGGCGCACGGTGAACTCGACGGCGACGTCGTTGCGGCGCGCCGAGCCGTGCTTGAGCTTGACGCCCTCGCCGCCCGGCTCGCAGCCGCCGCTGTTCTGCCACACCGCGCAGATCGACACGCCGCCGTCGTACGGGACGGCCACGAGCCGGACGCTCGCCGGGTCGGACCGGCGGTAGGTCTTCACCGCCGTGACCTCGAGGGAGTCACCCTTCGCGGGCACGACCGTCACGGAGCCGTTGATGTTGCGGATCCACACCCACTGTCGCGGGGCGATCTTGGCGCGGTAGGTCCAGGGCTCCGCGGTGGCGCGCGGGCCGGCGGCGAGCTCCGGGCCGAGCTCGCCACGCAGGTCGCGCAGCGCGGCGGGCAGCTCGTTGACGACGCCTTCACGCACCCGAACGACGAAGGAGCGCACGAAAACACCGACCGCGACGACGCCCACGAACAGCGCGCCCCCGCGGATGATCTCCTTGCGCCACGTGTTCCAAAAGGCGCTCATGGCCGGCCTCCCTCGCAACGTTGCTTCCATATTGGCAGGTCCTACGGCGCTTGGCGAGGCGGAGTTTCGCAAAGCGAACGGCCGCCGGGTGATCCGCCCGGCGGCCGTCGTCGCTCCGCGTGCGACCCTGGAGCGCGGGGCCCTACGGCTCCTCGGTCCACGCCACCGCGAACTCCCCACTGCACCGCGTGCACATCATGCGGCGCGGCCGGCCGGCGATCGGCTGCCGCTCGCGACAGCTCGGGCACACGGCGTAGCGGTCGCCCCAGCTGGACGGCAGCCGCACCGCGTCGCTCGGACGCGGCACGACGGTCCACTGGCGTGGCGGGGTTTCACGGACCTGGAGGAACGCGGACGGGACTTGCAGCGACTGGCCGCGGACCTCGACCACCGCCTGGAGCGGTCCCAGCTGCTTGATGCGGTACCAGGCGCCGCGGCGGAGACGGATGTTCAAGTCGGCCCGCAAGCGAGCCCACATGCCAGCCATAAGCGATACCTCGGGCGCCGGAAAGCGCGTGTGAGGAACGGTGATCGCTGGTGACGGGGGGCGCACCCGGAACCGGACGTCGTGGATCGTGCTGAAGGATAAGGATATAGCATTTGACCGGGGGCGCTGTGTGCTGGGTCACAGGGCGCTTGACCCGTCGCGGAGGAGGGACAAAACGAAAGGGCCCCGGCGAACGGCCCGGGGCCCTGACGTCCCATGCTCCCTGATCCTACAGCGGCCTCGTGTAGAAGTTATTCCAGGAGGCGCCCCACCCGTCGCCGAGGAAGAACGACGTCAGGCATGTGGTGCCCTCCGTTACCTCGCAGACGGTATACGTGCCGGCCGGCAGGCCCGTAAACAGGTAGTACCCCGAGGCGCCGGTCAGCTGCATCGCCTCGACCGTGGCGCCAGTCTCAGTCACGCCCGTGACGTGGATGCACCAGTTCCCGAGGCCGTTGTTGGGCCACGACAAGGCGGTATTGTACACGTTCCCCTCAATCGTGCCGGTCCCGAGGGACAGCTGGGACACCGGGCAGGTCGGGGTCGGGGGCTGCACTGCGCAACCCGACGCGTCCACCGTGGTGCCCGTCGGCGTGCCGGGGCATTGGTCGAGATTGTCCGGCACCCCGTCGAGATCGGTGTCGAGCACCGGGGGCTGCACCGCGCAACCCGAGGCGTCCACCGTTGTGCCGGTCGGCGTGCCGGGGCATTTGTCGAGGTTGTCCGGCACCCCGTCGAGATCGGTGTCGAGCACCGGGGGCGGTGGGGGCTGCGGCTTGCACACCCCCTTATGGGCATGCGCTGCTCCCTGGGCCGAGCGATTATCGGTGCTCTGACCGTTGGTACAGCTCAAGCCGCGTGGATCTTGGGCCGCGCTCACCAGGAACGGTGTGGCGACCAAAGCGAAAAGGACCAAGAGGACTCGCATCGTTCACTCCTAGCAAGTGAAGTCAACACTGCTGAGGAGGGCGCTGCGGCCTCAGCGAGGCTGTGTCAAACTGCCTCTCACCTGGGGCAAAGGCTGTGCCGCATGTCACGCGATCCGTGTAAGATAAAGTTCTATAGGCACTTACATGACACGCCCGAAGGGGATGACCAGGGCAGGATTCGAGCGTGCACGGGGGTTTTGCAACGTTCCTTGCCAGGTGCCAGAATGGCCCGTATGACGTGCCAGAACGTCCCGGATCTTGACCCGAGGCGTTTTCGGGCGGCGGTGAGCGTGGGTTTGCGACGCAGTGCCGAGGGCAGGACTCGAACCTGCACGGGGGTTGCCCCCCAAGGGATTTTAAGTCCCTTGCGTCTACCGATTTCGCCACCCCGGCTGGGATAACATAGCGCGGCGTCGGGCGGGG
>DASWDP010000171.1:0-4724 GCA_036395195.1 Gemmatimonadales bacterium | reverse complement strand
GCCGATGCGGGCGTGGCTGCCTGAGCGGCAGGTCTACGGGCCGGAGCCCGCCGGCGAGCGGGACACCGACGCCCTGAACCGCGTCTTCGCCGACGCGTTCACGGACCGGTACCGCCGCGACGGCCTGGTGGGCGTGCGCGTGCCGCACCTGAACCCGCAGGTGTGGCGGTACGCGCTGCTCGACGCCGGCGCCGGGGCGATGCTGTGGCGCGACGAGGCGGGGCAGGTGGCCGCCTTCAACGTCGCGCATCGCTCGGGGGCCGAGGGGTGGATGGGCCCGCTCGCCGTGCGTCCCGATCGCCAGGGCGCGGGGGTCGGCAAGACCGTCGTACGCGCCGCGGCCGATTGGCTGCTCGAGCAGGGCGTCACCACCCTCGGGCTCGAGACGATGCCCCGGACGGTCGAGAACATCGGCTTCTACGCGCGGCTCGGCTTCGCGCCCGGCCACCTGACCGTGACGCTGACCAACGACATCGCGACGCGCGGCCATCCGGCGCCCGCGCTCTTGTCGCAGCGGAAGGGCGAGGCGGGCGCGCAGGCCGTCGCCGCGGCGGGTCGCCTCGTCTCCACGCTCGCCCCCGGCTACGACTTCACCCGCGAGATCCTGCTGACCGCCGAGCTCGGCCTCGGGGACGCGTCGCTGGTGGACGGCGACGACGGCCTGGACGCGCTGGTGCTGTGGCACTCGGCGCCGCTCGCGGAAGGCAGGCCCAAGGACGAGGTGCGGGTGCTCAAGCTCGCCGCGCGGGACGAGCGGGCGTTCGACGCGGGCGTGGCCGGCGCCGAAGCCGCGGCCGCGCGCGCCGGCATCCGCCGCGTCGCGATCCGGTGCCAGACGCGCTACGCGGAGGCGTTCCGCCGCCTGGTCGCCCGCGGCTACCACGTCCGCTGGACCGACCTCCGCATGATCCACGACGGCTACCCCGAGCCCCACCCGGCCGGCGGCGTGCTGTTCTCGAACTGGGAGATATGACGATTGCGGATTTCGGATTGCGGATTGCGGATTTGAGAGACGAGGGTCGGCTGGTCCAATCCGCAATCCGCAATCCACAATCCGCAATTCTATGACCACCGGCCTCCTCATCTTCGCCGCAACCTATCTGCTCATCGCCGTCCAGCGGCTGCCGTTCGTGCACCTGAACCGGCCGGCCGCGAGCCTGCTCGGCGCCGTCGCGATGGTCGTGTTCGGCGTGCTGCCGCTCGTCGATGCCTACGCGGCCATCGACTTCGACGTGCTCGTCTTCCTGCTCGGCCTCATGCTGATCGTCGGCTACCTCGAGGTGGGCAAGTTCTTCGAGTTCGCGGCCGAGTGGATCCTCAAGCGCGCGAAGACGCCCGAGCGGCTGCTCCTGGGCGTCGTCGTGGGCGGCGGCCTGCTCTCGGCGCTGTTCGTGAACGACACGATCTGCCTCGTCGTCACGCCCGTGTTGCTGGCGGCGCTGGGACCCCTGCGTGTGAAACCCAACCCCTATCTCATCGGGCTCGCGATGGGCGCGAACGTCGGGTCGGTCATCTCGGTCACCGGCAACCCGCAGAACATGCTCGTCGGCATCTGGAGCGGCGCGTCGTTCGGCGGCTTCCTGCGGCACATGCTGCCGGTGGGGCTCGGCGGGCTGGCGATCACGTACGGCTATCTGCGCTGGGCGTACCGCGCCGAGCTGCGCGAGCCGTTCCGCGAGCGGCTCGAGACGGTGCCGGTCGCCCTCGACCGGCCGCTCGTCGTGAAGGGGCTCGCGCTGTTCGGCGTCGCCGTGGTCGCCTGGCTGGCGGGCGGCTCGCTGCCGCTTGTGGCGATCGCCGCGGGCGCGCTCATGGTCGCGGTGGCGCAGCGCGATCCCGCGTACGCCATCGATCGCGTCGAGTGGTCGCTGCTGCTTTTCTTCGCCTCCCTGTTCGTGGTGATGCGCGGGCTCGAGCAGACGGGAGCGGTGGCGTGGCTCGACGGCCGCGCCCTCACCCTCGTGGCGGACGGCGGTCCCTGGCGCGCGGCGGCGGCCGTGAGCGGCGTGATGACGGCGCTCTCGAACCTGATCTCCAACGTCCCCGCCGTCATCCTGTGGCGCAACACGGTGCCCAACCTTCCCGACCCGGGCCTCCAGTGGCGCGTGCTCGCCATGAGCTCCACCTTCGCGGGCAACCTGCTGCTCATCGGCTCGATGGCGAACCTGATCGTCGCCGAGCGGGCGGAGACGCGCGGGGTGCGGATCGGGTTCGGCGAGTACGCGCGGGTGGGCGTCCCCGTCACGCTGCTTACCCTCGCCTGGGGTATTGTGGTGCTCGTCGTGGCACGTTGAGGCGCTAGCGGAGACAGCCGATGCGCGTGGTAGCCACCACCATGTCGTCGAACCAGACGCTCCCCTCGCTCACGTCCGTGATGTAGTTCTGCGGCCAGAAGTAGTTCAGCCGCAGGGCCGTGCTGGACCGGAGCTGGATGTCGAGCGGGCCCGGTGCGGTGGGCGAGTAGTTGCATTGCGAGCCGTCGGCCCCGGCCGGACAGAAGTGATCCTGTACCCAGTACCCGCCCCCAGTGGTCTCGGGGAAGCGTTGGATGAGGGCGTCGTTCTTCCACACCTCGAGCACCGCACCGGCGTCGGACGCCGTGTTGGTGTTGAGCTTGGCGTGGATTTCGAGACAGGCCCACGTGTTGTCGGCGGCGGTGAAGGCGTTCCGACTGATGAGCGCATTCCCCCAGTACGCGCCTCCGCAGCTCGAGCAGGTGTGCATCGTCATCCAATAGTTGTAGAAGTCGAGTGCCACATTGGGAGCGCCGATGCCCCAGACGGGCTCGATGGAGAAGGAGACCCGATCGTCTCCACTCGGCCTGGTGCCGGCCTGCGGGTTCGGCCAGAGGGAAGGCGGGTTGTAGCCGCCGAACCAGACACCGGTGTGGTGCCAGGGGACGCCGGCTTGGTACTTGGCGTACCAGCGCACGTAGAGCTCGTCGTGACCGGGGAGGAGTTTGTACAGGTCGGTGGCGGCGGCTGAGCCCCCGGCGGTGAACTTCATCGAGGCCGCGCCGCAGCTCCCCGCAGGTCGGTCGGCGACCAACGCCATGCCGGGGTCGTTCTTGTGGTCGTCGTAGCGCGACGTCACCGCGGACACCGAGCCCTCCTCGAAGTTCTCGGCCCAGACCACGGCTGGGTCACCCGCGATTCCCCGATCGCAGGGGTAGCGTTCGGCCAGATCTTGTCCACCCGCAGGGGGCGCCGGTGGGGTGTTCGACTCCCGGCACGCCGCGAGCAGGAGTGCGGCTCCCACCGTGAGCACGCGCTGGACCCTCCTGGTCCTGGGATCGTTCACGGAGCACCTGCCTTTCGGAGTGGTCGCGCTCCCGCGCAATCAGTACACGATGTGCGCACCTGATGCCGGTGACTCTGCTCACGCCCCCTCGGGGCACGTGTTGCCCGCTCGCAACCCCGCCCACGCCCCCCATGCACAGCCCTGTGGTCCGCGCGCGCCACAGGTGGCACCGGAGTCCACACTCGCCTACCGTTGCGCTGCTTGGCGCCGCCTCCGCCGGATGGGAACGGGTCTTGCGCATCCCCGCACCGGACTTCTTCTCCGTCGAGGCCGCCATGCGATCATCCGCAGTGCTCGTCGTCGCCGCGCTCGTCCTGACCGCGTGCCAGGACGCGCCCAATCCAACGCAACCGCGCAGCGACGCATTTGCTGCGCCCGCGGCCGGCCAGCCGGTACCGGGCCAGTACATCGTCGTCTTTCAGGATGCCGTCGCCGACCCCGCGGGGCTCGCGCAGAAGCTCGTGGCCGCGCGCGGCGGATCGCTGCTGCACACCTACGCCCACGCGTTGAAAGGGTTCGCCGCTCGCCTGCCAGCGGCCGCCGTCGAGGCCCTCCGGCACAATCCGCAGGTCGCCTACGTCGAGCCCGATCAGATCGTCCGGGCGGACGGCACGGAGAGCATGGATGCGAACGGCGACCCCTGGGGGCTCGACCGGATCGACCAGAGCGCGCTGCCCCTGTCCCTCACCTACACCTACACGTCCACGGGCGCGGGCGTGCACGCCTACATCATCGATACCGGCATCTGGACCTTCGACTCCGAGTTCGGCGGCCGGGCCGACGACGTGTACGACGCCGTGACATTGAACCTGCTCGGGGGTGGGACAGGGGAGGACTGCAACGGGCACGGCACCCACGTCGCGGGCACCGTCGGATCCGCTACATACGGCGTTGCCAAGGGCGTGTTCCTGCACGGGGTGCGGGTGCTGAACTGCGCCGGAGTGGGCTTCACGTCCGGCGTCATCGCCGGGGTGGACTGGGTCACGGCCAACCATCGCAGCCCCGCGGTGGCCAACATGTCGCTCGGCGGCTCCGCCTCGGCGGCCCTCAACACCGCGGTGACGAATCTCTGGAACTCGGGCGTGTTCCTCGCCGTCGCCGCCGGGAACAGCAACGTAGACGCCTGCAGCACGTCGCCCGCCGGCGCGACCGCCGTGTTCACCGTCGCCGCCTCCGACAAGACCGACGCCAAAGCCTCGTTCTCGAACTGGGGCAGCTGCGTGGACGCCTACGCGCCGGGCGTGAACATCAAGTCCACGTGGCTCCTGGACCAGACCATGACGCTCTCCGGGACGTCCATGGCGACGCCGCACGTCACGGGCGTCGCCGCGCTGTTGAAGGCGACTTACTACGACGCGCCCTCCGATGCGGTCGCGAACTGGATCACGAGCAATGCGACGAGCGGCGTGATCAGCGGCAACCCG
>DASWDP010000170.1:0-7637 GCA_036395195.1 Gemmatimonadales bacterium | reverse complement strand
AGGGCCGTGAGGTGTTCAAGTTCGCCTCGGTGCTGATGCCGCAGTCGGTGGCGACGGCCCTCGAGGCCAACGGCCTCACCGCGGCGGACGTCAAGCTCCTCGTCCCTCACCAGGCGAACCTGCGGATCATCGAGATGGTGCAGAAGGTGACGGGCCTGCGGGACGATCAGGTGTACGTGAACATCCAGAAATACGGCAACACCACCGCCGCGTCGATCCCGATCGCGCTGCACGAGGCGCTGTGCGAGGGGCGCCTCGAGCGCCGGGACCTGCTGATCCTGACCGCGTTCGGGTCGGGGTTCACCTGGGCGAGCGCGGCGATCCGGTGGTAGGGCTCACCGGATCTCCTGGCCCCAGAGATCGCGGTACACGATCGCCCCCTCGTTCAGCGCCTTGATGCCCGGTTCGATCTGACTCTTGTCCCCCACCACCACGATGTCGAAGTGGTCGGGATCGATGTACTGGCGGGCCACGCGCTGGACGTCCTCGGCGGTGACCGCGGTGATCCGGTCCGTGTAGCGGTCGAAGTAGTCGAGCGGCAGGCCGAAGGCGAGAAGCTCGCGGTAGCGCGCCGCGGCGCCCCCCGTGGTCTCGAAGTCGCCGGGCAGGCCGAGGGTGATGTAGGCCTTCGCCTTGGCGAGCTCCTCGGGCGCCACCGCCTCGTCGCGAATGCGGCGCAGCTCCTTGAGGAACTCGATCAACGAGCTGTCGGTCTTCGCGGTCACGACCGACGCGAGCGCCACGAACGCCCCGGTCATGCGGCGCGGGACGAACTGGGAGAACGCCCCGTAGGTGTAGCCGTGCGTCTCGCGCAGGTTCTGATTCAACCGCGAGGTGAACGCGCCGCCGAGGATCGTGTTCAGCACTTCGAGCGCGTACCAGTCCGGGGTCGCGCGCGGCGGCCCGACGTGCCCGATCCGGATCACCGACTGCGCCGCGCCCGGCTTGTCGATGAGGTACACCGCGCGCGCCGCGCGCGCGGGCGTCGCGGCGGCCGGGACGGCGGCCACGTCGCCCCGCTCCCAGGCGCCCCCCCCGAACCGGGCGGCGATGAGGCGGCGGGCCTCGGCGAGCGTCACGTCGCCCACCACCAGCATCCGCGCGGCGTTGGGACGGTAGGCGGCGCGGTAGAACTCGGCGACCCGGTCGCGCGTGAGCGCGGCCGTCGCGGTTTCCGTGCCGTTCAGCGGATGTCCGTACGGGTGGCCCGCCCCGTACACGATCGCCGGGAACGCGACGTTCGCCACGGCGACCGGCTCGTCGCGCTGCTGGACGAGCTGGGCCCGGCGCAGCTCGCGCTGGCGCATGACCTCCGAGTCGGGAAAGGTGGGGCGGAGCACCACGTCGGCGAGCAGGTCGAGCGCCGCCGCGAGACGCCGCTTCGGGACGTGCAGCGACGCCGTCGCCCCGTCGAAGCTCGCGGACGTGTTGAGCTGCGCGCCGAGGAACGCCGCCTCGTCCGCGATCTCGAGCGCGGCCCGCTTCCCCGCCCCCTGCTGCAGCATCGCGGCCGTGAAGGTCGCGAGGCCCGGCACGTCCGCCGGATCGCGCGCCGCCCCCGCCTCCAGCAGCACCTGCACGTCCACCACCGGCACCTTGTGCATCTCCACGACGGTGAGCGTGAGCCCGTTCGCCAGCGTCGCCGTCTGGACGGCGGGGAGCTTCAGGGACGGTGCGGGCGCGAGCGCGGGAGGCTTGGTTCGATCCACCTGGGCGGTTAGGCGGTTAGGCGGGTAGACGGTTAGAAAAACGGCCGCCGCGCCGCTAACCGCCCAACCGCCTAACCGCCTAACCGCCTTCATTGCTTCACCCCCAGCTCCGGCTTCCCCTGCGGCACCACGCTCAGCACCACGCGGTGCGCCCCGGTGAGATACTGGCGTGTCGCGCGCTGCACGTCGGCCGGGGTCACCGTGAAGTAGCGATCGAGGTCGCGTTGGAAGTAGTCCGGCGTGCCCACGAAGTAGTTGTAGAAGTTCAGCTGGTCCGCCTTGCCGCCGAACCCGCCCACCCGCTCCAGTCGCGACAGGAACTGCGCCTCGAAGCTGTTCTGCGCCCGTTGCACCTCGCGCGGCGTCGGCCCCTCGTCGGCCAGCTTCGCGAGCTCCTCGTCGATCACCCGCTGCAGCTCGCCGAGCTCGTGGCCGGGCCGGGCGGTCGCGTACAGCTCGAACTTGCCGTCGATCCGGCCGCCGTCCTGGAACGCCACCACGTCGGTCGCGATCTGGAGCTCGTACACGAGCCGCCGGTAGAGCCGCGACGAGCGCCCGCCCGCCAGCACGTTCGCGACGACGTCGAGCGCCGCGTCGTCCGCGCCGAAGCCTTTGACGGTGTGCCAGGCGTCGTACACCCGCGGGAGCTGCACGCGGTCCTCGAGCATCCCGAAGCTGTCGGCCGCGAGCGCGACGGGCGGCGGCGGCGTGCGGGTCACGGCCGGCCCCCGGGGAATGTCGCCGAAGTAGCGCTCGACGAGCGCGCGCGCCGCGCGCGGCGTGATGTCTCCGGCGATGGCGACGGTCGCGTTGTTCGGCGTGTAGTACGTCCGGAAGAACTGGCGCACGTCCTCGAGCGACGCGGCGTCGAGGTCGGCCATCGAGCCGATCACCGGCCAGCTGTACGGGTGCGTCGCGGGGTACAGCCGCTTGAGAATGTTCTCCTCCGCGAGCCCGTAGGGCCGGTTCTCGTAGCTCTGGCGGCGCTCGTTCTGCACCACGCCGCGCTGCAGATCGACCTTGTCGGCGGTGATCTCGGGCAGCAGGAAGCCCATCCTGTCGGAGTCGAGCCACAGCATCAAGGGCAGCGCGTTGCCCGGCCCGTCCTCGTAGTAGTTGGTGCGGTCCTCCGTCGTCGAGCCGTTGTTGTCCGCCCCCGCGGCCTCGAGCAGCCGGTCGAATTCGCCCGTGGGGACGTGTTGCGAGCCCATGAACATGATGTGCTCGAACAGATGGGCGAAGCCGGTCCGGCCGGGCCGCTCGTCGGCCGAGCCCACGTGGTACCACGTGTTCATCGCCACCACCGGCACCGCGTGATCCTCGTGGAGGACCACCTGCAACCCGTTCGGCAGGGTGAAGGTGGTGTAGGGGACGCGGAGAGCCTGGGCGGCTAGCCGGTTAGCCGGATAGGCGGTTAGTAAGGCGGCGAGCCCCGCCACGGTCAATGTGAGCTTGGGTGTCATCTCGGCACTCTATTTGCGCCGGAAACTCCGGGGCCGCAAGTTGCGTAGGACCGCCCCAAAGGGAGCGGGACATGATCATCGGGCTGGTGGTGGGCGTCGCTGCACTGGGCGGGGGATTCGTCGCCGCGCGCAACTTCGTGCGGCGCCGGCTGCGGTTCGTGGATGCGGTGCGGCGGCCGGCGGCGCCGGTCGTCGCCGGGCTCGCCGCCACCGCCGTCGTGCTCCCGGTGGCGCTGCTCCCGGTGGTGACGCTCGGGACCGCGGTGGCGTTCGGGGTGGGGGTGGCGGGCGGCGTCGCGAGCGGGCGGCGCCCCCCCGCAGCGGGACCCTAGACGACCTTCAGTCCCGCCGCCGGCGCCGCGCTCGCCTCCGGCGTCCCGGCCACGGTGCGCAGCGCGCGCACCGCGTCCTTCGCGAACGTCTTCCCCGCCCCCTTCTCTACTTCCTCGAGCGCGCTCCACTTCGGAAACGCCGGCCGCACCGGCGTGGCCATCTGCAGCGTCTCGAACGCGTCGGCGACGGCCAGGATCTTCACGGTGAGCGGCAGCGGCAGCGCCTCGATGTCCCAGTCTTCGCCCACGATCTCGTAGTAGTGCCCGTACTCACCGATGATCTCCGCGGCGCCCCGCATCGCGCGCGCCACCGACACCGCCGAGTCCGTCACCGAGCGCGACAGCAGGCGCAGCAACCGCTGGTCCCGCGTCCCCACTTCGTGCAGCAGCGCGGCCACCCGCAGGTTTTCGACGTCCTCTTCCGGCAGCTGGAGCTCGCGGCCGATCGCCTCCGCCACCTGCGCGACCCGGTGCGAGTGGCCCTCCTGGTGCCGCTCGGTCGACTCGATGTGATACGTGAGGAGCTCGAGCGTCGCGAGATACGCGGTCTTCACTTCCCCGAGCCGCGACTCGCGCTGCTCGGCCAGCCCGCCCACGACGTACCCGGTGAGGATCAGGAAGCCCGCCCAGGGAGACAGCGCCAGCACCGCGTCGCCGTAGAAGCCGGGGAGCATGTCCAGGCCCTGCACGTACTGATAGAAGAAAATGAGCGCGACCACGAACACGCCCGCCATCACGGCGAACCGGCGCCCGCCGTAGAAGCCGGCGAGGATCATCGGCAGATAGTAGAAGCTCAGGAATGCGAACTTCTGCTCCACCAGGCCGTGGATCGCGACCATGGCGAGCACCAGGAGCAGGACGAAAATCCGCTCGAAGTTGCGGAAGAAGAACAGCTTGGCGCGCTCCAGCGAGCGTGCGTGAGCCACGTGAGACCTCGAGGCTGTGATTTTATCGTCTGCGGGCGCGGGACCCAAAGTGGGGATACCCTGCCGCGCGCGCAATGCCGCACCCCGCTCGCCCGTCGTAGGTGCCGGTGCGGGGCCGAGTTACGCGTCCTGCGGCGACTCCTCCCGCCGCCCCCCTCGCTCGAACCCGCTGCAGCGCAGGACCGGCAATGGGGGATAGCGCACGAACCGCACGTCGGTTTCGGCAAGGCCGCAGCGGTAGAACGTCGAGCCTCGGCGGTTGGTCACGACGCGCGCCCAGCGGCAGGTGAAGCAAAGACCGACGTGGTCCGTCATCCGTCGTCCGTCATCCGTCATCGTCATCCGGCGTTCCTTCGGCGCGTACGGAAAACGGACAACGGATGACGGATGACGTCACACATGCACCTGCACCGGCTCGTGCAACCTGCGCCGCAGCACCGGATGCGTGGCCCACACGGACCACCCCATCGCGGCCACCGCCAGCACGTTGGCGCCGAGCACCGACCACACGCCGAGCGTGCCCAGCACCCACTGCGCGCCGAGCGCCAGCACGGCCACCACGACGGCGTCCAGCACGATGGCGGCCATGACGACGAGCAGGATGAGCGCCGGTGCGCGCTCCACCTGCTCCGCGATCGCAACGAACAGGGTGCCCGCGACCGCGAACGCGACCACGTGCACCACGGTGTAGGCCGCCACGACGCCGAAGGCGGGGTGGATTCCCTCCACGTTGGACGCGCCGAACAGCAGGGCCGACCCGAGCGCGGCGGGCGTGCGGAGCGCGTGGCCGGAGGCGACGTCGAGCGCGAGGAACCACAGCGCGACCACGCCCGCGCCGATCAATCCGGTCGCCAGGCCCTGAGCGAGGACGGGGTGCCGCTTGAGCACGATCAGCCCGAACGGATACTGATCGCGCTCGGCGTACCGCAGGTAGGCCATGAGCGCGAATCCCGAGAGCACGTTCGCCGCCACGACGTGCGGCCACGGGACGACCGCCACCCGTGACGCCCCGCTCAGCACCAGCCCGGCGTAGAAGACCAGCTCCTGCGCCACGAGACCGAAGATCACACCGAGGAGCAGGCGGGGAGGCGCCTGCAGCGCGCCGAGCGCGGCGGCCATCGCGATCCCGAGCAGTGCGAAGACGCCGAAGTGGACCACGGTGTAAGCGACCACGAGCCGGAACGTCGGAGCTGCGATCTCCTGGCGGGCAAGCACGCTCGCCAGGACGGCGGGCGTGTGCAACGGCCGGCCGGCGACGGAATCGACGACCAGAAACCAGAGCGCCACCACCAGACCCGCGAGGACGCCGCCGACGACGCCGTCGGCGATCAGCTCATGCATCGACCGTTTCATGGATTGTCCCTCCTGCTGGTGTCCTCGAGGCAATATCGCCGCCGGTCCCGCGCGCGCAACCGCTGTTGCAGCCGCCGGCTATGGCATTTTGCCAGGTCGGTTCCCCATCTTGGTAGTCCATGGCCGGCGACGCCACGCCACCCGAGCTCCCTCCGGGTCTGCTCGAGGAGTATCTCGAGAACGCGCGCGCGCAGCTCAACGTGCTCGCGGGTCTGGCCGACCGTCTCTCCGCCGCGGGTGACGACCGGGAGGCGCTCAAAGCACTGGGGCGCGAAACCCACAAGGTCCACGGGTCGGCCGGCTCATACGGGTTCATGGAGGCGTCGCGCCTCGCGGCCGGCATGGAAGCAACCGTCAAGGACTGGGTCGCCCGGCCGGACGACCTGGAGGTGGACCGCGGCTCGCTCACCCACTGGTTCGTCGGCCGGCTGGCCGAGATGCTGGGCGTGCCCGTGCCCGCCGCGCCGGTGGCCGCTCCGCGGAGCCCCGCCACATCCCCGGCGCCCCCGCCCCCGCCCTCCGCCCCACCCCGAGCGCCGCTGCCCCGCGTCGGCTCCCCGCCTCGCCCATCACGGGCACCCGCCGCGCCAGCCAGGCCCGCGGGGCCGCCCCCACCCAAGCCTGCGGTGACCTCGCCGAAGGCGCCGCCACCCCCGTCGCCCCCGCCGCCCCCGCCACCTCCAAAGCCGCAGGCACGGCCGCCGGCGCCCCCGGCACGCCCGGCGCCCCCGGCGCGCCCGGCGCCCGCTCCCGGTGAGCTGCCGTGGGTTGTTCCGCCCGCTCGGTCCGCGCCCCCACGCAAAGCCGACACCGCGCGCGCGACTCCGGCCGCCCCCGCGGCCCCCGCCGCGTCGGGCGATGCGCTGAACGTGCCGGAGATCATCTACGTCGAGGACGATCCCGCGCTCGCCGAGCTGCTCGAGTACGGGCTGCGGGCGCACGGGTATCGCTTCGCGGCCTACCGCAACGGGCGGGAGGCGCTGCGCGAACTGCTCGCGCTCGACGTGCGGGGCACCCGGCCGCTCCTGCTGCTGGACGTCGATCTGCCCGCCCTCGACGGGTACTCGATCCTCGCCGCCCTGCAACGGGAGCGCCCGGCGACGTACCGGGTCGTGTTCACGACGGTGCACGGCACCGAAGAGGAGCAGCTGCGGGGCCTCGAAGCGGGCGCGCTGGACTATCTGGTAAAGCCGATCAGCCTGCGCGTGGCGCTCGAGAAGATCAAGCGCTGGGTGGGGAGGTGACGAGTCGCGATTTTCTGCTCGTCGTCGCCGCCGCCCAGGGCGTGTTGTTCGTCGCCCTGGTGATCCTGATCGTGCTAAATCGGTGGATCCGCTTGCGGCGCCGCGCGAAGGTGCACCCCCGCCGGCTCGAGCTCGACGCGGTGATGCAGCGCTGGGCGCTGGGGCAGGCCGCCGCCAACGAGGTGTTGCGCGCACTGGCGCGTCTGCCCATGCCGCTCGCGATCGAGGCGCTCGTCAACTGGTCCGCCCGCGTGGCGAGCGGGCCGTGGCAGGAGTTGTCGCGGGCGCTCGAGAACCAGTGGTGGGCGCGGGTCGTGCGGACCAACGATCGCTCGGCGCGCTGGTGGAAGCGGCTCGAGTGCGCGCGCTTTCTGTCGGTCGCCGCGACGCCCCACGACGTCGGCCGGGTGCTGCGGCTGCTGCGCGACCCGCATCCCGCCGTCCAGCTCGCCGCCGCCACGACGCTCGAGCGCCTGGGGAGCGCCGTCCTCGTGACGGCGGCGCTCGAGCAGCTGCCGTTCCTGGGGCCCACGGTCCAGTCCTACTACGCCAGCGTGCTCCGGCGGGCGCGGCCCGCCGTGCTGCGGCACCTGCAGCAGCTGTTCCGCCG
>DASWDP010000169.1:0-4544 GCA_036395195.1 Gemmatimonadales bacterium | reverse complement strand
CGCTGGGGGGTGCGGCGCGGGCCGCTGGCCTCGGGCGTGTGGCGCTACACCGAGGCCGTCCTGCCGACGGCGGGCGAGCACATCCTTTCGTATCCCGAAGGCAACACGCCCCTCGTCGCGAGCGCGCCGGTCGCGGCCTGGGCGGAAGCGCGCGGGCTGCTGCTCAAGCACGAGGGCCAGAATCCCACCGGCTCGTTCAAGGATCGGGGGATGACCGTGGGCGTGACGCAGGCGCGCCGGGTGCGGGCGCGCGCCGTGGCATGCGCGTCCACCGGCAACACCGGCGCGGCGCTCGCGGCGTACGCGGCGCTCGCGGGGCTGCCGGCGCTGGTGCTCGTGCCCAAGGGGCAGGTCGCCCTGGGCAAGCTGGCGCAGGCGCTCGCCTACGGCGCGCGCACGCTGCTCGTGCGCGGCAACTTCGACCAGTGCCTCGAGCTGGCCGACGCGGCCAGCGCGCGGCTCGGCGTGTACCTCCTGAACTCGGTCAACCCGTTCCGGCTCGAGGGCCAGAAGACGATCGTGCTGGAGACGCTGCAGCAGCTCGCCTGGGAGCCGCCCGACTGGATCGTCGTGCCGGCGGGCAACCTCGGCAACACGGCCGCGTTCGGGAAAGCGCTCGTGGAGGCGCGGGAATGGGGGATCATCGACCGGCTGCCGCGCCTGGCCGCGATTCAGGCCGACGGGGCGGCGCCGTTCGCGCTGAGCTTCCGGGAAGGCTTCGCCCGCCGTCACCGGGTGGAGCCGCACACTGTGGCCACGGCGATCAACATCGGCCACCCGGCGTCCTACGACCGCGCCGCGCGCGCGATCCGCGACACGGAGGGGGTGGTCACGACCGTGAGCGACGCCGAGATTCTCGAAGCCAAGGCCGTCGTGGACGGCGCGGGCATCGGGTGCGAGCCGGCGAGCGCCGCGGCGGTGGCTGGCGTGCGCCGCCTCGTCCGCGAGGGGACGATCGGCGCTGGCACGCGCGTCGTCGCGATCCTCACGGGGCACGTCCTGAAGGATCCGGGCATCGTCACGCACTACCACCAGGAGCTCGAGCCGCCGCCGGCGCGCGCCAACCGTCCGGTCGAGATTGACCCGCGGCTCGAGGACGTCGAGAGGGTGATGAACGCATGAGCACGCTCAGGAGCCGGACGATCACCGCGGGCGTCGAGCGCACGCCCAACCGCGCCATGCTGCGCGCCGTGGGGTTCCAGGACCAGGATTTCGCGAAGCCGATCATCGCGATCGCGAACGCGCACTCCACCATCACGCCGTGCAACGCGCGGCTCAACGACCTGGCGGTCCGGGCGGAGGCGGCGGTCCGGGCGGCAGGGGCGATGCCGCAGACGTTCGGCACGATCACGGTGAGCGACGGGATCTCGATGGGCACGGAGGGAATGAAGTACTCTCTCGTGTCGCGCGAGGTGATCGCCGACTCCATCGAGACGGTGTGCAACGCCCAGTGCGTCGACGGCGTGCTCGCGGTGGGTGGCTGTGACAAGAACATGCCGGGGGCGCTGATCGCGATCGCCCGGATGAACATCCCGGCGGTGTTCGTGTACGGCGGCACCATCAAGCCGGGCGAGTACCGCGGGCAGGCGCTCACGGTGGTGAGCGCCTTCGAGGCGGTAGGCCAGTACAGCGCCCGCAAGCTCTCGGCGGCGGACCTGCTCGAGGTGGAGCGCCGCGCCTGCCCCGGCGCCGGGGCGTGCGGCGGCATGTTCACGGCGAACACGATGTCGTCCGCCATCGAGGCCATGGGGATGAGCCTGCCGTATTCCTCCACCATGGCGGCGGAAGACGCGGAAAAGGCCGAGAGCGCGGCGCGCTCAGGGGAAGTGCTGGTGGACGCCGTGCGCGCGGACCGGCGCCCGCGCGCGATCCTCACCCGTCCCGCGTTCGAGAACGCGATCGCCGTGGTGATGGCGCTGGGCGGCTCCACCAACGCCGTGCTGCACCTGCTCGCGATCGCGCGCGCCGCCGGGGTCCCCCTCGCGCTCGACGACTTCGAGGCGATCCGGCAGCGGGTGCCGGTGCTGTGCGACCTCAAGCCGTCCGGCCGCTTCGTCACGACCGACCTGCACGCGGCGGGCGGCGTGCCGCAGGTGATGAAGATCCTGCTCGCGCACGGGCGCCTCCACGGCGACGCGCCGACCGTGTCGGGGGAGACCGTGGCGGAGGTGCTGCGCGACGTCCCCGACGAGCCGCGTGCCCGCCAGGAGGTGATCCGGCCGTGGAGCCGGCCGCTCTACCCCGAGGGCCACCTCGCAATCCTGCGCGGCAACCTGGCCGCCGAGGGCGCGGTCGCGAAGGTCACGGGGATCAAGCAGCGCACGCTGACCGGCCCCGCCCGGGTGTTCGATTGCGAGGAGGATTCGCTCGCGGCGATCCTCGCGGGCCGGATCAAGCCGGGCGACGTGGTCGTGATCCGCTACGAGGGCCCGAAGGGCGGCCCCGGGATGCGCGAGATGCTCGCGCCCACCTCGGCGATCATCGGCGCCGGGCTCGGCGACTCCGTGGGACTGATCACCGACGGGCGCTTCTCCGGAGGCACGTACGGCCTGGTGGTGGGGCACGTGGCGCCCGAGGCGGCGGTCGGCGGGACGATCGCGCTGGTGCGGGACGGCGACCCGATCACGATCGACGCGGAGCGGCGGCTGCTGCGGCTCGAGCTGGCCGACGCCGAGATCGCGCGGCGGCGCCAGGCGTGGAAGCCGCCCCAGCCGAAGTACACGGCGGGCGTGCTGGCGAAGTACGCGAAGCTGGTGTCGAGCGCGAGCCTCGGGGCGGTGACGGACCTCTAGCGCACCAGCGACAACGGGCGCCGCGTGGGGGACCCCACCAGCGCGGCGATCCAGCTCCCCATCTCACGCGTCCCGATCATGCGGTCGCTCGGGCGGGCGATGTCGCGCGTCCGCGCGCCCTGGGCCAGCGCGCCGGCGATCGCTCCCTCCACCGCCGCCGCGGGCTCGAGGAGGCCGAGGCCGTAGCGCAGCAGCAGCGCCGCGGAGGCGATCGCGCCGATCGGGTTCGCCACGTCCTTCCCGGCGAGCCCCGGCGCCGACCCGTGGATCGGCTCGAACAGGCCGGGTCCGTCGCCGAGCGAGGCGGACGGCAACAGCCCGAGCGAGCCCGCGAGCACCGCGGCTTCGTCGCTCAGGATGTCGCCGAACAAATTCTCCGTGAGGAGGACGTCGATGGACGCCGGGTCGGCGACGAGGCGCATCGCCGCGTAGTCCACGTACGCGTGCTCGAGCACGACGTCGGGATACTCCCGCCCCACGCGCGTCACGGTCTCACGCCACAGCTGCGACGTCTCGAGCACGTTCGCCTTGTCCACCGACAGCACCCGGCACCGCCGGGTGCGCGCCGCCGCGAACGCCACCCGGGCGACGCGCTCGACCTCCGCGTCGGTGTAGCGGAGCGTGTTGAGCGCCGCGCCGTCCTGCTTCCCGCGCGGCTCCCCGTAATACAGGCCCCCGGTCAGCTCGCGCACGATGAGCAGATCGACGCCGGCCAGGTGCTCCGGCTTCAGGGGGGAGCAGAACGTGAGCGCCTCGTTCACCGCCACGGGCCGGAGGTTCGCGTACACGCCGAGCAGCGCGCGCAGCGCGAGCAGCCCGGTCTCGGGCCGCAGGTGGCGCGGGGCGTGGTCCAGGGACGGGTCGCCCACGGCGCCGAGCAGCACGGCATCGGCGTTCACGACGGCGGCGCGCGTGTCGCCCGGGAGCGGATCGCCGGCCGCGCCGACGGCCGCCGCCCCCACGGCGTAGTGGCTCATGACGAACCGCGTGCCGAAGTGCTCGGCGGCGGCCTGCAGCACGCGGACCGCCTCGGCGGTCACCTCCGGCCCGATCCCGTCACCCGGGAGCACCGCGACGCGGTATTCCCTCATCCGCGGCTGCGCTCGTACGCCGTGATCCGTTCGTCCTCGAGCAGCGTGCGGTCGATTTCGTCCAGGCCGCGCACCAGCATCTGGCAGCGGTAGGGGTCCATCGCGAACCCGGCGTGGAAGCCGTACTCGTCCGCGACGGTCTGCGCCTCGAGATCCACCATCAGGTCGTAGCGGCCGCCGGCGCGCGCGTGGCGCGCGAACAGCTCGCGCATCTCCCCCGCCGCGAGGCGGACGGGCAGCAGCCCGTTCTGGCAGCAGTTGGCGTAGAAGATGTCGGCGAACGCCTCGGCGAGCACCGCGCGGAAGCCGTACTCGGCGAGCGCCCACACCGCGTGCTCGCGCGACGAGCCGCACCCGAAGTTCGCGCCCGCGAGCAGGATGGTGGCGCCCGCGGCCGCGGGATGGTTCAGCTCGAACGCGGGATCGGGCGAGCCGTCGGCCCGGTACCGCCAGTCGTGGAACAGGACCGCCCCGAAGCCGGTGCGCTCCACCCGCTTCAGGAACTGCTTGGGCACGATCTGGTCCGTGTCCACGTTGACGCGCGGCAGCGCGGCGACGCGACCGCCGTGGCGCGTGAAGGGCGTCATGCCCATGTCCGCACGTCCACCAGCCGTCCGGCGATCCCCGCCGCCGCGGCCATCGCGGGGCTCATCAGGTGCGT
>DASWDP010000168.1:0-3414 GCA_036395195.1 Gemmatimonadales bacterium | reverse complement strand
CACCATCGTCGGGCTCGCGAACGGGTACATGCAGTACGTCACGACCGACGCGGAATACGGCGAGCAGGCCTACGAAGGCGGCTCCACGCTGTTCGGACCGAACAGCGCCGCCGTCCTCGCGGAGGAGCTGGGCAAGCTGGCGGCCTCGCAGGTGCGCTCGGGCGCGAGTCCGGCGAACCTGGTCGACCCGATCGCCGCCTATCCGGGGAAGTCCCGAGCCATCCTGCCGCGCCGCACAGCCGGCCCGCCGCCCGAGCGCGTCACCCGGGTGGTGCTGAGCCAGGCCTGCGCCGGGGACACGCTCGTGGTGCGGTGGCGAGATCTCCACCCGGGACGCTTGGTTCCGGCCGACGGACCGGTGCTACGGATCGAACGACTCGTCGGGGAGCGCTGGGACACGGTGGCTTGGGACGACGACCGCGAGCTCGAGATCCGCGCTGTGCGCTCGCTCGGCGGCCGGGGCTACGTGTGGGAGGCGCGCTGGCACCACCCGGCGCGCGCCGGTCCGTTCCGGGTAGTGCTCGTGGCGCGAGCGGGGCTGGCCGAGGTGACCGGGAATAGGGTGGGGTGCTGATCGGGTGATCTCGGTTGCGCCGGAAAGCATTCGTTGCTCGGATCGAAGCGGCGGAAGTAGCCGGCGGCCGTGCCGAGCCCCCTCTAGACAGAGGCGCACCGTGACCCGCACGTTGTGCAGGCCACAGGAGGCACGGGCATGGTCGCACGCGAGCAGCACCATGGGGCCGAGCGGCGGCTGCTGCCGCCCCGGCGCAGTGACAGCGAGCGTCGCATCGGCGAGCGCCGGCTGGAGGGCGTCCCGCTCACCGAGGAGCGGCGCGATGAGACCGATCGGCGGCAACCGCCGGATCGGCGCCAGCCCACCGGCCGGCGCCAGGTCGAGGCCGCGCGCCGCGACAGGCTCGTCGTGCTGGTGGTGAGCGACCACGACGCGGAAGCGCGGTGGGTGCGGGAGCTCCTGGACGGCGCGGTGCCGGGCCAGTTCGGCGTGGCGGCGGCGGCACCGCCCGCGTCGCTCGCCCGGCTGGCGCGGGGCGGAGTCGATGTCGTGCTGCTCGTCATGTCGCTCTCCGCCCGCCGGGGCTTCGCGACGCTCGCCGAGCTGCGCGCGCTCGCACCCGCGATACCGTTCCTCTTTCTCTCGGGCTCGGACGACGAGCGCCACGGGCTCGAGGCGGTGCGCGCCGGGGCCCAGGACTTCCTCGTGAAAGGCCGAGTCGACGGCCGGCTGCTCGCCCGCGCGCTGCGGCTCGCGATCGAGCGCAACAGACTGCATGTCGCCCTGTTGGACCTGGCACTGATCGACGATTTGACGGGCCTGTACAACCGGCGGGGCTTCCTGACGCTCGCGACACGGGATCTCCGCCTCGCGCGCCGGGGCGACGAGACGCTGCTCGTGGCGTTCGCAGACCTGGACGATCTCAAGCGCGTGAACGATACGGCGGGTCACGCGGCCGGCGATCGCGCGCTGCGCGACACCGCCGCGGTCCTGCGGCACACCTTCCGCGACTCGGACCTGGTTGCCCGGATCGGTGGCGACGAATACTCGGTACTGGTGCGCCATGCGGGGCCCGAGAGCGCCGACGTGCTCGCCGAGCGATTGAAGCGACAGGTGCGCGACTTCAACCGCCGCGCGGCGCGACCCTACCAGCTCTCGATCAGCCTCGGCTTCGCCGCGCACAAGGCCAGCACCCTGAGCTCGGTCGCCGGCCTGCTCGACCGGGCCGACCGCGCGTTGTACCGGGATAAGCGTCGGAAGCACGACGACGCCTGAGGGGACTCCGGTCTGGGCCTTTGTTGCGCTGGCGCCACATCCGTAGCGGCAGTCCTCCACGATTCGCCATCGGCATCGGAGTTGCCCTGAGGGGGAGGAGCGTTGCTCACTCCCACTCCCAGGAGGACTTCCATGAAACTGTGGCCCCTGGTCGTAAGCTCTGTCCTCATCGCCGCGGCCTGCAGCGACCGCCCCCAGCCCGCCGCGCCCCGCCCTGCCGCAGAGCTCGTCGGTGGAGATGATCACATCTTCGACCTTTCGGGCGCCGTGACGGTCGATCCCTCCCGCAGGGACCAGACCGGACCCGGGGCCCCCCAGAGCCCGGGCAACCCGCCCGGCCCTGCGAAGAACGTCGGCCCCAACGTCGTCGCGAATCAGGACAAGACGGCGCGCCCGCAGAACGAGACCCCCATCGCCCTCGACCCCAACAACCCGAGCCGCCTCTTCGCCGGTGCCAACGACTACCGCAACCAGCTGGTGGCGTGCGGCGTCTACGCGTCGAGCAACGGCGGCGCGACGTGGAACGACGTGGGGACGGGGACGACGGTGCCGCCCGGCGTGGCGGCGGGCGGCGACCCCGTGACCGCCTTCGGGCCCGACGGCACCGGCTACCACGTGTGCCTCGGCTTCACCCCGGTCACGAACTCCGGCTCCACCACCGCAATATTCGTGAGCAGGTCCACCGACTTGAGGACGCTCCAGACGGCGGGCACAGTGATCGCCACCGCCTCCGGCGGGAACGATCCGAACTTCGGCTACTTCAACGACAAGGAGTTCGCGACCGTGGACACGCGGCCCGGCAGCCCGCACCGGGGCCGGATCTACGTGACCTGGACGCGCTTCAAGTTCAATCGCCTGGACGACAGCTACGTCGAGTCGCCGATCGTCCTGTCGTACTCGGACGACCGCGGCGCCAGCTGGAACGGCCCCCACCCGGTCAGCTCGCCCGATCTGAACTTCGACCAAGGCTCGGTCCCGGCGGTGGGCCCGAACGGCGAGGTGTACGTGGTGTTCGAGAACGGCAACGGCACCGGCGCCAACGGCCAGGCGATGGTGGCGGAGTCGGTGGACGGCGGCAACAGCTTTGCGCACCCGGTGAGGGTGGACGCCATCATCGAGATCTGCGACCACTTCAACGTGGACGGCCGCTGCGCCCTCAAGAACTCCAACTTTCGCGTCAACTCGTACCCCTCGATCGCCGTGGACGGCCGGAACGGCAACGTGTACGTGGTGTGGGGCGACTACCGGCGGGGCAACGCCGACGTGCGCTTCAGCCGCTCGACGGACGGCGGGCTCACGTGGAGCAAGTCGGCCGTGGTGAACAGCGATCTCTCCGGCGCCGACCAGTTCTTTCCCTGGATCGCGGTCGCGGAGAACGGCGCCGTACACATCGCTTTCCAGCAGCGCGCCGACACGCCGGACAACCGGTTGCTCAACACGTTCCTGTCGACGTCGACCAACGGCGGGATCGGGTTCGGCAAGCAGCTGCTCGTCAGCTCGGGGCCGACCGATCCGAACATCAACTTCGACGGCACGTTCATCGGCGACTACAACGGGCTGGCGGCGAGCGCCCACGCCGTACATCCGATCTGGACCGACGCCCGGCGCGTCGTGTGCGTCGCCGG
>DASWDP010000167.1:0-14521 GCA_036395195.1 Gemmatimonadales bacterium | reverse complement strand
TCGACGAGGGCGACGCGCGCCACGCGCGGCAGGTCGCCCGCCGCCATCAGGGCGCGCCGCACCGACTCGGGCGGCACCGCCGCGGCCTGGGCCACCGCCTCGAGGACGAGGCCCTCGAGCGCGCCCTGGCGCAGCTCGCCGACGAGCAGGGCGGCGAGGAAGCGCTGCTCCTCGCGCGTCGCGCGCTCGAACAGCCCCCGCAGCAGGCGTTGCTTCTCCTCCACCGAGCCCTTGCCGCCGGCCTGCGCGACCCGCTCGAAGACCGCGTCCACCTCGGAAAGCTCCAGCGTGCCGGACTCGACGGCGGCGTCGGGCAGGGCCGCGCGCACGGCCGCGTACCCGATGCCGAGCTTCGGCTGCCGCACGGCGCCGCACAGGAAGGCAACCGCGATCTCGAGCTCTTGCGGCGGCGCGCGGCGGAGCAGGGAGGCGAGCAGCGCGATCTTCTCCAGGCGCCGGCTGGTTTGGGCGACGCGCTGGGAGGTGTCCACGAGGTCGGAGAGGCGCATGGGAGAAAACTAGACGGCAAAGACGGCAAAGACGGCACGGAGCTCGTGCCGTCTCTGCCGTCTTTGCCGTCCCTGCCGCCCTTACGCGCTCTTGGCCTTCGGGCCCTCCTGCCGCAATTGCGCCACCGCGGCCCGGACCTTGTCGGTCAGGTCGCGCTCTTCCCGCAGCGCGGCGATCAGCGCCTCCGCCTGCTTGTTGTGGAACTCGAGCGACCCGGACTTCTCCACCACCTGATCCATGAGCGCCTTCTGGCCGTGCAGCGCCTCGAGGCTCGTCTGGATGTCCGCCAGCAGCCCCTCGACCCGGCCGAGCCGCTCCTCGGCCTGCGCGACCTGGCGCTGCTTGTGGTCCAGGCCGTTCGCGGCCTCGTGCGTCTGCGTCACGAGACTCAACACGTTCTCGAGCATGGTCCGCGTCTGGCCGACCTCCTCGCGCGCGGCCGCGATGGATCGCACGTCGTCCACCGTGCGCTCGGCCACCTCGAACAGGCGCTGCAGGTCGGCGTGGATGGCGTCCACGGTCACCTGTCGTTGCGCGACCTGCTCCAGCCCGCGCGCCACGCGTTGGCCAGCGGCGTCCCACTTCGCGAGCCGCTCCTCGAAGGCCGCCATGCCCTTCTGGGCGAAGCGCAGGCTCTCCGACCGGCTGTCGAGCTCGTCGAGCGTGGCCGCGAGGTCGGTCGTGCGAGCCCCGGCCGTCGCGAGCGCGCCGGTGAGGTGCGTGGTGCGCTCCTCGAGCTGTTGGGCGGCGGCTGCCGCCTGCTCCCGCAGCTGCGACGCCCGCTCCAGGTGCTCGGCGGCCTTGTCGAGGGCCGCTTGGCGCTGGTCCAGCTCCTGGCCGAGCGCCCGCGTGCGCTCCGCCAGTCCTTCGAGGTTCTGGGCGCGGGCTTCGAGCGACCCGACGGTGGCGTCCACGTCGGCCACGCGGCGCTCTGCACGCTCCGCCGCCGCGATGGTCGTCGGGACGAGCTTTTCGATCCGCTCCGCCTCCGCGGCGTGCTGCGCCAGCGCCTTGAACCGCTCGTCGGCGCCGTCCATCCGGTCGACCAGCCCGCGGCTCCGCTCGTCGAGTTGGGCGCCGAGGGCGGTCAGCTCGGAGAGCCGTCCGTTGAGGTCGTCCACGACCTGCCGGCGCGCCTCGATCTGCGCCATCGACTGGGATAGGCGGTCGGCCTCGGCACGGACCAGCTCGACCGTCGGCTTCATCTCTTCGACGGCGGCGAGCTCGCCGCGCAGCGCGTCCACCGACTCGGTCGCGCTCGCGAGCCACGCCTTCGTGCTCGCCTGGGTCTCGCGCGCGCGGCTCATCTCGCTCTCGGCGACCCGCACCTGCTCGATCGCGTCCTTGACCGCCTCATGCGTACCCTTGAGGTTCGCCACGTCCTGCAGCGCCGCCTCGACCGCCGGCTGCGCCTTCTCGAGCCGTGCCGCCCGCTGCGTCATCTCCTCGACCGTTTGCCCGAGCCGATCGGCGTTCGCCTGGACTGCGCCCACGCGCTCGGCCTGCGTCTGGAGCTGCCCGACGTTCTCGGTGATGCCCTCGAGCTGCGACACCAGGGCGTCGGTGCGCGAGCGCAGGTCGGCGATCGACTTGCCCGTCTCATCGAGCGAGCGGAACCGGACCTCCATGTCCGTCAGGCCGCCGCGCAGGTCGAGAATCCGCTGCGCCACGGCGTCGAGACCCTGGTTCTCGAGCTCGAAGCGCTTCACGCTCCGCTGCACTTCGTCGCGCAGCGTCGCCAGGCGGGTCCGCAGCTCCTGATCGGCCTGCTTGACTTCCTCGTGGTGGGCGCTGATCTGCTCGGAGCGTGCCAGCACCTCGCCGTGGGACGCGTTCAGGTCGGCGACCTTGGCCTCGAGGTCACTCAGCGCCTTGGCGCTCTCCTCGTGCTTGCGGATCTTGCCGTCGATTTCGCGGATGAGATCGTGCAGGCGCGCTGCCTGGCCGGTGGCGCGATCGACCACCTCGCGCTGCTGCTCGAGCGCGGACACCTTCTGCGTCACGTAGTCGGCGAGCGACTTGAGCGTCGTGAGCTGCCGCTTGGTCTGGGCGGCTTCGGCGGCGGCCTGGGTCAGCTGCTCGAGCGTCTGCCCGATCGCGGCCGCGCGGGACTCGGTCGCCGCGACGCCTCCGGTGATCTGCTGCTGCCGCTCTTCGAACGCGCCGAGCCGCGTGGCCACCGCTTCACTCCCCCGGCGCAGATCTTCCTGACGCTCGCGCGCCCGCTCGACGCTCTGGGTGAGCTCGCGCAGCTGCGCGGTCGCGCCGTCCGCGTCCATGCGCAGCGCCTTGAAGCCGCCGCCCATCTCGAGGAAGCCGGCCAGCTCGTGCTTCAGGGCCAGCGCCTGCTCGATGTTGCCGCGCAGCTCCTCCAGCTCAGTGCGCAGCCGTTTGGCCTCGTCGGAGGTGTGCGTGAGCTGAGTCTCCGTGCGCCGCTGCCCCTTGGAGACCGCCTCGGTCTGCTCGTCCAGTGTCGCCAGCACAGGGACCAGCCGCTCGAGCGCCTTCACGCGCCCCTGCAGCTCCGTCACCGTCTTCTGGGCTTCCGCCAGCGGCTGCGTCAGCTGGGAGAGGCCTTGGGCGGACTCGCGCGCCGCGTTCGTCAACGCCTCGAAGGCGACCCGCTCCCGCTGCATCTGCGCGAGAACGGAACGGAGCTCGGCGGGGAGCTGCTCCGTGGTGACTTCTTTGCCGAAGAGCTTCCAGGCGGCCATGGGCTGGTCCTCGCGAGAGAAGGGGGCTCCGCGCGGTGGGGGCAGGAGCCTGCTGCATAGGCTGGTCCCCGAGAGGCAAGCGGTGTGCCGCCGGACGACCGGCCCGCTACCTCAAGCGGGACCGCCGCTTACGAGTGAGGGCCGTCCGGTGAGCGGGCTGCGCCCTCTGGCCTCTCGCGTGACGGGTTGCAGAATGCCGCGCTGGCTCCGCAGCCGGCAGCCCATATTGACAAATAATATTGTCCAATGATAGCGTTGGGATGACCGTCACCGGGGTGCTCTCATGGACGCCGCAGCACCCGTCCACGTGATCCAAGACGCCGGCCGCGCCGCGACCGTGCTGCATCCGCTGCGGCTCCGGATCCTGGCCGAGCTCGCCGAGCCCGACTCGGCCACCGGGCTCGCGCGCCGGCTCGGCCTGCCCCGCCAGCAGCTCAACTACCACCTGCGCCAGCTCGAAGCCGAGGGGTTCGTCACGGCGACGGGCGAGCGCCAGAAGCGCGGCTGCACCGAGCGCCTGGTTCGTGCCGTCGCTCGCTCGTATCTCATCAGTCCCGCCACCCTCGGCGCCCTCGCGACCGATCCGGCGGCGGTGCGCGACCGCGTCTCGAGCGCATACCTCCTCGCCGTCGCCGCTCAGGTGATCCGGGAGGTCGCCGCCCTGCGAGACCGGGCCGATCGCGCCGGCAAGCGTCTGCCCACGCTCACGCTGCAGACCGATGTGCGCTTCGCCACGCAAGCGGCGCAGCACGCGTTCGCAGAGGAGCTGTCGCAGGCCGTCGCCCAACTGGCGGCCAAGTACCACGCGGCGGCGGCGCCAGGCGGCCGCCGTTTCCGCGTCGTCGCCGGCGCCTATCCCGCCCCTGCCAAGGAGGGCTCATGAGCACACGCCAGGTCGAGCGCGAGATCACCATCGACGCCCCGGTCGCGGTGGTCTGGAAGGCGCTCACGGACGCCGCCGAGTTGGTGCGCTGGTTCCCGCTCGAGGCACGGGTCACGCCGGGGGCCGGGGGGGCGGGCGGCGCGATCTGGATGAGGTGGGACGGCGTGTACGACGCCGAGTCGCGCATCGAGATCTGGGAGCCGGAGCGGCACCTGCGCATCGGGTTCCCGAACGAGCGGGCGTTCCACCTCGCCACCGACTATTACCTGGAAGGGAAGGGAGGCGGCACCGTGCTTCGCGTCGTCACCTCGGGCTTCGGCGCGGGCGACGACTGGGACGCGCAGTACGGCGGCGTGAGTCGCGGCTGGGACTTCGAGCTGCTTGCGCTCCGCCATTACCTCGAGCGCCATCGCGGGCGGGATCGCGCGGTCGCGTGGGTGCGCGCCGCCTACCGATGCAGCCGTCAGGAGGCGTGGGCGCGTCTGACGGGACCGCGCGGCTGGTTCGGGCAAGGCGGTATCTCGAGCCTGGTCGAGGGGGCCTCCTACGCCACGCGGACCGCCACGGGCCACACACTCACGGGCGCCGTCCAGCTCTGGCGGCCGCCGCTGCAGTTCTCGGGGACGGTCGATGGCTGGAACGACGCCCTGTTCCGCCTCGAGCTGTCCGGCAAGGATGGCGCCGGCGAGGCGTGGCTCTGGCTGGCGACGTACGGGGTGCCGACGGCGCAGGTCCGCGCGATTCAGGACGCCTGGCAGGAGTCCGCGGGCGGCGTATTTGCGAGGTGACATCGCCACATGGAGAGGCAGGTGGTGTCGCGCACGCGCGACGGAGCATTAACGCCGCAGGGGTGTCGCAAGCCCACCCGCCCGTGCCGCAAAATCGCCCTACCGCCGGGGAGCGTGCGCGTGCAGCATTCGACTGAGGCCGCATCGCATGCGCCGCGACGCTCCCACGTTCCAGTGGGCCAGGCAGAAGGGTGATGACAACCACGGACTGCGCCGCGGGGCGTGGTATCGCATCCTGGCGCTGACGCCGAGCGAGGCGGTGCTCGACGTCAATCGCCGCCGGCGAGCGTTGCCTCTGGCATCCCTCCAGGTCGTGGAGCGAGCACCCCAGGCATGGACCGTCGTGCCGCTGCCGCGCGACGCGAAAGGCCTCGCGGCGAAGTGGAAGGATCGCTACGTCGTGTGCCCGAGTTGCCGCAACCGGGCTCCGGTGCGGGGCGCCCCACAAAGCAAGCGGTGCCCGCGGTGCCACGGAGCGTTTCGCGTCGCCTGGGAGGAATGGTTCATCGGGACCGGCTGACGCTCCGTCACCGGCGGCCGACGCGGAGCGCGAGAGTCCAGCGCACCGGACGAACCGTCTCCGCGGCGCCCCACGCGCGGCCGAGCACGCGCCGGAACGTCTCGAGCGGGGTGCGACCGTGCGCCCGCTCGATGGCGCGCACCGCCGACCACGTTTTCACGTATCCCACGACGTCGGCGAGCGCCCACGCCGCCCGCATCTCGAGCGGCGGCGGCGCGATGTCGTCGAACGGGAAGGGCAGCGAGCGGTAGGCGTCCTCGACGTGCCGTCGCTCGGGCGGCCAGTAGGGCCCCAGCACCTCCGTATAGAAGCGCCGCACGACCGGATCGATCTCACCATCGACGCTCAAGAGCCCGTACGTGATCAGGGCGACGATCGCGCCCGGTCGCGCCACCCGGCGCACCTCGGCGTAGTAGGCGGGTAGGTCGAACCAGTGCGCCGCCTGCGCCGCGACCGCGAGGTCGGCAGCGGCGTCCGGCAGCCCGCTCGCTTCCGCCGGTGCGCGGGCGTACGCGATGCGTGGATGGGGCGGGGCGTGCGCGATTTGCTCGGCGCTCGCGTCCGTGCCGATCACGCGCGCGAAACGGCCCGGCGCGGCGAGCAGCACCGACAGCTGCCCGGAGCCGCAGCCCGCGTCCCACGCCAGCTCCCGGCGCGGAGCCGCCGTCGCCAGAAAGTCGCCGAGCGCGTCCGGGTAGGTCGGCCGGTGGGCGGCGTAGCCCGCGGCGCCGGCGGAGTAGTGATCCTTGAAGGCGGGCATGGGCGGCAGAGGCGGCAAGGACGGCAAGGGCGGCAGGGCTAGCGGCGACGATACCGTGCTGTCTTTGCCGTCTCTGCCGCCCTTGCCGCCCCCTACGGCAGCGTGACGTACTGTCCCAGGAAATCGCGCGCCGACTGCGTGTCCGTCCGGTAGTCCCAGGACGTCGCGCGGCAGGGATAGTCGCCGGTGGTCACGGTGGCGAGGATCATGGTCAGGTTGCTGCTCAGGAACTTCGGCCCGCCCGAGTCGCCGTAGCAGTCACCGCCCAGGTCGGTCGCGTTGCTGTTCATCAGGAGTCCCAACCAGAAGGGCTGTAGCGCCATGAACTCCGACTGCGAGACCTTCCGGATCCCGTCGTACGGGAAGCCCGGCGGACCGATGAGGGTCGACGACGTCCCGTACCCGACGTTCACGAAGACCTGGTCCACCAGGCCGCCCTGAGCCGCCAACTGGTCGAGGTATCCCGCGGGCGGCAGCTGCAGCGGCGTCAAGCCCTTCGTCGATCCCTTGGGCAGAACGATGAGCGCGAGGTCGTGCAGGTTCGCTTCATCGTGCCCGTACAGCGGGTCGTAGGTGTAGCTCTTCGCCGTGATGTAGCTGAACGAGCGGGCGTACAGGTCCGGCGAGAACGAAACGTAGAACTGCGAGCCGGGGGGCGTGAAGGAACTGATCACGCAATGCGCTGCCGTGAGGAACACCGTCGGCGCGATGAGGCTTCCGGTGCACCACTCGTCGTCCCCGTTGATGATCCCGTCCCGGTTGTAATCGAAGAGCAGCGCGCCGACGCTCGGGAAATCGCTCCCCGTCGGCACGCCGTTGATGATGAAGCTGGGACGGTCCGGCGCGGGGGCCGCTGGGGACGGGGATGGGTCGGCGCACGCCGCCAGGACGAGCGACAGGATGGCGAGCGGGGCCAGGGGCGCTGCGAGACGCATGGGTTTGCCTCCGGTGTGGGGTGGCCGGGGGCCGAACATGGCTCCAACCCTAGACGCCGGCAAGGGGTCTCGCTCCATGTCGCCCGCATCACTACAGCGAAGCGGGCCCCCTAGGCGGGCGTCGTTGCTCCTGCCGTCGGGGCGACGACCTTCAGGAAGGCCTCGAAGACCCGGTCGGACCACCATCCGCGGCACTGGGTGATCTGCGCGAGCGCTTGGTCCGGCGCGAGCGCCGGTTGATAGGCCCGCGTGGTGGTCAGCGCGTCGTACACGTCGAGGATCCCGACGATCTGCGCGGCGAGCGGGATCTCGTCCCCTTTGAGCCGGTCGGGGTAGCCGCTGCCGTCGTACTTCTCGTGGTGCCAGCGGATGATCGACTTCAGGTCCCACGGAAACTCGACGTCCCCCAGCAGCTCGACCCCGAAGATCGGGTGCATCTGCACCACCTCGCGCTCCTCGCGGGTGAGCGGGCCGGGCTTGTTGAGGATCTCGTGGGGAACCTGCACCTTGCCCACGTCGTGGAGATAGGCGCCGAGCAGGATGGTGGTTTCCTCCTGCTCCTCGAGCCCCAGCATCCGCGCCACGGCCACCGCGTTGCGCGCCACGCGCTCGCAGTGGCCGAAGGTGTAGCTGTCGCTCGATTCGATGGACTGACCCCACGAGCGCACCACCGCGAGATACGTGGCCTCGAGCTCCGCCACCTTCCCGCCCACGTGCACCAGGTCCACCCGGGCGTCCAGCCGCCGGAACAGCCGGTACGCGGCGTTGAGCAGGCGCAGGGCCTCCTGGTTCCGACCCATCGCCTGATACAGAAGGGCCAGCTCGCGGCGGGCCTCGGCCTCGTTCAGCACCGAGCCCGCGGCGACCGCCAGCTCGATCGCCGAGCGTAGCCGCGACTCGGCGAGCGCCAGGCGGCCCGTCTCGCGGTACACCATTCCGATCACCCGGTATGCGCCGGCCTTGGGCCCGCGCGCGCCCAGCTGATCGAACAGGGCGAGCGCGTCCTCGCCGTTCTGCTTCGCGTTCTCGAACCGCTGGCGCGCCACGTCCACCTCCGCCTCGTTGACCAGGCACAGGCCCAGCAGGTACGCGTCGCCGGCGCGCTCGGCGATGGCGCGGCTCTCCCCGAAGTAGCGCTCCGCCTCGTCGAACACTCCCAGGTCCGCGCTCACCATGCCGAGGTTGTGATAGGCGATGGCGCAGCCGTGCTGGTCCCCGGAGTCGCGGTACGCCTCGAGCGAGCGTCCGTACCGCAGGAGGGCTTCATCCAGCTCACCCTGGATGTTCGCGAGGATCCCCAGGTTCTGCTCCACCCGCGCGCGCAACTCGCGGCTCGACCCGCCGAGCTCGAGCGTCTGGAGGAACATGGCGCGGGCATCCTCCAGCGAGCCGCCCGCCAGATGGAGGCCCCCCAGGGTGTTCAGCGCTTCGGCCGCGAGCAGGTCGTTCCCGATCTGCCGCGCCACCTCGTAGCTCCGGCGGCAGAGCTCGCGGGCCTGTGCGGACTCGTCCCGGTGGTGCCGCACGATCGCGAGGCGCCGGAGGGCTTCGGCCAGCACCGTGTGCTCGCCGCCTCGCTCCGCCGTCGCGATCGTCGATTCGTAGCACGCGATCGCTTCCGGGATGCACCCCGCGCGCTCCCGCCCGCGCGCCTCGTGGAGCAGGTCCGCGGCGCGGTGCGGGGACGCCGCGGTGTGCTTCGGGGACGCGCCGGGTAGGACCGGCGTGATCAGCGGCGTCTCACCAGGCGATCGCATAGTCGGAGAAGTGCTTCACCCAGCCCCTCACCGTCTGGGACCCGAGATCATCCAGGGACGGCAGGTACTCGAGGATCTGCAGCAGGTCGGTCGTGTAGGCGATCTTCTTCGGCAGCGTGGACCCGAGCAGGTCGCAGTTCGCGTAGCTCATGATGAGCGCCGCTGGCTGCTGGAAGGTGAGCCCCTCCGGCTGGAAATTCACTCGGTTCACCGTGTCCGACGGCGCCACCGCGGTGATGGTCACCGCCGAATCGAGCGAGCCGGGCGGGACCACAAGCGTATGCGGACCGACTTGGAGGAAGCCGCCCTCAGGTCCTATCGTCGCGCTGTTGGAAGCGTACGGGAGCGGGGAGCACCAGAGCAGGCCGGTGGGCAGTGGCGGCGGCACCAAGTCGCCGATCAGGTCAGCCCGGGGCGCGGCCGCCTGAGCGCTGACGCCGACCGGCGAGGGATCTGCGCAGCTCAGCACGACCAGGATGGCACCGCCGAGCAGCGCCGAGAGCGAGAAACGGGTCGCGTTCATGAGCTGGTTCTCCTCAGGTCGGCCACGACCCCGGGGGGTGTGTTGCGCGGCGCCGCCCCCCAGTCGGGACCCGATGTCCTGCTGGTGTCGAAGCGCCGCACCCAGGGATGGTCGGGCTCCGGTTTACCGGTTCGCACGGCCGCCGCCGCCCGCGTCAACAATTCGACGGGATCGATCGGCGAGTACTTGAAGTTGGCGACGGCATCGTAGCCGGCCCGCAGGCTCGGGGGGGCACCGGGCGGGCGCTCCCCGATCACGTCGCGCAAGGAATCGGCGACGCGCTGCGCCAGCTTCAGCGCCCCGGGGCTGTCGGTGGCCGGGGCGAGCACGGCGAATTCGCTCGGGCCCAGCGCCCCGACCACGTCGGACACCCGGGCCGCGCGCGCGACGAGGCTTCCCGCCTGGGGGTCCGCCGCGTCGGGTTCCAGTTCGAACACGACGCAGGAGAACGCTCCGTGCGTCCGGGCCAGCAGAGCGCCGAGCTCGCGCGCGCGGCGCGCGAGGACCGGCCGGCTGTGCAGCCCGATCGTCGGATCGACCTGGCCGTCGGCCAGCGCGACATCGATGTTGCGCTTCGCCTGCACGTAGGCCTGGAGCTTGAGGGAAAGCTCCTCAGGGTCGCCCGGCTGGAGGAGAAAGTCCCACGCGCCGGCGCGCAGCGCGGCCACGCGCTGCTCTGGAGTGGGCTTGTCGGGTGACAGGATGAGGATCGGCACGTTGTGGCCGATGCGCAAATCGCCGTGCAGCATCCGGCACGCGTCGACCGCGGACATGTCGGGCAGACCGGCCTCGAGGATGATCGTATCCGGTCGGAGGTCGCGCGCCCACGCAACGGCGAGGGTGCCCGTGCGCACCTGGACTACCGCGCACCAGCTGCCCTCCAATACGCTTGCGAGCGACTGCTCGCGAACTGCTGCGATCAGGACGACCGGGGGTGTGCTGGTGGCGGTGGCCATACAGTCTGCACAACCTTGGGGCAACAAGCGGACCAGCAGACCGGCGGACCACAGTTGCTCCGGGTAATCGGTTATCGCGCTGGATGTTGTGAGAAGTCAGCCGGTCCGCGCTGTCCTCAGATGGTGTTGCGGCGGCGCAACCACTGGCGGCGAGCGAGGAGAGGGTTCTGTCGCGGTCTCGCTGCAAAGCTGTGCGTCGCCTCCGATCGCCAGTAGAGGAACGCGCCGACGCCGACGATGAGCCGGCCCAGGTCGGAGTGGGACATCGGTTCCTCGCTAGAGCTTGTCGGAACAGCTACAAGCGTAGTCGCTCACCGCGTCGGTGGAGTGGACTGGGAGCTTGTCGGCCACCCACTCAGCCCATCCCGCGTTCGCCTCTCGAGCGAACAATCCGTGCTCTACCAACTGTAGAGCCAGCCGGGCCGAGAGGTGTCAGGTGTGGCTCCAGCAGTACGTGACGTACTGACGTTCGGACGGGAGCACCTTCAGCGCGTCACCGGCCTGTTCGAGCGGCACGCTGAGGGCGCCCGGGATGTGACCGGCGAGAAACGCGTCGCGCGGGCGGGCGTCGAGGACGACGAACGCTCCCTTTCCCTCCTGTACCTTCTTCTTGACGGCGTTGATCTCCACTTCGCTGAAGACCTTGGCCTCGTAGTAGGCCTTGAGGCGTGCCAACTGATCGGGCGACGGCTTCATGGTGCTCACCCCCTCGCTACTTGACCGTGAACCGCACCGTATCGACGACCAGCGGTTTCAGCGGGACGTGCCGCCAGTCCGCCACGACGGCGATCACGCGATGCGGGCCGGGCTTGAGGGAGTCCAGCACGAACTCGGTCTGCCCCCGGCCCAGGTGCAGGATCCCGGTGACGCCGCGCGGTATCGTGTCGTCGACGGGCGTCAGGTCGTGATCCACGAACAGGTGGTGGTGTCCCGTCCCGGCCCGCTCGTCGGTCGCGGGGACGATCTCCACCCCGGTCGCCTGGAGCGTGATCTTCACGGGCCCGCTCACTGTGGCGCCGTTCCGAGGCGCGGTGATTTTCACCTTTGCGCGCCCGGCCTGCGCCGGCGCGGGCAGGGGTAGGAACGCCGTGCCGCCGAGCGCCAGGGCGAGGGTGGGAATCCAGGCTTTCATGGTGCGCCTCATTAGTGAGTGCTGGGTTCGCGTGGCTCCGTAATTAGACCCCGGCGGTGCGGCGCGCACAAGCCGGGTCGGTGTCCCGGAGGACGGCCTCGGCCGTCTCGATCGCTTCGTGCGTGCCAGCGAGTGCCAACACGTCCCCGGCGCGGAGCAGCTCCTCCGCCGTCGGCACGATCACGCCACCCTCGGCCCGCGTGACGGCCAGCACGGTGGCGCCCGTGCGCCCCCGCAGGTTCAACTGCGCCAGCGTCTTCCCGACGGCGGCGCAGCCCGGGTCGAGCGCCACGGCGGCGAGCGCTCCCAGGCCCGGCAGCAGCTGGTGGACACGCTCCAGGGTGTCGCCTTCCGCCGGCGTGGCGCGCCGACGCGTTTGCGCGGCGAGCGCCTCGAGCACGACCTGCGCGCCGGCGCGGACGTGCCCCTGGAGGTTCGCCGCGCTGCGCCAAAACGCCACGCCGAGCGCCGCCACCGCGGCGGCGAGCACCGCGGCCAACGGCACCCCGGGAAGAAACGGCTGGCTGAGGGCGAGCAGCGGCGTGCCGACGAGGAGCACGCCGGCGAGCTGGAGCGTGACCACCAGCATGCGGCGCGGCGCGGCCCCGAAATCGACTCGGCGGTGCTTCTCCGCGGGGAGCGCCAGGCGGGCCAGGGTGAGGCCCAGTTTCTGGCTGACGCGAACCACGCCGATCCAGAACGGCGCGGACAGGGCGAGGGCGCCGCCGACGACCAGCCACCGCGCCAGGATCGGCGACATCCCCACTTTGTTCTGCGCGAAGGCGACCAGCGCCCGCATGGCGGCCGCCGTCCCCACGACGATCGCGGCGATGAGTCCGGCATCGAGCACCAGTAGGCGGAGCAGGCGGCGGATGCCGGCCGTGGCGGTGTCGGGACGCGGCGCCGACCGCAGCCCCTCGAGCCAGCTCCCGTAGAGCGCCGCGAACGTCTGGAGCGGCTTCGGAAGCGTGCGATCCATCCAGCTCGCGACCGGCCCGGAGGCCCGGATCAGCCACGGGGTGAACAGCGTCGTCAACGCCGAGACCGCGACCGCGACCGGGTAGAGGAACGCGCCGGTGGCGTGCAGGGAAAGCCCCAGCCCGGCGATGATGAAGGAGAACTCGCCGATCTGCGCGAGGCTCAGCCCGGCCTGGACCGCGGTGCGCATGCCGCTGCCGGTCAGGAAGGCGCCCAGCGAGACGCCCACGACCTTGCCGAGCACCACTGCCCCGGTCAGCACGACGACGGCCGGCCAGTGGCGCACGATCAGCGCCGGGTCGAACAGCATGCCGACCGACACGAAGAACACGGCCGCGAACATGTCCCGGACCGGCTCGACGAGGCGCTCCACCTGCTTCTCCTCGCCGGACTCCGCCACCAGCGACCCGGCGATGAAGGCCCCAAGGGCGACGGAATACCCGAAGGCCTGCGCCAGGAGCGCGATGGTGAAGCAGATCCCGACGCTGGCGACGAGCGTCGTCTCGCGGCGGTTCAGGCGGCTGATGGCGCGCATCGCCCGCGGCACCAGCAGCAGGCCGACCGCGAGCAGGCCGACGAGGAACGCCGCGAGCCGGGCGAGCGTCGTCGCCAGCGGCCCGGCGGCGAGGCCGCTCCCGGATGCGACGCCCGTCAGGATGGCCATCAGCACGACGGCGATCAGGTCTTCGACGATCAGGATGCCGACCACGAGCTCGCGCAACCTGCCCGTGATCCCCTGCTCGTCGAAGGCCTTCGCGATGATCGTGGTGCTCGAGATCGCGATGACGGCGCCCGCGAACAGGCTCTCGAGGCTGGTCCAGCCGAACAAGCGGCCGATCATGAACCCCAGCCATACCATGAGGCTGGACTGGAGCAGGGCGGTGAGGCCCGCCGTGGGCCCGACCGCCGCGAGCTTGCGGGGCCCGAACTCGAGTCCCAACGAGAACATCAGGAGAATCACGCCGAGCTCGGAGAGCGTCTGCACGACGCCCATGTCGGCGACGAGCGGAATCGGTACGTGGGGTCCGACGATCAGCCCGGCGATGATGTAGCCGAGCACCACCGGCTGACGCAGTCGCTGGAACAACACCGTCGTGACCGCCGCCACGGCGAGGACGACGGTGAGAGACCTGAGGAACTCGTGCGCGGCGGGCACGGCGGCGCTACGGCGCCGCGGCGGGGAAGGGGGCCGCCAGGTCGAGCCCGAGGAGACCGAGCGGATCGACGGTGACGCTCCCGTAGGCGGCGAGCCAGTGAAGATGCGGCCCGGTGACCCGCCCCGAGGCGCCCACGCGGCCGATGAGCTGGTCGCGGGCGACCGTGTCTCCGGGGACGACGAGGGCGCGGCTCAAGTGGAGGTAGGCGGTGACGAGTCCCGCGCCGTGGTCGAGGAAGACGGTCGTCCCGCTGAAATACAGATCGCCCACGAAGGTCACGACGCCGCGGTTCGTCGCGCGCACCGGCGCGCCCCGGCGGCCGGCGAAATCCACGCCGAGATGCCGGCTGTGCACGATGCCGTTGAACACCCGCGCCACGCCGAAGCGGTCGATCACCGCGTCGGCGCGCGGGCGTGCGAACGGCTGGTGCCACAGCCGCGGCGCATCGTGCGCGCGCCGCTTGAGGTCGGCCACCAGCTCGTGCTCGGCCTGGATGCGTGGGGCGAGCGATTCCGGCGGCTGGACGAATCGCGGCGCCACGCGCAGGCGCTCGCGCGGCGCCCGGCGCCGCCCGACGGGGAGCGACGCGGTGATCGTATCGCTGGCGCCGGCGGCGCGCTCAATCACGACGCGGGCCACCACGCTGTCCCGCGCGCCGAGCGGCACGGCGCCGACGGCGCGGAACCAGCCGGCGATCGGCTCGAAGTGGAGCGGCTCCCCAGCGAGCTCGCCGTGCACCGCCACGACGCTGTCGCCGGCGGGCGCGCGCACGCCGAGCAGGAGGAGGGATCCCTGGAGCGGTGTGTGGGGGCGCCAGGCGACTCGCGGGTCGGGCGGGGCCGTCTGTTGCGCGGCCGTCGCGCGAGGCGCGCCGCCGCACACCGCGAGCACGAGGAGGCATCGGGGGA
>DASWDP010000166.1:0-4610 GCA_036395195.1 Gemmatimonadales bacterium | reverse complement strand
CGACGACTCCCTGGCGCTCGCGGTGGCGCCGTACGTCACGGTCTGGAGCGATGGGATCGTCAACATCAACTCGGCGCCGGAGCCCGTGCTCGCCGCCCTGCCCGGCGTCGGGGCGGCGGCGGCGAGCATCGTGCTGCGCCGCGCGACGGGCGAGGTGTTCACGACGCTCGACGCCGTCCACCCGGCGGCTCGGCCGGAGGTGCTCGCCGCGGTTGGGGGGGCTGCGCCGGCGCTGCTCGTGTCAACCGTGCCCAGCCGCCTCATGCTCGTGAGCCGCGGTTGGCAGGAGGGTCATCCGCTGACACACGAGATTCAGGCGGTCTACGCGGTGGTGGGTTCGCGGCTGGTCCCGCAGTCGTGGCAGGAGCGGGATCGGTAGGCCTAGAATGCCTTCAGATTGATCCCGTAGATCGCCTGCAGCATGGCGAGGGCGATGAACCCGACGAGGGCGCCGAAGAACACGATGAGCAGCGGCTCGAGCAGCGCGACGGCGGTCCGCAGGGTGCGCCGCACCTCGCCGTCGTAGGTGTCGGCGACGCGGAGGCACAGCTCCTCCAGCCGCCCGCTCTCTTCGCCGACCGCGATCAGCTGGAGGGCGAGCGGGGGCAGCGTCCCGGCGAGCGCCGGGGCGAGCGCGCTCCCCTCGGCCAGGGCCGCGGCGGCGCGGCCCACGCCGTCGGCCACGATCAGGTTCGTCACCGAGGCGCGCGCGATCTTGAGGGCCGGTAGTGCGGGCACGCCGCTCTTGAGGAGCAGGCCGAAGGTGCGGGCGAACCGTGCGGTCGAGTATTTCAACTCGATGTCGCCGATCCACGGCCAACTGAGCCGGGCGCCGTGCCAGCGCCGGCGGGTCTCCGGCCGGGCAAGGGCGTTCGGGACCACGTAGGCCGCCGCCCCGGCGAGCAGCAGCCACGCCCACCACCCTTTCACCAGCACCGTGCTCGCGCCGAGCAACAGGCGCGTGCTGAGCGGCAGCGTGCCGCCGACGTCGGCGAGGATCGCCGCGAACCGCGGGATCACGAAACCCAGCAGCACGATCACGCCGATGCATGCGACCACGGCCATCAGGGCGGGGTAGAGCAGCGCGGACCGGAGCTGGGACCGGAGCTCGGTGCCTTCCTCCAGGTGCTCCGAGAGGCGCTCGAACACGACCTCGAGCACGCCGCCCGACTCGCCGGCCGCCACCATGGCGACAAACAGGGGATCGAAGTAGCGCGGGTGTTGCCCGAGGGCATCCGCCAGACTGGCGCCCCCCTGCACGGCGCGACGCACCTGGCGCACCGCCTCGGCGAGCCCGTCGTGCCCGGCATGCTGGGCCGTGAACGCGAGTGCCCGGTCGAGCGGCACCCCGGCGCCGAGCAGCGTGGCGGCGTTGCGGGTCCACAGCGCCACGGCCGTGCGGCGCCCGAGCCGGCGCCCGGCGCGCGCGGCGCCGAGCGCGGGCGACTCATCCACCGTGACGGGATACAGGTGCTGCCGGCGCAGCTCCTCGAGCACCGACTGGCGGGAGGGCGCCTGCACGACCCCATCGACCACCTGGCCGTCCGGTGTCGCGGCCCGGTAGCGGAACCGCACGGTCATCCCAGCACCTCGTCGCGCGTGACGCGCAGCACTTCATCGAGGGTCGTGATGCCCGCGCATGCCTTCGCCCAACCGGCTGCGCGCAGCGGCGCCATGCCCTGCGCCTGCGCCAGCGCCCGCACCTCGGCGAGCGGTGCGTCCTTCACGACCCGCGCCCGGAGCTCCTCGCTCACGCGCATCAGCTCGTACAGCCCCGTGCGCCCGCGGTAGCCGGTGCCCGCGCAGGCGTCGCAGCGCTCTCCGCGGCCGCGGCGGAACCGCGGCTTCGGAATGTCCGGCTGCCCGGCCGCGGCTTGCGCCACCACGTCCGCGGGCGGGCGGAAATCCTCAGCGCACACATCGCAGACCATGCGCACGAGACGCTGGCCCAGGATTCCGAGCACGGTGGCCGCGACCAGGTAGGGCTCGATCCCCATGTCCACCATGCGCGTCACGCCGCTCGGCGCGTCGTTGGTGTGCAAGGTGGAGAACACGAGATGGCCCGTCAGCGCGGCCTGGATCGCGATCTCCGCCGTCTCCCGGTCCCGCATCTCGCCCACCATGATGATGTCGGGGTCGTGTCGCAGGATGGACCGCAGCACGGCCGCGAACGTCAGGCCGATTTTGGGGTTCACGGGAATCTGCGTCACGCCGTCGATCTGGTACTCGACCGGATCCTCCACCGTCACGATCTTGACGCCCGGCTGGTTCAGGCGTTCGAGCGCGCCGTACAGCGTGGTCGTCTTGCCCGAGCCCGTGGGTCCCGTGACGAGGATGATGCCGTGCGGCTGGCGGATCAACCGCTCGAAGCCGTCGAGCACGGGGACTGGCATCCCCAGCTCCACCAGGTCGCGCACCCCGGCGCCCCGGTCGAGGATGCGGAGCACGACGCTCTCGCCGTGGAGCGAGGGGGTGATCGACACGCGCATGTCGAGCTCGCGGTCGGACAGCCGCAGGCGGATGCGGCCGTCTTGAGCCAGGCGCCGCTCGGCGATGTTCAAGCTGGCCATGATCTTGACCCGGCTGATGACGGCGGCGTGATACTGGCGCGGCGGATGGGAGATCTCCTGCAGCACGCCGTCGATGCGGTAGCGGACTCGCAAACCGCCCGGCCCCGCTTCGAGGTGGATGTCGCTGGCGCGCGCGCGCAGGGCTTCCAGGATCAGGAGATTGACGAGCCGGATCACGGGCGCCTGGTTCGCGAGCGCGCGTAGGTCGTCGATCGTCTCCTCCTCGTCGGCGAGGACCACGAGGTCGCCACCGCGGAGATCCGTCGCCTGGAGGTCGGGCGCGGCCGCGGACTGGGCGGAGAGGATCGCGGCGTGGATCTCGGCGGCCGGCGCGTCGACGAGCCGCACCCGGCGCTCGAACGCCCAGGACAGCTCGTCGATCACGGTCGGGTCCAGCGGCGCGCCGGCCGCGACGATGAGCTCTCCACTCTCGGCGACGGCCAGCGGCAGCAGGCAGTGCTCCTCGAGGTACTTGGGCGAGAGTCGCTGGGCGAGCGGGCCGGCGGCGGCGGCACGCAGATCGGCGGCCGAGCGCGACGGCTCCTCCGACGCGGGCGCCGGCGCGGCCGGCGCGGGGGGGGCGGGGGGCGCGGGCGGCTGGAACGCGTCGGCGGGAGCGCTCCGGCGGATGCGGGTCATGGCTTGCGGGGTGGCAGCATGCTGTCGATCCCCTCCCGGATGTGCGGCAGCCGCTCCCGCTCCTGCTGGAGCAGCGAATCCGCCTGCTCGTCGGTGTAGACGACGTAGGGCGTGATGAAGATCGCAAGCTCGGTCCGTTGCCGGCTGGTGCTCCGGCTCTTGAACAAGTAGCCGAGGATCGGGATGTCCTTGAGGATCGGGACGCCGGATTCGATTTCCTGGGTCGTCTCGCCGATCAGCCCGCCGAGCACGACGGTGTGCCCGTTCTTCACGATGGCGCTCGTCTCCGCCTCGCGCGTGGTGATCACGGGAGCGTTCTGCGCCGCTTGGATCGTCTGCTGCGAGAGCGCGCTCACCTCCTGCAGCACGCGGAACGTGACGTAGCCGTCGTTGTTGACGGTGGGGACGACCGTCAGCTGCGTGCCCACGTTGCGAAACTGAACCACGGTGTTCAGCCCCGCCGTCAGGCCGCTGAAGGTGGAGGACACGAACGGCACCTCGCTTCCCACCAGGATGCGCGCCTCCTCGTTGTTCAGTGCCAGCACGCGCGGCGTCGACAGCACGCGCACGTTGGTCCGCGAGGCGAGTGCCTGCAGGATGGCCCGCACGTTCAAGCTGGCGAGGCTGACGACCCGCACGCCCAGGCCTTGGAAGCCCTGCAGCAGCGTATCGCCGAAGCTCTGCGGGCCGACCCCGATGCCGATCCCACGGGTCGAGTCGCCCGAAACGCCCCGCTGCGTCAAGAGTTGCCAGTTGATGCCGTACTGGCTGGCCCGGTCGAGGGTCACCTCGGCGATCAGCACTTCCAACAGGACTTGCGGGGGACGGACGTCGATTTGCTCGATCGTCTCCTGGAGCACCGAGAAGTTCGGCGGCGCGGTACGGATCACGAGGGAGTTGGTGGCCTGGTCGGAGACGATGGTGGTGCGGCCCACCAGGCCGGGTCCCCCCCCGGGCCCGGCACTCTCCGGTCCGGCAGGCGCGGCCCCCGCCGTCGGGCCGGCGGGCGGCGCCACCGGGGTTTGCATCCGCTGCTGCAGGGACTGGACCTCGCGCTGGCGGAGCGAGCGGAGCTCGCTTGACAGGCTGCGGTCCTCCAGCGCCTGGACCCGCGCGCGCTCCGGCGCCGCCGACACCGCCGCTCCGAAGACCTGACCGAGCGTCGCGGCGAGCTCCGCGGCGCTCGCGTGCTTGAGCGGGTACACGTACGTGCGGAGCCCCGCCTCCCCGCCCGTCTTGACGTCCAGCTGGCGCAGCAGGTCGAGGTAGCGCGCGATGTTGACGCCGCGGTCGGTGACGAGCACCGAGTTGGAGCGCGGCACGACTTCGACGCGGGCGGTCTTGCTCGCCACCTGCTTGAGCAGCGTCACGCCTTCCTCGGCCCGGATGTAGTCGAGCGGC
>DASWDP010000165.1:0-2308 GCA_036395195.1 Gemmatimonadales bacterium | reverse complement strand
CTCACAGCGCGCCCGACTCGCGCGCGACGGCGTCCAGCACGCCGTTCACGAACGCGGGCGCCTTGGCGCCCGCGAACCAATGGGCGAGCTTCACCGCCTCGTCGATGACGACGCGCGGGGGCGTGTCGCCTTCCGCCAGCTCCGCGAGCGCGAGCCGCAGGATGTTGCGCTCCACTACGCCCACGCGCTCGAGCCGCCAGTGCTCCGCGGCGTCGGCCACGCGCCGGTCGAACTCGGGCAGCCCCGCGATCGCCTTCGCCGCGAGGTCGGCCCCGCGGTCGAAGCCCCCGCCCTCGGGTGGCCGCTCGGACGCCGCGGCGAGCCGCGCCACCACCGTCTCGATCGAGGGGCGGCCCGACAGGTCCCAGGCGTAGAGCAATTGAAGCGCGCGCGCGCGGGCCTTAGTCTCGGGGCGCTGCACGGGTCAGCTGGGCCAGGACGTCGGCGGTAGTGAGGGCCGCCTCAGCCGCCTCGTAGCCCTTGTTGCCCGCGGCCCCGCCGGCGCGCGCCATCGCCTGCTCGAGGCTCTCGGTGGTGAGCACGCCGAAGCCGACGGGGAGTTGGTGCGCGAGAGCCACGTTGCCGAGCCCGCGCGCCGCCTCGCCGGCGACGTACTCGAAGTGGGGCGTCTCGCCGCGGATCACGCAGCCGAGCGCCACGAGGGCGGCGTAGCGTCCGCTCGCCGCCGCGGCCTCGGCCGCGACCGGCAGCTCGAAGGCGCCCGGCACCCAGATCACGTCCACCGTCGCCTCCGGCACGCCCTTCTCGCGGAAACACTGGCGCGCCCCTTCGAGCAGGCGGGTGGTGACGATCTCGTTGAAGCGGCTGACGAGCACGGCCACGCGGACCTGGCGCGGCGCGCGGGGCGACCCCTCGATCTCGGCCACGGTCAGTGGGTCAGAAAGTGGCCGAGCTTGTCCCGCTTGACGTCGAGATAGGAGCGGTTCTCGTCCGAGGCCGTCATGACGATCGGGAGGCGCTCGACGATCTCCAGGCCGTAGCCTTCGAGCCCGACGAGCTTCATCGGGTTGTTGGTGAGCACGCGGATCGAGGAGAGCCCGAGGTCGAGCAGGATCTGCGCCCCGATACCGTAGTTGCGGAGGTCCGGTTTGAAGCCGAGCTCGCGATTCGCTTCGACGGTGTCGTGGCCCGCGTCCTGCAGCTCGTAGGCCTTGAGCTTGTTCAGGAGCCCGATGCCGCGGCCCTCCTGGTCGAGATACACCACCACGCCGCCGCCCGCTGCGGCGATCATCCGCATCGCCGAGTGGAGCTGCCAGCCGCAGTCGCACCGCGCCGAGCCGAAGACGTCCCCGGTGAGGCACTTGGAGTGCATCCGCACCAGCACGTCCTTCCTGCCCTGCACCTCGCCGTAGACGAGCGCCAGGTGCTCCGCCGCATCCACGTCGTTCCGGTAGCCGATGATGCGGAACTCGCCGTACGGCGTCGGGAGCCGCGCCTCGGCCACGCGGTGCACCAGCCGCTCGTGCGCCAGGCGATAGGCGACGAGCTGCGCCACGGTGATGAACGTCAGGCCGTGCCGCGCCGCGAACCGCTCCAGGTCCGGCTGGCGCGCCATCGAGCCGTCGGGGTTCAGGATCTCGCAGATCACGCCCGCGGGATAGAGGCCGGCAAGCCGCGCCACATCCACGCTCGCCTCGGTCTGTCCCACACGCTGCAGCACTCCGCCCGGCCGCGCCCGCAACGGGAACACGTGGCCCGGGCGGCGCAGGTCACCCGGCACCGTGGCCGGATCGATCGCGACCCGGATCGTCGCCGCGCGGTCGGCGGCGGAGATACCGGTGGTGACGCCGAAGCGGGCCGCCGCGTCGATCGACACGGTGAACGCGGTCTCGTGCGCCTCGGTGTTCTGCTCGGCCATCTGGGTGAGCCCCAGGGCCTGGCAGCGCTCGGGCATCAGCGTCAGGCAGATCAACCCGCGCCCGTGCGTCGCCATGAAGTTGATCATCTCGGGGGTGACCTGTTCGGCCGCGCCGACCAGGTCGCCCTCGTTTTCTCGGGTTTCGTCGTCGGCCACGATGACGAGCTTCCCCGCGCGGATGTCCGCGATCGCCTGCTCTATGTTGCGGTGCGGCATAGTTGCCTCACGTACTTCCCGAGAACGTCCCCCTCCACGTGAACCCGGTCGCCCACGCGCACGGTTCCGAGCGTCGTGTGCTCGCGCGTGAACGGGATCAGCGACACCTGCACCAGGTCCGGCCCGGGCAGGTCGTTCACCGTGAGACTCACGCCGTCCACGGTGATCGAGCCGTGCGGGATCGCGACCTCGCGTATGGCGCGCGGCGGGCGC
>DASWDP010000164.1:0-6021 GCA_036395195.1 Gemmatimonadales bacterium | reverse complement strand
TCCGCAATCCGCAATGTTCATAGATCGCGCGGTTGTCCACGTCGTCGGAGGCGCGGGAGGAGCGGGGGCCAGCTCCTTTCGCCGCGAGAAATTCGTCCCCAAGGGCGGGCCGGACGGCGGCGACGGCGGGCAGGGGGGCAGCGTGTACGTCCGCGCCGACCCGAACCTCGCGACGCTGCTCGATTACCGGTATCGCACCGAGTGGAAGGCGGAGCGCGGCCAGCACGGCAAGGGCAAGAACATGACGGGCAAGTCGGGCGCCGATCTCTACCTCCCCGTCCCGCCCGGCACCGAGGTGCGCGACGCGGTCACGGGCGAGCTGCTCGGCGAAGCGCTCGGGCCGGGGGACGTCCTGCTCGTCGCCCGCGGCGGGCGCGGCGGGCGCGGCAACGCGCGCTTCGCGACCCCCACGCACCAGAGCCCCCGCGAATGGGAGCCGGGAGAGTACGGCGAGGAGCGCCGGATCGAGCTGGTCCTGAAGCTCATCGCCGATGTGGGGCTTCTGGGCGAGCCGAATGCGGGCAAGAGCACGCTGCTCTCGGTGATCTCCGCGGCGCGGCCCAAGATCGCGGACTATCCGTTCACGACGCTCGAGCCGCACCTCGGCGTCGTGGGTCTCTCGGACGGCCGGTCGTTCGTGGTCGCGGACATTCCGGGGATCATCGAGGGCGCGCATGCGGGGAAGGGCCTGGGGCTCAGGTTCCTGCAGCACGTCGAGCGCACCCGGATCATCGCGGTGCTCGTCCCGGTGGACAGCCCGGACCCGCAGGCGACTTACGAGCTGCTGCTGCGTGAGGCGGCGCTGTACTCTCCCGAGCTCGCCGCCAAGCCGCACGTCGTCGTGCTCACGAAGGCGGACCTCCTGACACCTGACACCCAACACCCGGCGGTCCGGACGGTTGCCGGGGCACCGGTCGTCCGGGTTTCCGCCGTGACCGGGCAGGGCGTCGCGGAGCTACTGGAGACCTTGTGGCAAACCCTGCGGGCCGGAGTAGCGACGAGCTAGCCGCGTACCTGGCGCTGGCGCAGGTGCCGGGGATCGGCGCGGCGCGGCTCGCCACGCTGGTCGCGGCGTTCGAGAGCGCCGCGTCGGTGTTCCACGCGCCGCACGGAGCGATCGCCGCGCTGCCCGGATTCGGGCGCGCCGCCGCGACGGCCGTCCGCGCCGCCTCTCCCCGCGCCGGCCACGACATCCTCGCCCAGCTCGACCGCCTTGGCGCCACCGTGCTCCTCCCCGGCGATCTCGCGTTCCCGCCGCTCCTCTCCGAGATCCCCGATCCGCCGGCGCTCCTGTACGCCTGGGGCGACGTGTCGCTGCTCGCGCGTCCCGCCGCCGGCATCGTGGGGAGCCGCGACCATTCCGCCTACGGCGCGGAAGCGGCGCGCCTCCTCGCGGGCGGCGTGGCCCGCGCCGGTGTCGTCGTGGTGAGCGGCATGGCGCGCGGGATCGACGCCGTCGCGCACGCCGCCGCGCTCGACGCCGCCGGGGGAGGTGCCACCGTCGGCGTGCTGGGCAACGGCTTCGGCGTGATCTACCCTGCGGCCAATCGCGCGCTGTACGAGCGCATGACGGCGCGAGGGTGCCTCGTCACCGAGCTGCCGCCGGGCGACCGCCCGCACGCGGGCGCGTTCCCCAAGCGCAACCGGCTCATCTCGGGGCTCGCGGGCGTGACCGTCGTAGTGGAAGCCGCGCCGGGCTCGGGCGCCCTGATCACCGCCGACTGCGCGCTCGACCAGGGCCGCAGCGTCCTCGCGGTCCCCGGTCCCATCACCAGCCTCACGTCGCTCGGCTGCAACAAGCTCATCCAGCAGGGGGCGAAGCCCGCGCTCTCGGCGGGGGACATTCTGGAGGAGCTGGGAATCGAATCCGGGACTTGGGATTCGGGGCTCGGGATTCGGGGCCACAACCCCGAGCCCCGAGCCCCGACCCCCGAGTCCCTCCGCGTTCAGCCGCCCGACTTGAGCGAGTTGCAGCGGTGCCTGTGGGATGCGCTCGTCTGCGAGCCGAAGCACGTCGACGCCCTCGTCGCCGCCGCGGGCACCGAGACCGGCGCGGTGCTCACGGCGCTGACGGAGCTGGAGATGCGGGGGGTGGTGCGCCAGCGCCCGGGGATGGTGTTTGGACTGAGCTGATTGCGGATCGCGGATTTCGGATTGCGGATTGGAAGGTCGGGCTTCGAATCCGCAATCCACAATCCGCAATCCGCAATTAGGTTCTATTCGTGCGCCACCTCTATCTCCACGTCCCCTTCTGCCAGCGCCGCTGCTCCTACTGCGACTTCTCCATCGCGGTGCGGAAGCGCGTGCCGGCGCGGGAGTACGTGGAGGCGGTGTTGCGGGAGCTGGAGCTGGTCGGCTTACCGGAGGGCGGCCTCGAAACGTTGTACCTCGGCGGCGGCACGCCGTCGCTGCTTCCCCCCGACGCCCTCGCGACGTTGTTCACGTCTCTGCGTGACGCCTTTGGCGCGACGTCTCTGCGTGACGAAGTCGAAGTTACGTTGGAAGCCAACCCCGAAGACGTAACGCCCGAAACCGCGGAAGCGTGGTCTCGCGCCGGAGTGAACCGCGTCTCCCTCGGCGCCCAATCCTTCGACGACGCGGTCTTGAAGTGGATGCATCGCTCCCACGACGCCGCGCGCATCGGCGACGCGGTGCGCGTGCTGCGGACCGCGGGGATCGAGAACGTCTCTCTCGACTTGATCTTCGCGCTCCCGGCGGAGCTGCACCGGGATTGGGTCCGGGACCTGGACCTGGCCTGCTCCCTCGAGCCCACTCACCTCTCGCTTTATGGGCTGACCGTGGAAGAGCGGACGCCCCTCGCGCGCTGGATCTCGCGCGGCGCGGCGTCCGCGCCGGACGACGATCGGTATGCCGAAGAGTATTTACTTGCACACGTGCGACTTGCGACGTGCGGTTATCAGTTTTACGAAGTCTCGAACGCCGCGCGCGCCGGCCACCGCTCGCGCCACAACTCCGCCTATTGGTCGGGCCGCGCCTACCTGGGGCTCGGACCCGCCGCGCACTCGTTCGACGGCCGCGCGCGGCGCTGGAACCTCCCGGCGTGGGAATCGTACCGCCGCACCGTCGCCACCGGCCGCTCCCCAGTCGAGTCGGAGGAGGTGCTGACCGACGCCCAACGGGAGCTGGAGCGCCTGTATCTGTCATTGCGCACCGACGCCGGGCTTCCCCTTACCGCCCTCTACCGCCCTTTACCGCCCTCTACCGCCCAATGGGTGGAGCGGGGTTGGGCGGAGTTCAGGGATCAGCGGCTGGTCTGCACGCCCGAAGGGTGGCTCCGCCTCGACTCCCTCGTGCGCGACTTGACCGGAGCCGCCCACACGGGCTAAATTGTTAGCCGCTAACAGGTTGGACGACATGGTAGCCTCCCTTACCGAGCGCGAACGGCAGGTCCTCGAGGCGGTCATCGAGACCTACGTGCAGACCGCCGAGCCGGCGGGGAGCCGGACTGTCTCCCGGCGGCTCGGCCTGGCGCTCTCGGCCGCCACGATCCGCAACACGATGAGCGACCTCGAGGCGAAGGGGTACCTTTACCACCCGCACACCTCGGCGGGCCGCATCCCCACCGACCTGGCCTACCGGGTCTACGTGGACTCGCTGATGCACCTGCCGCAGGTGACCCCGTCGGAGGCGCACCGCATTCGCAGGGAGCTCGGGAGCGAGCGCAACGCCGTGGACCAGATCCTCGAGCGGGCGGCGCAGGTGCTGGGTGTGCTCACCAAGGAGTTAGGCGTGGCGGTGAGCCCGTCGCTCGACGCGGCGGTGCTCGAGCGGCTCGAGCTGCTCCAGGTCTCCTCTGACCGGCTGCTGTTGGTGCTGACGCTCAAGAGCGGCGTGGTGCGCACCATCTTCGTCGAGGTCCCATCGCAGATGGCGGCGGGGGCGGTGGTGCAGGTGGCGGTGGTGCTGAACGAGCGGCTCGCCGGGCTGACCCTGCGCGAGATCCGCGGCACCCTGTCCGACCGGCTGCGCGACGCCGTGCCGCAGCCGGGAGGGGGGGCGAGCGAGCTGCTCAACATCTTCATCCAGGAAGCGGACGAGCTGTTCGACCTCCCGGCTGCCGCCGCCGGGGGAGGGGGAGGAGGAGGGGGGGGCGTGCTGCTCGGCAGCGCGCAACTGCTCGCCGGGCAGCCGGAGTTCGCCACCAAGGAGCGCCTCCAGGGGCTGATGGAGGTGACCGAGCGGCGCGACCTGTTGCGTGAGGCGCTCGCCACCCGGCTCGGCCAGGGGCTCACGATCACGATCGGCAGCGAGCATCAGGATCCGAAGCTCGCGCCGTTCACGCTCGTCACCGCCTCCTATCGGCTCGGGCCCCTCGCGGGGGTCATCGGCGTGATGGGGCCGACCCGGATGCCGTACGACAAGATCGTGGCGCTCGTGGACCACACGAGCCGCCTGGTGGGTGAGCTGTTCGAATGAACACCGACTATTACGGCCTGCTGGGCGTGTCGCGGGACGCGGACGAAGGCCAGATCAAGAAGGCCTATCGCCGCCTCGCGATGCAGTATCATCCTGACCGCGTCGACGGAGGGTCCGCCGAGAAACACGCGGCGGAGGAGAAGTTCAAGGAGATCACCGAGGCGTACGAGGTCCTGCGGGACCCCGAGAAGCGCGCCGCCTACGATCGCTACGGCGCGGCCGGGCTGCGGCGTGGCGCCGGCGGCGGCACCGCCGACTTCGGCTTCGCGCACTTCGACCTCTCCGAAGCCCTGAACATCTTCATGCGGGATTTCGGCGGGCTGGGCGGGTTCGACGCCTTCTTCGGCGGCGGCGAGCGGGCGCGCCGCGAGCGGCACCGCGGCGAGGACCTGAAGGTCACCCTCAAGCTCACGCTCGCCGAGGTGGCGAGCGGAACGACCAAGACCGTCAAGGTTCGCACGCTCGACCGCTGTCCGGCGTGCGGCGGGGCGGGTGCCGCACCGGGCTCCCAGCCCACGACCTGCGGCACGTGCGCCGGCTCGGGCGAGGTGCGCCGCGCCGCGCGGTCGATGTTCGGGCAGTTCGTTTCCGTGTCGCCGTGCCCGACGTGCGCCGGGGAAGGCACCGTCATCCGGGAGCCGTGCCCCAAGTGCCAGGGCGACGGCCGCGTGCGCGCCGAGAAGACGATCGAGATCAACGTCCCCGCAGGGGTCGCGGACCACCACTACCTGACGATGCGCGGTCAGGGCGTCCCCGGCCCGCGCAACGGCCCGGCCGGCGACCTGATCGCCGTGCTCGACATCGCCCCCGACCCGCGGTTCGAGCGGCACGGCGACGACCTGGTGTTCGACCTCCCGGTGTCCTTCAGCCAGGCGGCGCTCGGCGCGGACGTGGCCGTCCCCACGCCGTACGGCGACGCGATGCTCCGGATCCCGCCCGGCACGCAGACCGGCGCCGTCTACCGCCTGCGCGGCAAGGGCCTGCCGCGCGTGGGCGAAGGCGGCCGGGGCGACCTGCACGTCCGCGTGCACGTGTGGACGCCCACGAAGCTCACGGCGGAGCAGCGGGCGCTGCTCGAGCAGCTCGCCAAGGTCGAGGGCGCGCCGCCCGCGGGCGAGAGCGCGGGGAAGAAGCTCTGGGAGCAGCTGCGGCAGGCGTTCGGGAGCTAGCGCTGGGTGGACCAACCCCGGGGCCATGCCCCGGGGTTCACGGGGACGGGAGGGTTGATGGCCGGTTGCGTGTTTTGCCGGATCGCCGCCGGGGAGATCCCGGCCTCGATCGTGAAGCGCAGCGACGGCATGCTGGCGTTCAAGGATCAGAACCCGCAGGCGCCCACGCACCTGCTGCTCATCCCGACGGATCATGTGGCGTCGCTCAACGAGACCAAAGATGCCCAGCTGCTCGGGCGGCTGCTCGGCTTCGCGCGCGACCTGGCGCGCGAGCTGGGGATCGCGGAGCGCGGCTATCGCGTGGTGGTGAACACCAACCCCGACGGCGGGCAGACGGTGTTTCACCTCCATCTGCACTTGTTGGGTGGGCGCCCGATGACGTGGCCGCCGGGATAACGGGGTTGCACCTCGTCCC
>DASWDP010000163.1:0-25940 GCA_036395195.1 Gemmatimonadales bacterium | reverse complement strand
CTGAACCGCAGCCTCCCGGTGGACCACCGCCTCTGGCCGCAGGACGTGGCCGCCAGCAAAGCCTGGGTGCATGCCCTCGGCCGGGCCGGCGTGCTGGCGCCGGCCGAGGAGTCGCAGCTGCTCGACGGGCTCGACCGGGTGGCCGAGCGGCTCGCCGACGGGGCGGCGGTGGGAGCGCCGGATGAGGACGTGCACACGCTGGTGGAGCGCCTGCTGTACGAGGAGATCGGCGCCGCGGCGGGGAAGCTGCACACCGGCCGCTCGCGCAACGACCAGGTGGCCACCGACCTGCGGCTGTGGACGCTCGGGGCGATCGACCAGCTGGACGGCGACCTCGCCGCGCTGGGGCGCACACTGGTCGCGCGGGCGCGCGAGGCGGTGGATGTGCTGTTGCCGGGGTACACCCACGGCCAGCGGGCGCAGCCGGTCCGCTGGGCGTACGTGCTGCTCGCTCACGCTTGGCCGCTCGTGCGCGACCGCCAGCGCCTGGCCGACGCGCGGCGCCGGGTGGCGGAGTTGCCGCTCGGGTCCGGGGCGCTCGCAGGATCGGGGTTTCCCGTCGACCGGGTGCTGCTGAAGGAAGCACTCGGGTTTCGCTCGGTCTCTGCGAACGCCCTGGACGCCACCGGCGATCGCGACTTCGTGGCCGAAGTGCTGTTCGCGCTCGCGCTGGTCGGCACGCACCTCTCGCGGCTCGCGGCGGAGCTCGTCATGTATACGAGCGCCGAATTCGGGTTTGTGCGGCTCTCCGACGACTTCAGCACCGGGTCGAGCCTGCTCCCGCAGAAGCGCAATCCCGACGTGTTCGAGCTCGCCCGCGCCAAGGCCGGGCGCCTGCTCGGCGATCTGGTGGCGCTCGTGATGACGCTCAAGGGCCTGCCCGCGGGGTACAGCAAGGACCTGCAGGAGGACAAGGCGCTGCTGTTCGACGCGTTCGACACGCTCGGCCTGGTGCTCCCTGCGGTGACCGGCGCAATCGCCGGGCTGACCGTGGACGCGGAGCGGATGCGGGCGGCGCTCGATGCGTCGCTGCGCGCCACCGACCTCGCCGACCGGCTGGTCGAGGCGGGGGTGCCGTTCCGCGAGAGTCACGGGCTCGTGGGCCGGCTGGTGCGCGAGGCGGAGCGGGCCGGGTTGCCGCTCGACCAGGTCCCAGCCTCCGTCGCGGCAGAGGTCCACCCGGCGCTCGCGGCGGCACTGGGGCGGCTGGGAAGCTGGGAGGACTCGGTGGAGGGGCGCGCGACCCCCGGAGGGGCATCGCGCCGCTCGGTGGAAGACCAGCTGGAGGCGCTGCGGGCCGCATTTGCAGCGGCGGGAGGGGCTTAACCCAAGGTCTTGCCGCGCGTTAGCCGGTTGAGTAGCATACGTGGCTGTCCCGCTCGGCGTGAGCGAGACGGCCGCTTTTTCGCCGGGAGAGTGCTTTGCGCTGCCTAGCGCTCAACGCGTCATTCGAGCCCCTCACCATGGTGCCCGTACGCCGGGCGCTGCGACTGGTGATCGACCGGAAGGCGGAGATCGTCGAAGCGGACGGCCCCGTCGTGCGCAGCGAACGACTTAGTATCCCACGCCCGTCGGTCATCCGCCTCGTCAAGTTCGTGCACGTCCCCCGTCGCTTCCGCCGCCAGGTCACCAACACCTTCCTCTTCGCCCGCGATAATTACCGGTGCCAGTTCTGCGGGCGGAGCCAGCAGGAGCTGCGGCACCGCGAGTGCCTGACGCGCGACCACCTGGTGCCGTTGTCGCGCGGGGGCACGAATGCCTGGACGAACGTCCTCACGGCGTGCAGCTCCTGCAACACCCGGAAGGGGAACCTGCTGCCTGAGGAGGCGGGGATGCACCCGCTGCGGCCGCCGTTCGAGCCGCACTTCGTGCACCTCGCGTGGGCGGTGCGCCGCCTGACGTCGATCCAGTCGAAGTACATCCGGCTGTTCTACGGCGGCGAGGTTCTGGCGACGCTCGAGGCGATGTGAGCTGTAGGGGCACGGCAATGCCGTGCCCCTACTTCCGGTTGAGTGCCCCTACTTCCGGTTGAGCGGCTCCGACCGCGCTTCGAGGGTGAGGCGCGGCAGCCCCGCGATCCGCACCAGGAGGCGCTGCGCGCCGCGGGCGAGCGCGCCCCCGAGGCTCGCGTCCCCCGACACCGCGGGGCTCACGTCGCCCTTGAGCCAGCGGGTCAGCTCCTCCAGATCGGTGTCGTTCAGCGTCGTCACTTCGAGCCGGCAGAGAAAGTAGAACCGTCCCCCGCCCTTGGGCCGGAGGGCCACCTTGTAGGGGATCTCGAAGGCGCGCGCGAGATCGTCGGGGGTGGCGTAGCGAGTGAGGCTGCCGCCGGTGCGGATCAGGACGAAGTCGTCGGTGAGCGGGTCGTGCCGGGCGACGGCGTCCCACGTGTACTCGCTCACGAACTGGTCGAACCAGCCTGAGCGGGACCGCCACAGCTCGAGGCGGTAGTGCAGCCGCAGCGGGAAGCCGGAGCGCATCAGGCCGACGAACCTCCCATCGGCGAGGAGTCCGGTGGTCTGAATGCGGGGGATTTCGCTCTGGAGGGTGACGGTCAACGCGGGCGCCTGCGCGCCGGCCGGAGGGGCCGCCGCCGCGCCGCCGAGCACGGCCAGGAGAACGAGCCCCGGCCTCACCTCAGAAGCGGTGGTCGAGTCGCACCGTGAAGCGCAGGCGCTCGCCGGCGGTCACCGCCTTCGCCGCGTACAGGCCCAGCCCGCCCCAATCGACGCCCAGGCCGAGGTTCGCGATCCAGCTGCCGAGCGTCGGCAGGCGGTCGCTGGGCAGCCGGCCCGGCCCGCTGCCCACGAGCCACGCTTGCCCGGCGTCTCCCAGCACGACGAGGTCCGGCCCCTGGAGCGTGAAGAGGGACTTGGCCTCCTCGTCCTGCGGGCGTGAGGCCTTGTACGACCAGTGCAGCGCCATGTGGCCGCGGTACTCCGCCTGCACGAGGATCACGCGGTCGCAGGCCGCCACCAGGGTGCCCGCGAACACCGGGTCGACGATGTCGCGGTTGCACGCGGTGTGCCGGAAGCCGTATCCCGCCAGCGGATCGGGACCGCCCAGCGAGAGCCGTTGCTGCAACGGCAGCGGGTCGCCGCCGATCCAGCCGCCCGCGAGCACGCGCAGGTTGACCCGCCCCGACGGGCTCACGCGCGCGTAGCGGCGAAAGTCGAAGAACGCGCGGGTGAACGCGTAGGAGCCGTCGGTCGGAATCGGCCGGCGCACCGACGTGGGGACGCCGGGCTGCGGGCTCACGTCCTTCGAGCGGGAGTTCTCGAACCGGGCGCGGAGGTACCATCCCGCCGTCGGCTCCAGCCGGTCGTTGCGCGTGTCGAGCGTCACCAGTCCGCTGAACGTCGTGTAGTGTCCGTCGTCGATGGGCGGGTTGGGGCGCCACGCCTGGTCGTTGCGGAGCGCCGTCCAGGGGTCGCGCGCGGCGACGCTCGAGTGCCAGTCGCGCCGCAGCTCGAGCGTGACGCTCAGCGGGCGCTCGGGCCGGAGAAACGCCTGGCCCGCGATCCCCTTGTTCAGGTAGTAGTCGCGGTAGTCGCGCTGGAACAGGAACGCCGCCCAGCCGACCTCTGCGTTGCGGAGGCCCCAGTCTTCGACCGGCGTGACCAGGTCGTACGCGCGGAACTCGAGCCCGTACGCGGGCACTTCGCCGGAGCGCAGCTCCGTGCGGAGCATGTACCCCAGGTCGCTGCGCTTGTCGGTGAAGTCCCCCGCCGTGCGAAACACGCCCAAGGCGTCCACGCGCAAGCGCACGTTCTGCTGCAGCTTCCAGTCGAACAGCGGCCCGAACACCACCGGTAGGCCTTCCACGCGGTTGAATGTGCCGCCGGTGGCGAGGGTGAGCGACGACCGCGAATCGGCGGTGCCCCACGACTTTTCGACGCCGAGATTGCGCATCCAGCGGCGCGGGTTCGCCGGCGCGACCGCGATGGCGTCGCCGTCGGCCCGGTAGGCGAGCGGCTCGCGGTACACGCGCACCTCGCCGCCGACCGACGCGCCGGGGGCGCGGGCGAGGGTGCCGCCGATCACGATGACGTCGCCCGCGATCACGGCGGCGGAGTCGAGCACGGCGTCGCCGTTGATCACGAGCAGCAGGCCCTGGACGCGCCCGCCCACCCAGGCGGCGCCGTTGCGCACCGCCACGTCGCCGCGCCACTCGTTGCCGCGCGGCAGGCGCGCCCGCCCCACGAGCCGCGTCGTCGTGGGCGCGTTGTAGAGCCGGATCGCCTCCTCGGCGACGAGCCGGGGGAGCTCCTGCGGCGGCACGACGACGCCCACGCTCTCGGGCTGGATGACGATCGCCGTGTCCTGCGCGGCGACCAGCGCCGGTCCGAAGAGGCAGCAGAGTGTGCAGAGGAGCGCGCGCATGGGAGACGTCCTGGTGGGGGCCGCGGGTGGGCGGTGCATGGGGCGTGCCGCCTCCGGCGCGGCGGGGTGGCGCGCCGCGGCCGGTGGGGGCGCGGGTTCGGCACGCACCGGCCGTGTCATCCCGCCACGTTTCGCGGCGGCTCCAGCCCGAGCCGCCGCATGCGGCGATACAGGTTCGCGCGGTCCGTGGCGAGCTTGCGCGCCGCGTCGGCCACGTTGCCCCGCGCGGCCGACAGCGCGCGCGCGATGAGCGTCCGCTCGAACTGGTCGAGCGCCTCCGACAGCGCCACGTCGCTCCACCCTTCGGACGGGGCGGCCGGCGGCCCGCCATCCCGCGGCACCACGCGCGCCACGTCGTCGGCGGTGATCGTCTCGCCGGTCGCGAGGATGGCGAGCCGCTCGACCAGGTTGGCGAGCTCGCGCACGTTCCCCGGCCACGCGTAGGAGGCGAGCAGCTGCACGGCGCCGGCGTCGAACCGCACGGGGCGGCCGAGCCGGGCGGCCTGCTTCGCCGCGAAGTGCCGCAGCAGCGGCGGCACGTCCTCGGGACGCTCGCGCAGCGGCGGGATGTGCACGGGGAGGACGTTGAGCCGGAACAGGAGGTCTTCGCGGAACTGTCCCCGCTGCGCGGCCCGGCTCAGGTCCTTGTTGGTGGCCGCGATCACGCGCACGTCCACCGTGACCGGCTTCTCGCCGCCCAGGCGCTCGATGACCCCGGTCTCGAGCACGCGCAACAGCTTCGCCTGCGCGTCGGGCCCGAGATCGCCCACTTCGTCGAGCAGCAGCGTCCCCCCGTCCGCGAGCTCGAAGCGGCCGACGCGCCGCTCCGTCGCGCCGGTGAACGCGCCGCGCTCGTGGCCGAACATCTCCGACTCGACCAGGTCCTTGGGGATCGCCGCCGAGTTCACGCACACAAACGGCTTCGCGGCCCGCGGGCTCTGGCGGTGGATCGCCGACGCGACCAGCTCCTTGCCGGTGCCCGACTCGCCCGTGATCAGGACGCGCGCCTCGGTCGGCGCGACGCGCGCGATCAGGGCGCGCAGCGCGTCCATCGCTCCGCTCACGCCCACGAGCGGATCGCTGTGCCCCAGCGCCTCGTGGAGCCGCCGGTTCTCGGCGAGGGTGCGCGACAGCTCGAGCGCGGCGCGCAGCGTGGTGAGCACGCCCTCGGGCGTGAGGGGCTTCTCGAGAAACTGGAAAGCGCCGAGCTTGGTCGCGCGCACCGCGTCGGTGAGGCTCGCCTTCCCGCTCATCATCACGACCGGGAGGTCGGGCGCGACGCGCTTCAGCTGCTCCAGCGTGGCGAGGCCGTCGGGACCGCCCGGCATCATCAGGTCGAGCAGGACCGCGTCCGGCGCCTCGCGCTCCACCGCGGCCAGCGCCGCCGCGCCGCCCGGCGCCTCGAGCGTCTCGAAGCCCTCCGACTCGAGCAGGGCGCCGACCATCTTGCGGATGTTCGGCTCGTCGTCGACGAGCAGGACGCGCGCGCTCATGTGGTGGAGAGCACGATGGAGAAGGTGGCGCCGCCCCCCGGCGTGTCGGTGACCGTGATCGTCCCGTTGTGGGCCTCGATCGTCTGCCGCACCAGGGCGAGGCCGAGCCCCGTCCCGTCCCGCTTGGTGGTGAAGTAGGGCTCGAACACCCGCTGCCGCAGCTCCTCGGAGACGCCGTGTCCGTGGTCGGCGATCGTGACCGCGAGGCCCGACCCGTCCCGGCGGAGGTCGACCTCGATCGCCCCGCGCCCGCCCATCGCCTCCGCGGCGTTGCGCAGCAGGTTCGAGAACGCCCGCCGCAGCGGGTCGTACTGTCCGAGCAGCCTGCACGGCTCGCCGTTGGCGCGCACGCTGACCTGCACCTCGGGGGGCACCGCGCTCCGGCCCAGGTCGATCAGCAGGTCCACGAGGTCGACCTCGCTCCGCGGGCCTTCCGGCAGCCGCCCGAACTCCGCGAACTCTTTGGCGAGCCGCTCCAGACGCTTGGTCTCGTCCTCCAGCACTTCCACCGCCACCGCTGCGCGCCCGCGACCCGAGGCCGTCGCGTCAGAGACGGCCGACGGAAGTCCTTTAGGGTCCGTCTGACCGCCGGACCGCCGTAGTTGATCCACCGCCATCCGCATCGACGTGAGCGGGTTCTTGATCTCGTGCGCCACCCGGCGTGCCACTTCGCGGAACGCGCGCAACCGCTCCGCCTCGAGCTCCTTCTCGCGCGCGGCGTCGAGCGCGGTCGCGAGCTCCCGCAGCGCCTGGCGCAACGCCTCGAACTCGGGCGCCCCCCGCGTGGCCGGGCCCGCCGGCAGCGGCATGCGGCGGCGGATCAGCCGCGTCCACCCCACCAGCTCGTCGATCGGCCGGGACAGCTGGCGGGAGAGATGGCCCGCCAGCCGCACCGACGCCGTCATCACCAGCGCGCCGAACACGATCACCACGGCCGCGAACCCGCCCGCGTAATACCGCAGGTACGTCTCCGCCCGGCGCGCGAGGGTCACCGAGTTCGAGAGCTGCTCCAGATGCTGGCGCAGCGCGGCCCGCTCCCCGGGGGCGAGGTGCGTCGTGTCCATGTGCTCGAGCATCTGGCGCGCCGAGGCGGCCGTCTCCTCGAGCGCCACCCGCGCCCCGGCTGACGGCGCGACCGTGCGCACCGCGAGGGCCCAGCCGACCACCGCCAGGGCGGTCGGCACGCCGGTCAGGGCCACGAGGATCACGAAGATCCGTTGACGGAACGGGAGCGCCATATTTGGGGGCCAATCTACGGCTTTGGCGCCCGTGTGACAATTCGACACAGATCCAATTTCGGATTGGCGATTGCGGATTGCGGATTGGGGGGCGTTGGGCGAATCCGCAATCCGCAATCCGAAATCCGCAATTCTTGGGGGATTTCATGAAGGCTCACACGCACTACCTCTGGTTCAACACCAAGCAGCGCCAGGAAATCATCGACATCACCGACGAGGTCGCCGAGCAGGTGGGCAAGAGCGGTGTGGCGGAAGGGCTCGCGCTCGTCAGCGCCATGCACATCACGGCCTCGGTGTTCGTGAACGACCACGAATCCGGACTGTGGTCGGACATCCTGCAGTGGCTCGAAAGCACGATCGCCCCGTGGGACCCCGGTCGCTACCGGCACAACGAGACCGGCGAGGACAACGCCGCCGCCCACCTGCGGAGCCTCACGATCGGGCACGAAGTGATCGTGCCGATCACGGCCGGCAAGCTCGACCTGGGCCCGTGGCAGCGCGTGTTCTACGGGGAGTGGGACGGGCAGCGGAGGAAGCGCCTGATCATCAAGGTGTTAGGGGAGTAGACACAGGTGCGGCCTGTTACTTTCCCCGCAAGTTGTTTATTTTCAAAGACTCCGAACGCTGTGGGGGATGTGGTAGACGTGGTGACAGATCATCTGGCGGCGCTCTTCGCCCAGCGGGCGCAGGAGCACCCGAACCGGGACTTCGTCGTGTTTGGGCCGCGCCGGATGACGTATGCGCAGGTCGAACGGGAAGCGGTGGCGTTGGCCGAGGCGCTGGCCGGCCTCGGCGTCCAGCCGGGGGATCGGCTGGCGGTCGACCTGCCGAACTGGCCGGAGTGGGTGGTCGCCTTCGTCGCCGCGGCGTATCGCGGTGTCGTGCTGGTCCCGCTCGATCCGTCACTCTCCGTGCACGAGCTCAAGTACCAGCTGCGCCACGCGGAAGTGCGCGCGGCGCTCGTCGCCGAGGCGTACGAGGGGGCGGACTTCGTGGAGCTGTACGACGAGGTCGTGCCCGACCTGCCCGAGTTGCGCGCGCTGATCGTCGTCGGCGCGACGGACCGCTGGCTCGACGACCGGGTGTACCGCTACCAGGACCTGGTGTCGAAGACCGTCGGTGAGACCCCGGTGATCGAGCCGGGCGACCCCGCCAGCCAGCCGCTCGCCATTCTCTACACGTCGGGGACCATGGGAAAGCCGAAGGGCGTGGCACTGTCGCATCGAAACATCGTGACGGCGGCCCGCGCCTCAGGCGAGGCGTTGCGGCACTCGGGCGATGATCGGGTGCTCGGTGCGGTGCCGTTGTTCACGATCTTCGGCGTGCACGTCGTGGCGGTCACGATCTCGGCCGGGGCGACGCTCGTGCTGCAGGAGCGCTTCGACGCCGCCCGCGCGCTCGAGCTGATCCGGCGCGAGCGGCTCACCGTCGTGCACGGCGTCCCCACCATGTTCGAGCTCCTCATGCGCCACCCTGCGTTCGAGGAGTCACCGCCGATCACCTGCCGCTCGGGGCTGGTCGCGGGGAGCCCGGTCTCCCCCGATCTGGCGACCCGGATCCGGCAGTGGTGCGACGTCCAGATCGCCTATGGGCTCACTGAGACGGGCCCGACGGTCACGATCACCCGTTTCGAGGATGGCATCGAGCGGCGGACGGAAACGGTCGGACGGCCCATCGACGGGGTGGAGGTGAAGGTGGTCGATCTGAAGACCGGCGACCTCCATGGCCCCGAGGCGGTGGGCGAGCTGGCGGTGAAGGGCCCGAACGTCATGCTGGGCTACTACCGGATGCCCGGCGAGACGACGCGGTCCTTCACCACCGAGGGGTTCTTCCTGACGGGTGACCTCGCGATCGTGGACGAAGACGGCTACGTCAGGATCGTCGGCCGCCGCAACGAGCTGATCATTCGCGGCGGCTACAAGATTTATCCACGCGAGCTGGAGGACCTCCTCCGGACGCACCCTGCCGTGAGCGACGCCTGCGTCGTCGGCGTGCCGAACGAGACGTTCGGGGAGCTGATCTGCGCCTGCGTCGTGGCCACGGAGGGATCCATCATAACGGGCGACGAGCTCAAGGAGTTCTGCCGTGAGACCGTCGCCGACTACAAAGTGCCGGATCTGGTGCGCTTCTTCGACGCTTTCCCGCTGACCGGAAGCGGGAAGGTGAAGCGACGGGAGCTCGCGCAGGTCGTCGGCCTGGAACTGAGCACAACGACATGACACAGCCGCGCACCTATCTCGCCCGGTCTGCCCACAATGAACCCCCCCCACATGCGCCGAACGCGGCGCTCCTGATCGACTTCGACAACGTGACGATGGGGATCCGCTCGGATCTCCAGACGGAGCTGAAGCGGCTCCTCCAGTCGGAGATCATACGGGGAAAGGTGGCCGTGCAACGCGCCTACGCCGACTGGCGGCGCTACCCTCAATACATGGTGCCCCTCGCCGAGGCGTCGATCGACACCATTCAGGCCACGGCCTACGGCTCATCCAAGAAGAACGCCACGGACATTCGTCTCGCCGTCGACGCGATGGAACTGGTGTTTACCCGCCCGGAGATCGGCACGTACATCCTGCTCTCCGGCGACTCGGACTTCTCCAGCCTCGTGCTGAAGCTGAAGGAGTACGGCAAGTACGTCATCGGGGTCGGGATCCGCGAATCTTCGAGTGACCTCCTCGTCATGAACTGCGACGAGTACTACTCCTACAACGAGCTGGCCGGCCTCACCAAGGAGAGCGATGTCACTCACGTGCGCCACGACCCCTGGGAGCTCGTGGTCGAAGCCGTGAAGCAAATGACGGCGCACAACGACGTGATGCGCTCCGATCGTCTGAAGCAGGTCATGCAGGAGATCGACCCTACGTTCAATGAGAAAGACGTGGGGTTCTCCCGCTTCTCGAAGTTCGTGGTGGAAGCCGCGCACAAGGGGCTCATCAGCCTCACCAAGTTGGACAACGGCCAGTACGAGATCGCGCTCGGGCCGAATGTTCCGGGGGCCGCGGCGCAGCCGCCGTACGGCGGGCGTCCAGAGGCGCCGCGCGAGGAGCGGGTGCGGGAGCCCCGCGGCGGCGGGGGGCGCCGCGACGACAGCCGAGCGGGGAGCCGCAAGAGCAGGTTTTCGCTGGGCGAGGCGTTTGGTCTCCTGAAGCAGGCGCTCTCCCGCATGGGCGGCGGCGCTCAGCCGGTCGACGCCGAGCAGTTGCGCGAGGCGATGATCGAGCTCAAGGGCGGGGAGGCGGAGCCGCTCGAAGCGGAGCGGTTCCCCAAACTGCTGCGCCAGGCGCATGACGCCGAGATCATCGATCTCTCGAAGGAGCCGGATGGCGCCTACGAGGTGAAGCTGCGGGAGGAGCCCCCCCCCGTCCCCGTGGCGCCGGCCGCCAGCTTCGCGACCCCCGAGCCCGTGGCCGCGGGCGACCTGGACGAGGTGAACGATCCGCCGATGCCCCAGTCGTCCGCCCCGCCGCCACTGACCGGAGTCCCGGCGCGGAGCGCGCGGTTCCGGCGCGGGTCCCGGGGAGGGGGTCCGCGGGTCGCGCCTCCCGAGATCCCCAAGATCGGCGTCGTGGAAGTGGATCCCAACTTCAAACCGCGGATCGAGCTGCTGCCCCCCCTCCCGAGGCCGGCGGCGACGGCGCCGCCCGGCGGCGAGGCCGCGCCCGCACCTGGGCCGTTCGACGAAGGGCGCCGGGAGCGTGGGGAGCGGGGCGAGCGCGGCGGCCGCGGCGGGCGCGGCCGGGGTGGGCGCGGTCGCCGGGGAAGTGGGGGAGGGGCAAGCGGGGAGGCTGGCGCGCGCGCCGAGGGCGAGCACGTCGAGCGCGGTGAGCGCGGCGGTCGCAGCCGCCGCGGCGGCCGCGGGCGTGGGGGCAGGGGCCGGAATGGCGAGGATCGTGGTGAGCACCGGGACGCGAGCGAGCCGCGCGCCGCGGCCGAGCCCATGCCGCCCGCTCCGAGCAAGCCCGCTCCCTCGTCCGCCCCGACCCCGCCCCCCGCCGACGAGGCCGAGGACCAGGGAGGCGGGGAATCGTTCTGGTCGAAGGTGAAGCGGGGTCTCACCGGCGGCGCGTGACGGGCACCCCGCTGCCGGCAGCGTTCTACGCGCGACCCACTCCCGAGGTCGCGCGTAGGCTTTTGGGACACATCCTCGTGAGCGACGTCGCCGGGCGGCGTACAGCCGGCCGCATCGTCGAGACCGAGGCGTACGTCGGGCCCGACGACCCCGCCTGCCACGGCTACGGCGCCCACCGCACCAAGCGCAACGCCAGCTTGTTCGAGGCTCCGGGGACCGCCTACGTGTACTTCACCTACGGCATGCATTGGTGCCTCAACGCGGTCACCGAAGCCGCCGGGTTTCCCGCCGCCGTGCTGCTGCGCGCGCTCGAGCCGCTCGCGGGACTCGCCACCATGCGGCGGCGTCGCGGCGGCGTGGCGGACCGGGAGCTCTGCTCCGGTCCCGCCAAGCTGTGCCAGGCGCTGGGCGTGACCGGCCGGGATGACGGCCACGCGCTCACCCGGGGGCGGCTGCGGATCGTCCGCGGCCGGTTGCGGCAGCGTAACGCCATCATCGTGACACCACGAATCGGCATCACCCGCGCAGTCGACTGGCCGCTGCGGTTCCTGATCAAGGACTCGCCATGGGTCTCCCGCTAGGACTGCTGCTCGTGCTCCAACAGCCCATCATCGTGGACGGCCACATCGACACGCCGCAGCGGATGCTCGACATGCGAACCGACATCTCGGTCCGGCTCGCCGATGGGCACGTGGATGTTCCGCGGATGAAGGAGGGCGGCCTCACGGCGGCGTTCTTTTCGATCTGGGTGGACGCGCGCTACCGCCCCGGCACGGCGTTCCGGCGGGCGCTCGATCTGATCGGCGCGGTGCGGGGACTCGTGGACACCAATCCCGAGGTGGAGCTCGCGACCGACGCGGAGCAGGTGCGCGCCGCCGCGGCGCGGGGCCACGTCGCCGCGCTCCTGGGGGTGGAGGGAGGGCACGCGATCGAGAATTCCCTCGAGAACCTCGACTCGCTGTACCGGCTCGGCGTGCGCTACCTGACGCTCACCTGGAACAACGGGAACGACTGGGCGGGCGCGTCCATGGACCCGCGGCGCCAGGGCGGGCTCACCGACTTCGGCCGGCAGGTCGTGCGGCGGATGAACGAGCTGGGGATGCTGGTGGACGTCTCCCACGTCTCCGACGCGACCTTCCGCGACGTGCTCGCCACGACGACGCGCCCGGTGATCGCCTCGCACTCCTCGTGCCGGGCCATCGCGCACTCCCCTCGCAACCTCACCGACGACCAGCTGCGCGCGATCGCGCGGAACGGCGGGGTGGTGGGGATCAACTTCTATCCCGTGTTCCTGGACGACCATTTCGCCCGCGAGTACGAGGAGCTGCGCCGGCGCCTGCGGCCCGAGATCGATTCCATCCGGGCGCGCCACCGGGGCCGGCCCGGCGAGTCGGCCTTCGAGATCGACAAGCTCGTGGGCCGGCACGCCGAAAGCCTCGACGTGCCGGGGCTCGACCGGCTGGTGGACCACATCGATCACGCCGTGCAGGTGATGGGGGTGGACCACGTGGCGCTCGGGAGCGACTTCGACGGGGTCAGCGTCCTCCCGACGCCCATGAAAGACGCGAGGTCGCTGCCCTTGCTGGTCGCGGCCCTGCGGGCTCGCGGCTACGCGGACGGCGACGTCCGGAAGATCCTCGGCGAGAACTTCCTGCGGCTGCTTACTGCCGGTCCGTGACCCCTTCCTTGGAGCTGCCCAGGCTGTAGCGGACGCCGCCCTGGAAGGTGTGGGTCGTGCCCTGGATCAGGAACGTCGCGGCCGACGACGTCAGGATGTAGTGGCCGTACAGGGCCATGCGCCCCTGCTTGATGTCGATCCCGCCCATCCACCAGAAGAAGGCCTTGCTCGACGCGTCCTCGGCCTGGGACTGGAGCTCCCCGGCCTGCGCGGGGGTGCAACCCGTGCACGTCGCCTCGGGATTCAGGAGCTCGACCAGCGCAAAGCCGCCGCCGAAGAACGGCTCGACCCGGAGCTGCGCGGGGAAGGCGAGCACCCCCGCCATGATGCGGCGGGCGTCCTTGAAGGACACGTTTCCCGGGTTGACCGCCCCGTCCGGCTGCACGATGGTGGCGTGGCGTTCGGAGAGGAAGAACGACTGCTCGAACGCGACGTACAGCGCCGTCCGCTTCCCGGTGATGAGCCAGTGCCCGCCGAACACCGGCTCGAACGCATAGCTGTCGAAGTTCGTCCGGAACACGAAGAGACCGCCCTGGCCGCCCCAGTACCACTTGTTGTTCCAGTCGCTGGAGCGTCTCTCGTAGCTCGGGCCGGCATGGGGACGCTCCTCGGGGACTTGGCCGCCGGCGGCGACGATCGAGTCGCGCTTCTCCTTGGGGATCGACGGGGGCCGATAGCGATGGCTCGGTCCGATGAAGAACGACAGTCCCGCCGACCCGACCACCTGGCCGGCCCAGGTGCCGCCGGGGAAGAACGTTTCGGGGTCGTAGTAGGCGCGCGCCTCGACGCGCAGCGCTGCCCGATCGCTGATGTAAATCCGGTCCCCGATGCCGCCGTGCACTCCGACGTCGCGGAAGCCGCCGGCCGACTTGCTGTCGAAATCCATGGCCGAGTACCCGCCCAGAATGTAGAAGCTCTTTTCCGAGCCGAAGTTCAGCACGATGCTCGCTGACCCGAACCAAACGGGGAAGTCCGCGCCGCCAGCCTTCGAGTGGGGTCGCATGTACAGGCCGTCGCCCTCGATGCTCAGCCAATCGGTGATCCACAGGCCGAGTCGGCCCCCGCCGCCGAACTGGTTCTCGAGGTTGAAGGCGCGGTCGAACCGGGTGTAGGTGCCGAACCCGCCGACCTCGAACTGGAAGTGGTGCTGGGCGTTGAGCGTCGCGGCCCCAGTCGCCAGCAGCACCCCAATCACCGTGACTACCCGCATGGGACGACTCCTCGGCCGAAGAAAGCGACCCCCAAAATAGGGCCTTCGGCTGGAAAACGCGATACCCCTTCGCTTTAAGCCTCTGAACCTTGAAAGTACTTGAAGGTTGGTTGGTCCTGCTGCTTCCTGACCCGAATAAATACCGAATATCGAGCTAGATCAGGCCCAGCTTCGTTCCCACCCGCTGGAAAGCGGCGAGCGCGAAGGCGAGGTCGTCCCGGGTGTGGGCGGCCGACAGCTGGCACCGGACGCGGGCGTGCCCCTGAGGAACCACCGGGTAGCCAAATCCGGTGACGAACACCCCCTCCTCGAGCAGCAGCTCGCTCATCCGGATCGCTTTGGCGGTCTCTCCCAGGATCACCGGGACGATGGGCGTCTCGCCCGGGAGCGGCTTGAACCCGAGGGCCAAGAGGCGCTCGCGGAAATAGCGGGCGTTCTCGTGGAGGCGGGTCACCAGTTCGGGGTGCCGCTCGAGCTGGCGCACCGCGGCGAGCGCGCTCCCGGCGACGGTCGGGGGGAGGGCGTTGCTGAAGAGCTGGGGTCGCGAGCGCTGGGTGAGGTAGTCGGTCAGCGCGCCGGGGCCGGCGGTGAAGCCCCCGGCCGCCCCGCCGAGCGCCTTCCCCAACGTCGAGGTGATGATGTCCACCTCGCCCAGCAGCCCGTAGTGCTCCGCCGTGCCCCGGCCGGTCTTCCCCAGCACGCCGGTCGCGTGCGAATCGTCCACGGCGACGACGGCCCCGTGCTGCCGCGCCAGCGCGACGATGTCCGGCAGCTTCGCGATGTCGCCCTCCATCGAGAAGACGCCGTCGGTGAAGATCAGTCGCAGGCGTGCGTCCTTCGCGGCCTTGAGCTTCTCCTCGAGGTCCGCCATGTCGGAGTGCCGGTACACGGCGGTCTGGCAGCGGGTGATGGTCTTCGCGAGCCGGATCGCGTCGATGATCGAGGCGTGGTTGAGCTGGTCCGAGATGACCACGTCCTGCTCGCCGAGCAGCGTGGGGCAGAGCCCCTCGTTGGCGTTCCAGCAGCTCCCGTAGGTGAGCGCGGACTCGCAGCCGACGAGGCGCGCGAGCGCGGCCTCGAGCTCGCGGTGGATCGTGAAGGTGCCGCAGATGAACCGCACCGACCCCGTGCCGGCGCCGAACTCGTCGAGGGCGCGCTTGCCGGCGGCCACAACCTCGGGGTCGTTGCAGAGACCGAGATAGTTGTTGGACGAGAGAATCACGACCTCGCCGCGTCCCTGCATCGTAGTTCTGGCGGCTTGCGGCGATTCCAGGTAGTTGAGGCGCTTGTACACCCCTTCCCGCTGGAACTGCTCGAGTTCGGCCTGCAGCCGGGCGGCGAAGCTCATGCGATCTCCAGGATGATCTTGCCCGCGTCGCCGGAGCGGATCGCGGCCAGGGCCTCGTCGATCCGGGCGAGCGGAAACTGGTGCGTGATCACGGGCCGCGGGTCGAGCAGCCCTGCCGTGAGATAGCGGCGCATCTGGTGCCAGGTCTCGTACATCTTGCGGCCGATCACGCCGTACACGGTGATCCCCTTGAAGATGATCTCCTTCGCGAAGTCGACCGGGATCTCCCCCTTCGGAATGCCGAGCAGCTGGACCCGGCCGCCCATGCGCACCGCGGCGAACGCCTGGTGCAGGGCGGACGGTACGCCCGACATCTCGCACACCACGTCGGCGCCTTCGCCCCCCGTCTCCCCCAAGACCGTGCGGACCACGTCGTCGCGCACGGCGTTGATGGTGACGTGGGCGCCCATGCGCTGCGCCAGCGCCAGCCGCTTGTCGTTCACGTCGGACGCGATCACCTTCGCCGCCCCGGCCGCCCGCGCGATCCCTACCGCGAAGCACCCGATCGGCCCGCACCCGACCACGAACACGGTGCTGCCGGGGATCTCCGCGGTCAGCACCGCGTGGAAGGCGTTCCCCATCGGGTCCATGACGGCCCCGACGGTGGTGGGGATGCCGTCGAGCGGAAGCACGTTCGTGGCGGGCATGGCGACGTACTCGGCGAACGCCCCGTCCCGGTCCACCCCGATGATCCGGGTGTTCTTGCAGATGTGGCTGTTGCCGGTGCGGCACTGGAGGCAGTGCCCGCACACGATGTGTCCCTCGGCGGTCACCAGCTGGCCCGGCTTGAGCCCCCCCCCCGCCACGCCGTCGCCCGTGGCGACGATCTCGCCCGCGAACTCGTGGCCGACCACGACCGGCGGCTTGATGCGCCCCTGCGCCCAGGCGTCCCAGTCGGCGATGTGCAGGTCGGTGCCGCACACCCCCGCGTGGCGGACGGCGATCAGGACCTCGCCGGGCCCGACGGTCGGTTTCGCGACGGTCGCGACCTTGAGGCCGGGGGCGGGGCTCACCTTGACGATGGCTTGCATGCGAGCGGGGGAAGGAAGAAGGAAGAGGGAAGGGTCAGATGATCGAGCGCGTGAAGCCCCCGTCCACCTGGAGCACGGCGCCGGTAATATAACTGGCGCGCTCGGAGGCGAGGAACGCGACCGCGGCGGCGAGCTCGTCGGTGCGGCCCATCCGGCCGAGCGGGATCCCCCCCACCATCTCGCGCATCACCTCCTGCGACCCGCGGTGCTCCCGCTTGGCCCGGGTCTCCGTCAGCTCCGCGATGCGCTCCGTCGCGATGAACCCCGGGCACACGACGTTCACGGTGATCCCTTCGGCCGCTACTTCGTCGGCGAGCGCCTTCGCGAACCCCAGCACGCCGGCGCGCGCGGTGGTCGAGAGGATGAGCCCCGGGAGCGGCTGCTTCGCGGCCACCGAGGCGAGGCAGACGATCCGTCCCCACTGCAGCTTACGCATGATCGGCACGGCCGAGCGGGACAGGTGGATCGTCGAGAGGAGGTTCAGCTCCACGGCGCGGTGGAACGTCTCGGCCGTCTGCTGACTGAACGGCGCCGCGGGTGGGCCGCTCGCGTTGCAGAGCAGCACGTCGAGCCGGCCCAGCTCGCGGTGCACGCGCTCGACGAGCCCCTCGGCCTGCGCCGGGATCCCCACGTCGGCCACGAACGGGACGACGGTCTGGCCCGTCTCGGCGGCGAGCTGCTCCGCCGCGCGCTCGACCGAATCCTCGTGGCGGCCGTTCACCGCCACGCGGGCGCCTTCCTGCGCCAGCGCCTTCGCGACCGCCCGGCCGAGCCCCTTGGTGCTGCCGCACACCAACGCGACGCGACCGGCCAGACCGAGATCCATGGCGGGTGAACTTACCGAGACACTAGTCCGCGAGGACGGCGGACTCGGCGGGCTCCACGCGGACGGCGCAGCACTTCAGCTCGGCCATCTTCGCGTATGGGTCGAGCACCGGATTCGTGAGCAGGTTCGCCGCGGCCTCCCGGAAATGAAACGGCACGAACACCTGGCCGGGGGCCACGCGCTCGGAGACGCGGCACGAGCTGACCATGGTGTTGCGGCGCGAGGTGAGCCGCACGGGGTCGCCGTCCCGGACGCCGAGCGCCCGGGCGTCGGCGGGGTGGATCTCGACGATCGGGGTGGGCTCGCGCCGGTCGAGCCCCGAGGCGCGCCGCGTCATCGTGCCGGTGTGCCAGTGGTACAGCTGGCGCCCGGTGTTCATGACGAACGGGTACTCGTCGTCCGGGAGCTCCACAGGGGGGGCGTACTCGACGGGGACGAAGGTCCCCTTGCCGTCGGCGGTGGGGAAGCGCTGGTCGAACAGGAACGCAGTGCCGGGTGAGTCGGCGGTGGGGACCGGGTACTGGAGCCCCGCGCCCTCGAGCCGGTCGTAGGTGACGCCACTCCACGACGGTGTCACCTGTACGATTTCTCTCATTACGTCTTCCGCCGTACGGTGTGGAGTCTTCAGGCCAAGCCTGTTCGAGAGCTCGATCAGGATCTCGAGGTCGCTGCGGGCCGCGCCAGGCGAGGCGACGGCCTGGTGGGCGACCTGGATGCGGCGCTCGGTGTTCACGAACGTGCCGGTCTTCTCGGCGAAGCTCGACCCCGGCAGCACGACGTCGGCGTAGCGGGCAGTCTCGGTGAGGAACAGGTCGTGCACCGCGAGGAACTCGAGCTCCCGGAACCAGTGCTCCGCGTGGGCGATGTCGGGGTCGGAGATGATCGGGTTCTCCCCCATGATGTACATCCCCCGCACCCCGCTCTCCTCCTTCACGATCTCCGTGACCATGAGCCCCTCCTTCAGGGAGAGGGACTCCGGCGGCACGCCCCAGGCGCGCGCGTACTCTTCGCGGATCTGCGGATTCTTGACCGAACGGTAGTCCGTGTACACGAACGGAATCGCGCCGACGTCGGAGGCGCCCTGCACGTTGTTCTGGCCGCGCACCGGCATCATGGCGGCGCCCCAGCGGCCGATCATGCCGCAGGCGAGCATCAGGTTGAGGAGCGACGTGACGAGGTCGGTTCCGTTGGCGTGCTGGGTCAGCCCCATCGCCCACAGGGTGCTCGTGTTGGGCCCCCGCGCGTAGATCTCCGCCGCCCGGCGGATCCGCTCCGCCGGCACACCCGTGATCTTCGCGGCCACGTCCGGCGTCATGGCCCGTACAGCGGCCCGCACCTTCTCGAAGTCGTGCGTGCGGGCCGCGGTGAACTCCCGGTCCTCGAGGCCCTGCGCGAGGATGTGGTTGAGCATCGCGTTGAACAGCGCCACATCGGTACCGGGCTGCATCTGGAGGTGGACGTCCGCGCGCGCGGCGAGCTCGGTGCGGCGCGGGTCGGCGACGATCAGCGTGGCGCCGCGCTCGTGCGCGCGCTTGATCGCCGCGCCGAACACGGGGTGGGACTCCGTCGTGTTGGCCCCGGCGATGAAGATCACGTCGGCCGCGTGCTCGACCTCGCGCATCGAGCCGGACGCGGCCGACGTGTTGAGCGCCCGCTGCATCGCCGCCACCGACGTCGAATGACAGAGGCGGGTGCAGTGGTCGATGTTGTTCGTCCCGAGCGCGCCGCGGAACATCCGCATGATGACGTAGTTCTCCTCGTTCGAGCACTTGGCCGAGGAGAAGCAGGCGAGCGCATCGCCGCCCCGCTCGCGCTTGAGGCGCAGCAGCTCCTGGGCGGTGAGCTCCATCGCCTCCTCCCACGTCGCCTCGCGGAACGGCTCGTACCACGCCTCGGGCGTCGCCCCCCGGTCGCGGATGTCCAGGTCGAGGCGCTCGAGCAGCGGCAGCTCGCGCACCGACTTGCCGACGGCGCGCGGCGGGCCCGCGGGCTTCGCGGCCTGACCCTCGCCCTCGATGGTGCGCCATGGCCCGCCGCGGCGGTCCCGTTCCCCCCCCGCCGGCCCCCGCCACCTCCAGCGGCCGGCTTCCTTCACCCAGCCCTTGCGGATCAACGGTGTGGTGAGGCGGTCGCGATGCTGGGGGAAGTCGTAGCCGAAGCGGCCTTTCACGCAGGTCGAGCCCTGGTTGGGGGTGTCGAGCTCGATGTCGGGGGACGTGACGCGGACCACCTTGTCGTCCGCGACGTGCAGGTCCACCTGGCACCCCACCCCGCAGTACGGGCAGACCGAGCGCACGACCTTCTCCGGATGGCGCACCCGCTCGGGGGCGAACCGCTCGCGCGGCATCACCTCGAAGATCGCCCCGGTGGGGCACACCCGGACGCACTCACCGCACCAGGTGCAGCCCGCTTTGTCGGGGTCGCCGTCCGCTCCGACGATGATCTCGGTGTGCTCACCGCGCTGCCCCACGTCGAGGACGCCCACCACCTGGATGTCCTCGCACGCCCGCACGCAGCGCGTGCACAGGATGCAGGTGCTCATGTCGTGCCGGATCATCGGGTCGCCCGGGCGCTCGTCGCCGTGGCGCAGCGCCAGGTCGCGCCCGGCGAGGGGCGTGGGCGCCACCCCGTAGCGGACGACGTACTGCTCGAACTCGTTGCGCGGCTGGGCGCGCCCGCCGTTGACCAGATGGTCCCCGGGGTAGCGCTCGAGCAGCAGGCGCAACACGCCCGTGCGATTCTCGACCGCGGCGTGGGACTCGGTCTGGACGACCATGCCGTCGGCGACCTTGGTCGCGCACGCCGGCAGCAGCTTCCCCTGACCCTCCACCGACACCAGGCAGATCCGGCAGTTGCCGACGATCGGCAGCTTGGGATACCAGCACAGCGTAGGGATGTCCATGATCCCCGCCGCACGGGCCGCTTCGAGGATCGTCTGCTCGGGGTCCGCCGTGACGCGACGGCCGTCGATCGTGAGGGTGGCCATGAGTCCTTGAAGATTAGAGGCGAACCCGGGAGGCGGCAACCGGCAACGCGGCTAACCGGCTGCCGTGAAACAAGAAGGGCCGGCTGGAGCCGGCCCGCGGTGCGTCAGTCGATGTGTTCGGGTAAGTGACGGTGGGTGTGGTCCCCGGCCTCCGCTTCGTCGGCGAACCAGCAGTACGCCCAGATCTTGGCGGGGCGGAGCATCTGGCGCCCGGCATGCAGGATGATGCCGATCGGCTCGTTGTCGTCGAGGACTAGTGGCAAGCTGGTCATGGTCGTCCGTTATCCGTTGTGCGTTGTCCGTCGCCCCAGGCAAGTCGCCTGCCGCCGAGGGTGGTCGGATTAGTTGTTGACGGACAACGGATTACGTACGACGCAGGGAGGGGCGGGGAAGGGAAGTGGCTACTCCGACACGTTCAACGCCGTGTCCCGCTGACGCTCCGGCTTGGTCGCGGTGAACCCCGCGCCGGCCTTGGCGCGGCGCCGCCGCGTGATCTCCCAGCCGTCGTACTGCGTCTGGAGCGCCTCCGCGGCGAGCGGGATGACCTCGGCTGCGGCCGGCAGCGGGCTCGGCAGGACGATGTGGACGCCTCCGGGGCGGGTGCGCGCCTTGAGCTCGGCGATCAGCCCGGTGCGCGCGCGGGCGCGCGTCGGCGCCAGCGCGCCGGGCTCGATCACCACGACGCTGGGGGAGACGTCGGGGAACCAGCTGCCGAAATGGATCACGAGCGCCTGGAAGCGGCCGGCGAGCTGTTCGGTGACGGCGCGGCTCTCGGCAGCCTCGATCGCGCTCAGGTCCTGATCGACCAGGAACACCTCGGCGTCGTGCGCCGCGATGAACAGAGCGGTAGGGAGCGCCCCGACGCCCACCACGACGGCGAGGTCGCCGGGCTCGAGTCGCCGGGCGCAGTTGACCAGCGCGCCGTCGGACTCGAGGCCCCAGTGCGTCGGCGCGCGCTGCGCCGTGCGGAGCGCCCGGTGCTTCTCGCGCCAGCGCGGGAAGGAGGGAAGCCGCAGCCGCCGCGCGATGATGCGGTCCACGTGCTCGAGCAGCAGCACCTCGGTGAGCAGGTACTGCCCCCCCCCCGCTGCGTTCGCCTCGAGCTCGCGCACCGCCTCGTCGCCGATCTCGAGCAACTCCTCGCGCGCCAGGGTGTTCTTGTACCCCTCGATGCGCTGCAGCAGGAACTCCTGGTACTCCTGCTTGAGCGAGCGAGGCGGCCGGCGCACCGCGCGGGAGGGCTCGCTCCGGGAGAGGCTCAGCATGGCTCGATGTGCACCGTCACCTCGTGCAGCCGCAGGTCGCGCTTCAGGCGCTCTTCCACTGCGTCGGCGATCGCGTGGGCCGATTCCACATCGGCATGGCGGTCCACCGCGATCGTCACCTCGGCGTAGCGCAGGTCGGACGGGCCGCGCGAGCGGATCCCGTACGCGCTCTTCACACCCGACACGGCCTGCGCCGTTTCCTGGATGTGCCCCGTGGGGATCGCCCGCTGGTCCACCAGCACCGGCACCGTCCGGACCACGATCCGGTACGCCACCCAGACGATCACGAACGCGACGACGATCGCGAGCGCGGGGTCGACCCACCACAGGCCCCGCCGCGCGAACAGGACGCCCGCGAGCACGCCGGCCGTGATGAACACGTCCGCCCGCGTGTGCGCCGCGTCGGCCACCAGGAGCTCGCTCCCGAGCTCGCCGCCGCGGCGGTTTTCGTACCAGGCGATCAGGACGTTCACGCCCAGCGCGAGCGTCAGGACGGCGAGCTGCGTATCGGTCACCACGACCCGGCGGGTGCCGCTGGTCAGGTCGTTGACCGCTCCACGCACCAGCTCGAAGCAGGTGATCGACAGGAACCCCACGATGCCGAGCGCGCCGAGCGTCTCGAACTTGCCGTGGCCGTAGGGATGGTCCTCGTCGGGCTCTTTGGAGGCGACCCGGACCACGAACAGGGCGAGGACGTTGTTGAGCGCGTCCACCGCGGAGTCCACGGCGCTGCCGAGGACGGCGAGGGAGCCGGAGGCGAGGCCGACGGCGAGCTTGGCCCCCACGACGACCAGGTTGGCGGCGAGGAGGCCCAGGACGACTCGGCGGACTAGGGCGGACGCCGGCATGGGCAGGAGTGCAAGGTTGTAAGGGACAGCAGTTTAGTCAACGGCCCGGAGCAGCGCGCCCTTCAGGTACCCGGTCTCCGGGACGTTGACCAGCTCGGGGTGGTCATGGGCCGCCCCCGTCAGGGCCACGAGCTCGAGCCGCCGGCCGGCATCGCGGGCGGCGTCGGCGAGCATGTCGCCGAAGACGGCCCGGTTGACGTGGTAGGAGCAGGAACAGGTGAAGAGCACCCCGCCCGGGGCGAGGAGGCGCATGGCCCGAAGGTTGATCTCCTTGTAGCCGGCGACCGCGCGGGGGACGCTCTGCTTCGTCTTCGCGAACGCCGGGGGGTCGAGCACGATCGTCTCGAACGTGTCCTCGCGGCGCTCCAGCTCGCGCAGCAGGTCGAAGGCGTTGGCCTCGCGCCAGGTGATGTTGGTGAGCCCGTTCAGCGCGGCGTTTTCGCGCCCGCGCGCCAGCGCGTCGGCGCTCGAGTCCACGGCCGTGACCTCGCGCGCGTGGCGCGCCAGGTGTAGCGCGAACGATCCATGATAGGTGAAGAGGTCGAGCGCGCGGCCACCGCCGGCGTGGCCGCCCACGAGCACGCGGTTCTCCCGCTGGTCGAGAAACGCCCCGGTCTTCTGGCCCGCGTGGGGCGCGGCGAGGTAGCGGACCCCGTGCTCTTCGACGACCAGCGTCTCGGGCACCGTGCCCGAGACGGGCACGACCTCGAGCGACAGCCCTTCGTGGCGCCGGACGCCCACGTCGTTGCGGAGCAGGATACCCTCGGGCGCGAGCGCGGCCGAGAGTCCGGCGATCACGTCCGCGCGCACGTGCTCGAGGCCGGCGGAGAGCAGTTGGGCCACGACGTACGGCCCGTAGCGATCGACCACGAGCGACGGCAGCCCGTCCGCTTCGGCGTGGACCACGCGGTACGCGGTGGCGGGGATCCCGGCGCGGCGCGCCAGCGCGGCGCTGATGCGCGCGCTCCACCACGCCGCGTCGATCGGCTCGCGCCCCCGGGTGAGCAACCGCAGCCGGATCTCCGACTGCGGGGAGTAGAGGGCCTGCCCCAGGTGCCGGCCCCTCCGGTCGGTGACGGCGACGATGCCCGGCGCATCGCGCGGCTCGTCGTAGACGTCGGTGCGGTAGATCCAGGGATGTCCCGCCTGCCACCGGCCGGCGCCCTTCGCGGATACGACGACCTGACCGGTGAGCGTTCCCCGACCGCCCGTCACTTGCCGCGGTCCGGGCGCAGCTTCGCCGCTTCCCGGAGATACATATGTTTCAGCTCGCGCTGGGGCTTGGCCGTGTAAAAGTGCAGCAGCACGCGGATGCAGCGCGGCAGGCCGTCGGGGACGGGGACCTCGGCAGTGCCGAGCAGGGGTACTTCGGTCCAGCCGAGCAGGCGCGCCGCGCGGGCCGGGTACTCGGCCGTCAGGTCGGGCGAGGACGTGAAGATCGCGCTCTCCACGTCGTCGGGGCGGAACCCGTTCGCCTCCTGGAGCGCCCGCAACAGCTCCGCCGTGGCGTCGAGGATCGCATCGCGGGTGTTCGCGGCCGCCGTGGTCGCGCCGCGCAGTCCACGCAGGGTCTTGCTCATGGCTCTCGTCGATCAGTTGCGCTTGATGGTGGTCACGGATGCCGAACTCCTCAAGGGGCGGGATCCCGTGACCGCGTGCCGCCAGGCGGTGCTTGGCGGAGCGACCATCGTCCAGGTCCGGATGAAGGACGCGCCCCCCCGCGACGTGGTGGCGCTGGCCCGCGCGCTCGTCGGCGCCATCGCGGTTCCCGTCCTCGTGAACGATCGCGTCGACGTGGCGCTTGCCGCCGGGGCCGCGGGCGCGCACCTCGGTCAGGACGACCCGCCGCTCGACCGCCTCCGCCCGGTGGTTCCCGCGGGGTTCCTCCTTGGCGTTTCCGTCGGCTCTCCCGCCGAGGCCGCGCGCGTGCACGGTTGGCCCGCCGATTACTGGAGCGTGGGCCCCTGTTTCGCCACCGCCAACAAGCCCGACGCCGGCGCCCCGCTCGGCCCGCAGGGCTTCGGCGCGCTGGCGCGGCTCGCGCCGGAGGGCGTCCCCGTGATCGGTATCGGCGGCATCACCCCCGCGAACGCCCCTACCCTGACCGCCGCCGGGGCCGCGGGCGTCGCCGTGATTGGGGCGGTATGGGGGGGGAGCGCTAGCGACCCGGCCGCCGCGGCGCGCGCGCTGCGCGCCGCATTTCCTTGACCTGCGTGATCGCGGCCAGGTGCTCCGCGTAGCTGGTCGAGAAGATGTGCTTGCCGTCGGGCTGCGCGACGAAATACAGAAACGGCACGTCCGCCGGGTAGAGGGCGGCGATGAGGCTGGCGCGGCCGGGTTGTCCGATCGGGCCGGGCGGCAGCCCCGCATGCAGGTATGTGTTGTACGGCGAGCGCACCGCGAGATTCTTCTCCCACACGCGCTTGAGCCGCCGGCCGTAGGCGTAGCTCACCGTCGGGTCCGCTTCGAGCCGCATCCTCCGCTTGAGGCGGTTCTGGTACACGGCTGACACGAACGGCCGGTCGGGGTCGTAGCGCACCTCGGCCTCGACGATCGACGCCAGCGTGACGAGCTCGTGCCGCGACAGGCGCATCGAATCGAGCCGCGCCTGCCACTCGGGGCTCCATTGATCCACGAACTGGTGCGTCATCACGCGGACCAGCTCGCGCGCCCCGATGCGCAGCGGCAAGAGATACGTCGTTGGAAAGAGGTAACCCTCGACGCTGGCCGTCCCGTCGGGGAGAGCGAGCCCCGCGAGCAGCGCGGGGTCCTGGGCCGCCGCGGCGAACGAGTCCTCCGGAATGCGGAGCTGGGCGGCGGCGAGGTCCGCCACCTCGGCCAGCCGCAGGCCTTCCCGCACCGTGAAGCGCTGCTCCACCCCACGGCCGCGCTCGAGCGCCGCCACGAGATCGCCCCAGGACTCGTCCGGCCGCAGCAGGTACACGCCGCTCTTCAGCGACCGCGGCAACCCGCGCAGCCTGGCATACAGGCGGAACACGCCCGGATGGCCGATCACGCGGTGCGCGGCGAGGGAATCGATGGCGGCGTCGAGGGCGGAGCCGGGCGGAATCGTGACGGTGACGCGCGGGCCGTCGGGGGAGCTGCACGCGGCGAGGGCGAAGACGAGGCAATTGCGGATTGCGGATTTCGGATTGCGGATTCGAAGGACGCGTGTCCAATCCGCAATCCGCAATCGCCAATCCGCAATCGCGTTCACGTCGTTCCCCCCCGCCTCGCGTCCAGATAGTGTTGCAACAGGACCGCCGCCGCGAGCGCGTCCACGTCGCCCTTGCGGCCCCGCGTGCTCCCGCTCATCTCCCGCACGGCCTGGATCGCCCGCGACGTGGTGAATCGCTCGTCCCACAACTCCACGGGGCGACCCGAGTGGCGGCCGATGTCCTCCGCGAGGCGGCGCGCCGCCCGGGCGCCGTCGCCTTCAGCGCCGTCGGGGTCGAGCGGCAGGCCTACGACGACGCCGGTCACGGCGTGCTGGTCCACCAGGGTGAGCAGCTGGCGCATCGGGAAGCGCTTGCCGGCGCGGCGGGTCAGCGTGGTGAGCGGCTGC
>DASWDP010000162.1:0-4855 GCA_036395195.1 Gemmatimonadales bacterium | reverse complement strand
GTCATCCAGGGGATGAACGCCTACGTCCGCGAGCGCATCGCCGGGGCGATCGTCGGGGTGAACGCCTTCCAGGTCCGCCGCGACCCCATCCAGGTCGGGTTCATCGACGAGGAAGCGTGGAAGAAGATCCAGCGTCGGCCGATCATCGCCCCGGAGGACGTGGCGTACGTGGAGCGCGCCGTGCCGGACGCGCAAGCGATCGCGCTCCAATCCGGATGGCCGACCCCGATGGCGGACGTGCAGTGGCGCAACCGCACCGTGGGCGACGTCTTCGTGTTCGGCGTCACGCCGCCCTTTGTCGTGGTGCAGGACTACGCCTTTGCGGCGGGCGAGGCCCTCACCGACGTGGACCTGCGCCAGCGCCGCTTCGTGGCCGTGCTCGGCTACGACCCCGCCGACAAGCTGTTCGGGAGCCCCGCGCGCGCGATTGGCCAGACGATCCGCGTGCGCGGGCTCCAGTTCACCGTAAAAGGCGTGATCGCGAAGAAGGGCACCGTCCTGGGGCAATCCTGGGACGGGTTCGTCATGCTCCCGCTCACCACCTTCGAGACGTTGTACGGCCGGCGGCAGACGACCGTCATCGCCGTGAAGATGCCGACGGCGGCAAGCGTGACGGAGGGGATGCTCCGTGCCGAGGAGGCGATGCGCATCGCGCACCGGCTCCGGCCGGGGCAGGAAGACGACTTCACCGTCGACACTGGAGAGGGGCTGATCGCGTTCTGGGGCAAGCTCACGCGCGTGATCTTCACGGTCGTGCCCGCCGTGGTGGCGATCGGCATCGTGGTCGGCGGCATCGTCATCATGAACATCATGCTGATGAGCGTGACCGAGCGAACCCGCGAGATCGGCATTCGCAAGTCGCTCGGCGCGTCCCGCCACGACATCCGGCGTCAGTTCCTGGCGGAGTCGGTCATGCTGTCGCTCCTCGGGGGCGTGGCCGGCCTGCTCGCCGGCGCCGGGCTCGCGGCACTGGTCCAGATCGCCTCGCCCCTGCCGGCGCGCGTGACCCTCTGGTCCGTGGCCGTGGCACTCGGCCTCGGCGTGACCGTCGGCGTCGTGTTCGGCGTCTACCCCGCGCTCCGCGCGGCGCGCCTCGATCCGATCGAGGCGCTCCGCTACGAGTAGCGTGGCGCTCCATTCCGTCGTCGAAGGCTGGCTGATCGCGCTCGATCAGCTGCGGGTGAACAAGCTCCGCTCGGCGCTCACCATCCTGGGCGTCGTGATCGGCATCGCCACGGTCATGGCGATGGCGTCGATCGTGGCGGGCTTCCGGGAGCAGATCGTCAACACGCTCGAGGTCGTGGGACCGACCACGTTCCGCATCCTCCGGTACTTCTCCCAGACCCCGCTCAACCCGGATGCCCTGCCGCGCGAGGTCCGCCTCCGGCCGGCGCTCCGGCCCGAGGAAGCCGAGGCCGTCGCCCGCCTGGCGGAGATCCACTACGCGGCGATCTGGACCCAGGTGTTCTACCGGTTCGAGTACGCCGGCGTGCGGACGCAGAACCTGAGCGTGTTCGGCGCAGACGACCGCTACATGGAGATCCTGGGCGGCGAGGTCGTTCGAGGCCGGGTCTTCACCGCGGCCGAGCTCCGGGGCGGGGCGCCGCTGCTGGTGATGGAGCAGCGGACCGTGGACCGGTTGTTCGGTGCGCGCGATCCGATCGGGCAAACCGTCCGCGTGGGCGGGCATCCGTTCCGGGTCGTCGGCGTGTGGCTGCGCCCGACCAACATCTTCGAGGTGCCGGGCGCCCCGGAGATCGCGGGCATCGTTCCGTTCGAGGCCGCCCGCGGGCGGTTCATGGTCGACCAGGTGAACGGCCTGATCATCCTCGTGAAGCCCAAGGCGGAGGTGAGCGTGGCCCGGGCGATGGACGCCGCCACGCTCCAGCTCCGCCGCATGCGCGGCATTTCGGTTGGCCAGCCGAACAGCTTCGACCTGCTGACGTCGGACCAGGTGCTCGGGGTGTTCGACAGCTTGACCTTCGCGTTCTTCTTCGTGATGCTCGTGCTCTCGAGTATCGCCCTGCTCGTGGGCGGGATCGGCGTGATGGCGATCATGATGGTGTCGGTCACGAGCCGCACGCGCGAGATCGGGCTCCGCAAGGCCATGGGCGCGACGCGGCGCGAGATCCTGTGGCAGTTTCTGGTCGAGGCCGCGACGCTGACGTTGATGGGCGGGGTGATCGGCATCGTGCTCGGGATCGGCGCCGGCGAGATGCTGAAGCGCCTGCTCGATTTCTCGACCACGGTGCCGGTGTGGAGCGCCGCCGTCGCCACCGTCGTGGCCGTCACGGTCGGGCTCGTGTTCGGCATCGCGCCGGCGGCGCGAGCGGCGCGGCTCGATCCGGTGGAAGCGTTGAGATACGAATGAATTGCGGATTGGCGATTGCGGATTGCGGATTGAACAACGACTGCCCACAATCCGCAATCCGAAATCCGCAATCCGCAATCCGGGAGCGGCTCCATGCCTGACACCGTGGATCTTCTGGCGATCGCTGCCCACCGCGACGACGTCGAGCTGACGTGCGGCGGCACGCTCGCCAAGGCCGTGCGGGCGGGCCATCGCGTCGGCATCCTCGATCTGACCGAGGGCGAGTTGGGCACGCGCGGCGACGCCCCGACGCGCGCCGCCGAGGCCGAGCGCGCGGCCCGTGTCCTCGGCGTGCACCTGCGGCTCAACGCCGGGCTCCCCGACGCGCACCTCGCCAACGACGAGCCGTCGCGCGCGAAGCTGGTCGAGCTGATCCGCGCCACGCGCCCCCGCGTCGTGATCCTCCCCTTCCCCGTCGGCCGGCACCCCGATCACCGCGTCGCCTCCGAGCTGGGTCGCGATGCCTGCTATCTCGCCGGGCTCGCGAAGTACGGCGGCGCGGGCGACGCGCATCGCCCGTTCAAGGTCCTCTATGCCCTCGCTTACCGCGAGGACCCGGTCAAGCCGTCGTTCGTCGTGGACATCTCCGACACGTTCGACACCAAGATGGCAGCGATCCGCTGCTACGCGTCGCAATTCGACGGCGCGAAAGCGGCTGGCGAGATCCACCCGACGGGGCAGGACCTGTACGAGCTGATCCGCGTGCAGTCGGCGCACTACGGCTCGCTCATCCGGAAGCCGTACGGCGAGCCGTTCTTCTGCCACGAGACGCTCGAAGTCGAAGACGTGCTGCGGCTTGGCGTGCGGTCGCTGTAGCCTTTAGATTCTCGGCACATGCCGAAGCGACTGGCCTACCTCGACAACGCCGCCACCACCCCGGTGCGGGCGGAGGTGCTCGAGGCGATGCTTCCCTATCTCGGGAAGGACGCCTTCGGCAACCCCTCGTCCCCCCACCGGTTCGGGCGCGCCGCGCGGGCCGGCGTGGACGAGGCGAAGCGGACCATCGCCGCAGCGCTGGGCGCCGAGCCCAGCCAGGTGATCTTCACGTCGGGCGGGACCGAAGCGGACAACCTGGCCGTGATCGGGTCGGCGCTCGCCGCGCGCGACCGGGGCAGCCCGTTCCGCGTCGCCGTGTCGGCGATCGAGCACAAGGCGGTGCTCGCCGCCGCGCACGCGGTACGGCACCTGGGGGGCGAAGAGGTCGTCCTCCCGGTCAACGCCTCGGCGCTGGTGGACGAGGATGCGCTGGCCGAGGCGCTGGCGCGGGGCGTCGCGGTCGCCAGCGTGATGTGGGTGAACAACGAGGTCGGCGCCGTGCAGCCGGTCGCGGCGCTCGCGGCGCGCTGCCGCGCGGCGGGGGTCCCCTTCCACTCGGACGCCGTCCAGGCGCTGGGCAAGATTCCCGTGTCGCTCCGGGACGTCGGCTGCACCTTCCTGACGATCTCCGGCCACAAGATCGGCGCCCCCAAGGGGATCGGGGCGCTCGTGGTGCGGGACCGGCACGCCCTGGAGGGGGGGGCGATCATCCACGGGGGCGGGCAGCAGTTCGGGCTCCGCCCCGGGACGGAGAACGTTCCGGGGATCGTGGGGCTGGGGCGGGCGGTGGAGCTGGCCGCCGCGGAGCAGGCGGACTTCGCGCGGCGCGTGGCCGCGCTGCGCGACGAGCTCGAGCGCCGGCTGCTGGTGGTCGTGCCGGACGCCGTGATCAACGGCTGGCAGAGCGAGCGGGCACCGCACGTGTGCAACGTGTCGATCCCGGGCACCGACAGCGAGGCGCTGCTCATGCACCTCGATCTCGCCGGGATCGCGTGCTCCTCGGGCTCCGCGTGCAGCACCGGGGCGGTCGAGCCCTCGCACGTGCTCACCGCCATGGGGGTGCCCCGCGAGCTGGGCGTCGCGGCGCTGCGGTTCTCGTTCGGCAAGGAGAACACGGCGGAGGACGTGGAGGCGGTGGTGGGTGCGCTCCCTAAGATTGTCGAAAAGGTCAGGGCGCTGGCCGCGGTCTTGCACCGATGATATTGAGCAATTGCGGATTGCGGATTGTGGATTGCGGATTCGACGATCGCGCTTCCAATCCGCAATCCGAAATCCGCAATCCGCAATCGGGCGGGGGGGACTAGTGGCGGAGCGGGTTCTGGTCGCCATGTCCGGCGGCGTCGACAGCTCCGTGGCGGCGGCGATTCTTGTGGAGGAAGGGTACGACGTCGTCGGCGCCACCATGAAGCTGTTCTGTTACGGCGACGCCGTCCCCGACCGCCCGTGCTGCTCGCTCGACTCCATCACCGACGCGCAGCTGGTCGCCCACAAGCTCGGCATCCCGCACTATCTGCTGAACCTGGAGGATCGGTTCGGCCGCGACGTGATCGCGGACTTCGTGAGCGAGTACGCCCGCGGCCGGACGCCGATCCCCTGCGTGCGCTGCAACTCATTCACCAAGTTCCGGGACTTCCTGCACCACGCCGACGCGCTCGACTGCGCCTACGT
>DASWDP010000161.1:0-2379 GCA_036395195.1 Gemmatimonadales bacterium | reverse complement strand
TCCTGTTCGGGCTGCCGGACACGAAGGATCCGACGGGATCCGAGGCGTACGACGACCAGGGGATCGTGCAGCAGGCCGCGCGCGCCGTGAAGCGCGCCGTACCCGAGCTGCTCGTGATCGGCGACGTGTGTCTGTGCGAGTACACCGACCACGGGCATTGCGGCGTGATCCAGGACGGCGAGGTCGAGAACGACGCGACCGTCTACCTGCTCGGGAAGGTCGCGGTGACGCAGGCGCGCGCCGGGATCGACCTCGTCGCGCCGAGCGACATGATGGACGGCCGCGTGGCGGGGATCCGCAAGGCGCTCGACGCGGCGGGATTCAGCCGGGTGCCGATCATGTCCTACGCCGCCAAGATGGCGTCGGCGTTCTACGGCCCGTTCCGCGAGGCGGCGGGGTCCACCCCGCAGTTCGGCGACCGGCAGTCCTACCAGATGCAGGGAACGAACGCCGACGAGGCGATGCAGGAGATTCGGCTCGACGTCGCCGAGGGTGCGGACATCATCATGGTCAAGCCCGCGCTTCCCTGTCTCGACCTGATCCGCCGGGCGAAGCAGGAGTGCGGCTCCCCGCTCGCCGCGTATCAGGTGAGCGGGGAATACGCGATGATCAAGGCGGCGGGCGCGCGCGGCATGCTCGACGAAGCGCGCGCCATGTGGGAGACGCTGTACGCCATTCGCCGCGCGGGGGCGGACATCATCCTCACGTACTTCGCGCCGACGGCCGCGGAATTGCTGTAGGGGCACGGCCCTGTAGGGGCACGGCATTGCCGTGCCCCTACAGCAATTTCCGACGTCACGATTTCGGCAGCAGTATCGCCTTCCACAGGGCGGCGGCGATCGCCGCGCCGAGCAGCGGGCCGATCCAGTACACCGCGTGCCCGTTCCACTCCCAGGCCACGAGCGCCGGCCCCAGGGCGCGCGCCGGGTTCATCGCCGCTCCGGTGAGATGCCCGCCCACCAGGGCATCCACGAAGATCGCGAGGCCGATGCCGAAGCCGCCGATCTTCGGCGCCTGCGACGACACCGCCGTCCCGAATACCGCGCTGACCAGGAAGAAGGTGAGGAGGGCCTCGATCCAGATGCCCTGCGCGAAGGTCACGTCGCTCGCGAGCCGGGGCGTGCCCAGGATCGCGAGGTTCGCGGCCATCCGGGGGAGCATGCTCTTCACGAGGGCCGCGCCGGCGACCGCGCCGACGAGCTGCGCCGCAATGTATTTCCCGGCCAGGCGCCCGTCGATCCTGTCGGCGATCCAGAGGGCGACCGTGACGGCGGGGTTGATGTGGCCGCCGGAGATGCTCATCGTCATCGAAACGATGATCGCCATCCCGACGCCGTGGGCCAGCGCGACGCCGAGCGCGCCGATCGCGCCGGGTGTGGAGCTGGTCTGGACGAACGCGACCACGCTGCCCGCGCCCAGGAACACGAACAGCAGGGTTCCGACGAACTCGGCCGCGAGCGGCCGCAGGTCCTTGAACATGACGGATGATCCTCGAGGGTAGGAGCCGGCGCCAATGTAGGGCGCCGGCTACGCGCGCCGCAACACCAGGGTCGCGTTGATCCCGCCGAAGCCGAACGAGTTCGACACCACGACGGGGGGGGCGGCCGCGCGGCCGTCGCGCGGCAGGCAGTCCAGGTCGCACGCCGGATCGGGCCGCTCGAGGTTGATCGTCGGGGGGAGCCAGCGGCGCGCCATGGCGAGCGCGCAGATGCCCGCCTCGATCGCGCCGCTCGCGCCCAGCGCGTGGCCGTAATACCCCTTGGTGCCGCTGACGGTGAGGCGGTAGGCGTGATGGCCGAAGACGTGCTTGATCGCGGCCGTCTCGGTGGAGTCGTTGAGCCGGGTCGAGGAGCCGTGGGCGTTGATGTAGCCGACCTCGGTCGGCGCGACGTCGCCGTCCGCGAGCGCGAGCTGCATCGCGCGCGCGGCCTGCCGCCCGTCGGGCCGCGGCGCCGTCATGTGGTAGGCGTCGTTGGTGCAGGCGTATCCCACGAGCTCGGCGTAGATCTTCGCGCCGCGGGCGAGCGCCCGGTCCCGCGCTTCGAGCACCAGGACGGCCGCGCCTTCGCCCATCACGAAGCCGTCACGGTCCTCATCGAAGGGTCGAGACGCGCGCGCCGGGTCGTCGTTCCGGGTGCTCATGGCGCGGATCACGCTGAACGCCGCGTAGGTCATCGGCGCGAGCGGGGCCTCGGCGCCGCCCGCCAACATCACGTCGGCGCGCCCGTCGCGGATCGTGTGGAACGCCTCGCCCACGGCGATCGTCCCGGACGCGCAGCTCATGGCGTTCGTGGAATTGGGCCCGGTGAAGCCGAACTCGATGGCGATGTTGCAGCTCGCGGCGCCGGGGAAGACCGCCAGGGCGAGCGCGGGGTCGAG
>DASWDP010000160.1:0-5090 GCA_036395195.1 Gemmatimonadales bacterium | reverse complement strand
CGGCGCCGCGCGTGATCATCCTGCTGTTCGACGGGATGGACTTCCGCCTCGCCTACGGCGACCGGCCGGCCGGGCTTCCGCTCCCCGAGCTGGACCGCCTGCGCGCCGAGGCGTCCTTCGCGTCCCAGGCCTTCCCGCCCGGCCGCCGGACCGCGATCTCCGTCCCCGGCCTCCTGACCGGCCGCCCGGTGACCTCAGCACGCCGCCGTGGTACCGACACCCTGCTTGTGACCTTCGCCGGCACGCCCGACACGGTCTCGTGGGCCGACCAGCCGAACCTGTTCGACCGCGCGCGCGCGCTGGGCTACAACGCCGGCATCGTCGGCTGGTATCACCCCTACTGCCGCCTCTTCGCGCAGCACCTGACCCGCTGCTTCTGGCTGCCCCACCCCGCGGCGATTCTGCGGGCGCGCGGGCGCGGCCTCGCGCGCCAGATGCTGGACCTGCTCCGCGGCCTCTCCCCGCTGGCCGACCGTGACCGGCACATCGGGGATTACCGGCAGCACCTGGTGGAAGCACAAGCTGCTGTGGTCGATACCTCCCTCGGCCTTCTGTTCGTTCATCTGCCCATCCCCCACGACCCCCCGATTTACGACCGGGAGGACGACGAGCTGACGGACCACAACTACGACATCGAGGGCTATTACGACAACCTCGTCCTGGCCGATCGCACCCTCGGCGTGCTGCGGCGAGCGCTCGAAGGGGACGGCCTGTGGGACCGAACCACCGTTCTGCTGACGGCTGACCACTCTCGCCAGTCCGGGGAGCGCGATCGGCGCGTGCCGTTCGTGGTGAAGCTCGCGGGCCAGCACAGGGGCGGGCCTCCGTATCGCGCGCCGTTCAACACGGTCGTGCTGCACGATCTCACGCTGGCGCTGTTGCGTCGGGAGGTAACCGACGTGCCGCGATGGCTGGACCGGTGGCGCGCGACCAGCGGTCAGAGCATCGTCACGGGATCGCGATCCACCGTGACGGCACCGTGAGCCTTCGCCCGCCAGGCCCGTACCACCCGCCCCAGCGCTCGTGCCTCGAGCGCCTTGACCAGCACGTGCCAGCGCCAGCGACCCCGTAGTCGCGGAATCGGGCAGGGCGCGGGTCCCAGCACGGTGAGGGCGCCCGCCAGGCGCTCCGCGTTGGCGCGGCGCAGCCAGGCCGCCACCCGCTCGGCGAGCGCGGCGGTGTGGGCCTGGTCACGCCCCGTCACCACGAACCGCACGAGGCCGACCCGCGGCGGGTAAGGCGGATGCGGCGGCTCCCGCAGCGGCAGCTCCGCGGCGGCGAACGCGCTCACCGAATGCACCGCCGCCGCGCGGATGGCGTGGTGGCCGGGCGCCCGGGTCTGCACGTACACCCGCCCGCCCTTGGGCCCGCGCCCCGCCCGCCCCGCCACCTGGGCCACGAGCTGGAAGGTGCGCTCCGCGGCTCGGAAGTCGGGGAAATTGAGCCCGGTGTCGGCGTCCACCACGCCCACGACGGTCACGTTCGGGAAGTCGAGCCCCTTCGCGATCATCTGGGTGCCGAGCAGGATGTCCACCGTCCCCTGGGCCACGCGGTCGAGGATGCGGTGGTGGGCCCACTTGGTGCTCGTGGTGTCCAGGTCCATGCGCGCGATGCGCGCCGCGGGGAAGCGCGACGCCACGAAGTGCTCGAGCTGTTGCGTGCCGAGACCGCGCATCCGCTGGGTCTCCCGGCTGCACGCCCGGCAGGAGGTGGGGACCGGCTCTTCGTGCCCGCAGTAGTGGCAGCGCAGCGCCGGGGGCGTCTGGTGCACGGTGAGAGCGATGGCGCACTGCGGGCAGTCGCGCACGTCGCCGCACGCCGGGCACTGGAGGTAGGTCGCGAAACCACGGCGATTGAGCAGCAGGATCGCCTGCTCGCCGCGCGCGAGCGCGTCGCGCACCGCCTCGTCGAGCGGCACGGTCCACGGCACGCCGCGCGCTTCCGGCACCCGGGGCGCGCTTCGCAGATCGATCACCTCCACCGCCGGCAGCGGCCGCGCGCCGATGCGCTCCGGCAGCTCGAATCGCGCGACCTTCCCCGTGCCCGCGAGGTGCAACGTCTCGAGCGACGGCGTGGCACTGCCGAGGATCACGCGTGCTCCTTCGAGCCGCGCGCGGGCCAGCGCGACGTCGCGGGCGTGGTAGCGCGGCGCGGTCCCCTGCTTGTAGCTCGGCTCGTGCTCCTCGTCCACGACGATCGCCCCGAGGCGCTGCACCGGCGCGAACACGGCGGAGCGCGGGCCGACCGCCACGCCCCGTTCGCCGCGGCGCAGCGCGCGCCACGCGTCGGCGCGCTCGCCCTCCGACAGCCCCGAGTGCAGCACCGCGACCCGGTCGCCGAACACGCCGCGGACTCGCGCCACCGTCTGGGGCGTGAGCGCGATCTCGGGCACGAGGAGGATGGCACCGTGGCCCGACGCTACGACGCCACGAAGCACGTCCAGATATACGAGCGTCTTCCCCGATCCCGTGACGCCCTGAATCAGGACCGGGACGTCCACCGGAGTCCCCGCGATCGCCGCGGCCGCGCGGCGCTGGCCGTCCGTCAGGTCCGGCGGCGGTGGGGAGGAAAGCCCGGCGAAGGGGTCGCGCGGGTGGGGCACGTCGGCGTAGCGGCCGAGCCCTTGCTTCACCAGCCCGTCGAGCACCGCGCTGGAGAGCTTGAGCTGCGTCACGAGATGGCGCACCGGCGCCGAACCTCCGATCGCCTCCACCGCCTCGAACGCGATGCGCCGCTTGGGCGCCCGCCGGAACGCGCGCTCGCGCTCGAGCAGCGACGGCAGCCCCCCGGTGAGCACGAAGACCCGCTCCCCCCGCTCGGCCGGCCCCGCCGGATGGCGCACGCTCCAGAGCGCCCCCGGGAGGAGCGCGCGGAGCGCGAGCCCCAGGGGCGCGCCGTAGTAGCGGCTGATCCACCGCCCCAGCTCGAGCAGCGCCGGGGACAGTGCCGGCTCGGCGTCGGGAGCGGCGAGGATCGCCCTCGGCGCGACGAGGGGCGGGGGGGGCGCCACGTCCACCGCCGCGACCAGGCCCACCACCTGGCGCCGCTGCACCGGTACGACGACCCGCGCGCCGGGCACGACGCGCGGCTCGAGCTCGGCCGGAATCTCGTAGGCGTAGGTGCGGGGAACCGGGACCGGAAGGACCACCTCAGCGAACCGCGGCTGAAGCCGCGGCTCGGCAGCATCTGCTGAAGCAGAGGCTTCCCGCCCGTTCACGGGCCGAGGCCGAGCCGCGAGTTCACTCGCGCCTGCGGACACCGAGGCCCGGCCCGGTGGGGAGTCGGATCTGCCCCCCATCGATCGTGGCCCCGACGAACGGATCGTTCGCCGTGAGGGCCGCACCGTCGAGATCGGCCGCATCGACGAGGGGTGTGAAATGCGCGGCCGCCGTGATGCCGAGGGACGATTCGATCATGCACCCCACCATCACCAGCATCCCGTGCGCGCGCGCCGTGGAGATCATCCGCAACGCTTCCCGCAGGGAGCCGCACTTGGCGAGCTTGATGTTGATCCCGTCCACCACGCCCGCGAGCCGCGGGATGTCGGTCGCGACGATGCAGCTCTCGTCCACCACGACGGGAAGCACCCCCCGGCGGCGCACGGCCGCGATTCCCTCGAGGTCGTCGGGCGGCAACGGCTGCTCGACGAACTCGACGCCGTATTCCTTGAGGATGGGCAGCATCTGGATCGCCCGCTCGCGGGTCCAGCCCGCGTTCGCGTCCACCCGGATCGGTTTGTCGGTCGCGTCGCGGATCGTGCGGAGGATCTGCTCGTCGCGCTCGGTGCCCAGCTTGATCTTGAGGATGGGGTAGCCGGAGGCCTCGGCCACCTTCTGGCGCATCTTCTCCGGGGTGTCGAGCCCGATGGTAAAGGAAGAGCGCGGGGCGCGCGCCGGGTCGAGTCCCCACAGCCGCCACACCGGCTGGCCGAGCCGCTTACCCACCAGGTCGTGCAGCGCGGCGGAGAGGGCCGCCCGGGCCGCGCCGTTGCGCGGCACGGCCTCGGCGAACTTCGCCTCCGCGCCCTCGAGGTCGAAGGCATCCCGCGGCAGGTGCGGCTCCAGGCGCTTCAGCACGGCGAGCACGGTGTCCGCGGTCTCGCCGTAGTAGCGCGAAGGATCGGCCTCGCCCCACCCCTCGATTCCGTCCCCGTCCGTGAGCCGCACCCACACGACCCGGTAGTCCTCGTCCCCGCCGCGCGCGATGACGAAGGGATGTTTGGTCTTCAGGGTGATGACCTCGGCGGCCAGCTTCACGGCGGTCGCATCCTGGTTCGGACGTGGAAAAATACCCGGTTCACACCGCCAGCGCGCGCACGTGCGCCTGCACGCCCGCGGCGAGTAGATCGAGCCGGTAGCCGCCCTCGAGCACCCCGATCACCGGCGCCGGAGCGACCCGCTCGCGGAACGCGGTGGTCCAGCGCGCCATGTCGGCGGGGTCGAGGGTGAACCCGCCCAGCGGGTCGCCCGCGAGCGAGTCGAAGCCCGCCGACACGAGCAGCAGATCGGCCGTTCCCCCCCAACCGGCCAGCGCCCGGTCCACGGCCGCGAGCAGGTCGCGCACGTACACCTCGCGCCCGAGCCCCGGGGGCCGCGGCACGTTGAACACGTTCCCGACCCCGCGCTCGTCCTCGGCGCCGGTGCCGGGATACCACGGGTACTGGTGCATCGAGACGTAGCGGATCGACGGGTCGCGCTCGACGAGTGCCTGCGTGCCGTTGCCGTGGTGCACGTCCCAGTCCACGATCAGCACCCGCGGCTTGCCGAGGTGCTGCGCGTGCCGCGCCGCGATCACGACGTTGTTAAGGAGGCAGAACCCCATCGCGCGCACGGCGAGCGCGTGGTGGCCCGGCGGGCGCGTCGCGCCGAAGGCCACACCACGCGCGATTCCACGCTCCACCGCCCCGATCGCCGCTCCCGCCGCCGCGAGCGCAGCGTCCCAGCTCTCGGGACTCATCACCGTATCGGCGTCGAGCGCGCCGCCTCCCGCGCGCGCCACGCGCTCGAGCCCATCCAGGTAGGGCGCGGGGTGCACCCGCTCGACCTCGTCGCGCGTCGCGGGACGGGCCTGGCACCACTCGACCTGCGCCG
>DASWDP010000159.1:0-9118 GCA_036395195.1 Gemmatimonadales bacterium | reverse complement strand
CCTTCCGGCCACGACTCAGCGTGATCGGCCCGAGGCCCTGGATGTAGTGTGCGTCACCTGGGCCGATGTCCGTCAGCCGGATCACGCCGCTCAGCGCCTCGAACTGCTGCGGGGTCGAGAACGGAAACAGCACATCACCGTTGAAGTTGTAGAAGAGGTTCCCCGATACCGGAGCGCCGACCAGCATACTGCCCACGTGAATCGTGGATTCGAACTCGCTCGTCACGGCCATCAGCCGCCCGCCGAGATCCGTGAACCCGAAATCGTCGGTTGCGTCCTCGCCGACGTCCCAGTCCATGAAGACACCGGCGTAGAAGGTGACCGGAAACGCTCCACCGTTCTGGATCGAGAAACGGAACAGGACATAGTCGTTCGGCGGCTGCCCGTCGAACGAGCGCTGCACAACGCGCAGGCCTGCGCCTTCCGGTGACGTAGCATCCGAGTAGCGCCACGTGACCTGTTTGCCGAGGGGCGTCTCCGGCGTGAACGCAACCGTTCCATCGAGCCCGAGATCGCGGCACTCCGCGCCGCACTGCAGCTGTCCCGCGAGGCTGATCCCGCTCAGGATGCGGTCGGGCGCGATGCCAATCATGAGCCCCCCACCGAACAGGTGCGTCGCCGACACCGGAACGTGTAGGGGCGTCTGTCCCGGCTGGACCGGGAACTGCACGCCCCAACCGATGCCGAACCGATCGGCCAGTTCCACCGACTGGCCGCCGATGTCCCCCGGCATCGGCGTCACGACGACCCGGGTGTGGGTGTGCGAGAACTGCGTGGATGGTGCAGTCGCCATCGAGCAGTTGATCGCAGTCAGGTCCGTCGGGACCACGAACGGCCCGGGCGGCGGGCCCTCGAGCACCGTGACGCCGAGCCCACCGCACCCGCCGGCCGCCAACAGGCGAACCCCGTTCTGCAGAATGGGCGGGGTGCGCCCGAAGAACTCCGTCCAGCGCCCGTCCGGGCCGCTGGTCGTAATCGCGGCCCCGAATGCCGGGGCGGAGTCATATACGAAGTTCAGGTCCACGCCTGCGAGAGGGCTGCCGTCGAACGTCGCCATGCCGCCCAGGGCCGTCCCCTCGGCAATGCGAATGTCGTGGACGGCACCGTCGTCGCCGATCGACAGCTTTTCAGCATTACGCCACGGTAACGAGCCGATCGCCGGATCGGCCGGGAGCTGCGCGCGCAACAGGTAGTTGCCGGGAAAGAGGTCGAAGGAGAACGCATTCGACGGGCAGCCGAGCACCTGGAACCCGGCGAAAGCCCCGGCGGCAAGATCGATAGGCCGAACGACCACCGGCGCGCCGGGTCCGAGCAGAACGTCAAGCGTATTACAAACATTCGACCCGTCCGGTCCGAGGACGACTCCCGACACAACGGGGTCGACCCCGAGTGTGAACGACGGCGGAACCGCCAGCGGATTGCGTTCATCTCTGGTGCATGCCAGCGCGAGCGCGCCGACCAAGATCAGGCGCGCCCGCGCCATGTTGCAGGCCATCATCGCAGCCTCCTGGGAGTTGAGGCGGCGCCAGCGCATAGCCCGACTATGGCTGACCAGTCTTCACGAGGTCGGGGACCGCTCGCGCGCGCCGCACGTGCATGCGCACTGAGGTGTGGCGGGCTGAAGGTGCGGACCGAAACGCCGGGCGTCAAGCAGGCGCGGCTGCTTGGCGGACCTTCTAAGGGCTCCGCTTCCTGAGCCTGACTCTGACCCCGGCTCAGTTCCCCGTGGCCGGCTTCGGCGCGGGGGCCCCGCCGGCCACCAGCACCGGCGCCCCGTGCTCCTGGGCGGTCTTGTTGAACGCCACCACGTCGGTCCGCACCAGGTCGGCGAACTTCGCGAGGTAGGCGTCGAGCTCCCCTCGCAGCTCCCGCATCCGCTCCGCCTGCACCTCGGTGGGCGGCTGGGCGTAGGCGAACGCCGCGCCGAAACCCGCTCCCTGCAGCCGGTCCTGGAACCGGTCGAGGTAGTGGATGTCGTCCTGGCCCCCGTCGCGCTGGACCTCGGAGTTGTAGAGGCTGTCCTTGAGGACCTTGAGCTTGCGGGCCAGCTCGCGGGACTGCTGCGCCACGGGCCCCGTGCTGATCGTGTCACGCCCGTTCTCCCGCATGGCCTGCTGGATGTTCTTGAGCTGCGTCTCGAGGCTCACGATGCCGTTCAGCATCTCGTTCAACGCGGACATGGCGTCGCGCCAGGCGAGCCCGGCGGAGAGCTGAGCCACGAAGCGGGCGGGGTCGCCGCCGAGGATCGGATCCGGCTCCACCGTGACGGCCTGTGTCAGGCGCCGGCCGGCGGCGTTCAACGTCACGGTGTAGGTGCCCGGGATCACGCGCGGGCCGCCGACGTTACGGAACGGATTCTCTTCTTCCTCGGCGCCGATTGGGCGTTCGAAGCTGAGCCGCGTCGGGCCGGCGTAGCGCAGGTTCCAGACGTAGCGGTTCACACCCTGCTTGCCGGGACCCGCCGAGTCGACCACGACGGTGTCGCCGCGGCTGTCCGTCACGGTCACGATGACCCCGCCGCGGCGCGCGCGCTGCGGCGCCGGCGCGCTCGTGTCGAGGGCGACCTTCAGGTAATAGTCGACCACGGCGCCGGCCGGCGCGTTCGGCGTCGAGAAGCGCGACGGCGCGGGGCCGGGACGACGCGGGCGCACGCGGAGCTGCGCCGGCAGCGCGCTGAACACGTGAAAGTCAGCGGCCACGACGTCAGGGGTCAGCTCCTCGAGCGGCGTGATGTTGTCGAGCACGAACAGCCCGCGCCCGTGCGTCGCCACCACGAGATCGTGCGACCGCTTGACGAACTTCACGTCGTAGACCGGCGCCGTCGGGAAACCGGCCTTGAGCGGCTTCCACGTTGCGCCCGCGTCGCGCGAGTACCACAGGCCGGTGTCGGTGCCGAGGACGAGAAAGCCGCGCAGGTTCGGGTCCTCGCGCACCACGCGCGCCGCGGCGTCCGGCGCCAGGCCGCGCGACATGTCGGCCCAGGTCTTGCCGAAGTCCGTCGTCTTGTACACGTACGGCCGGCTGTCGTCGAGCTGGTGGCGGTCCACGGCGAGATAGGCCGTCCCGGCGTCGAACGGCGACACGCCGATCTGATACACCCGCCCCTCCCCGTCCTTCGGGAGGCCGGGGAAGCGCCCCGCCACGTTGGTCCAGCTCTTGCCGCCGTCCCGCGTGACGTGGACGAGCCCGTCGTCCGAGCCCACCCAGATGACCCCGGCGTCGGTCGGCGCCAGGTTGACCGTCAGGATGGTGTTGTACGTCTCGGCGCCCGAGATGTCATAGTTGATCGGGCCGCCGCTCGTCACCTGCTTCGACTTGTCGTTGCGCGTCAGGTCGGGGCTGATCGGCGTCCAGTGCTCACCGCCGTCCGTCGTCTTGAACACCACGTTGCCGCCCAACAGTACCGTGCTGGCGTCGGTGGGCGAGACCTCGATCGGCGTGGTCCAGTTGAACCGGTACTTCAGGTTCGCGGGCGCCATCTCTCCCGCGCCCGAGAGATAGGGCCGCACCGACCGCGTGAGGCCGGTCTTCAAGTCGACGCGGCTGACGCTCCCGTTCTGCGAGTCGACGTAGAGGATGGTGGAATCGCTCGGCGCGGGCACCGCGTACTCGCCGTCCCCGCCGGTCACGGTGAACCACTCGGCGCCGGTGAGCCCGCCGCCCGCCCCTCCTCCACCACCCCCCCCACCTCCACCGCCTCCGACGTTGCTCGATGGCCCGCACCACGCGTTGTTGTCCTGCAGCCCGCCGCACAGCTTGTAGGGCACGTTGTTGTCGGCGGCGACCATGTAGAACTGCGCGATCGGCAGGTTGTTCAGGAAGCGCCAGCTCTTCGCGCCGTCGGAGGTGACGTACACGCCGCCGTCGTTCCCCTGGATCATGCGATCGGGGTTCGTGGGATCGATCCACAGCGCGTGGTGATCCACGTGCACGCCTCGGTCGATCGGCGTCGTCGTCTTGCCGCCGTCGTCCGAGCGGAGCAGCAGGTACGAAGAGAAGAACACTTTCCGGTCGTCGACCGGCGACACGTGCATCAGCGAGAAATAGAAGGGTCGCGACGACAGGTGATGGGAGTCGGACACCTTGGTCCAGTGGTCGCCCTGGTCCTTCGAGTCCCACAGCATCCCCTGCTGCGACTCGATCAGCGCGTAGACGTGACTCGGGTTCGTCGGCCCGATCGCGAGCGCGATCCGCCCCATCAGCCCCCCCGTCCCCCCCGCGGGTAACCCCTCCTTGAGTTTCTCCCAGGTGAGGCCGCCGTCGGTGGACCGGTAGATGCCGCTTCCCGCCGCGCCCGACACCAGCTCCCACGGCCGGCGGACGAACTGCCACATCCCGGCGAACAGCACCCGGGGGTTGCCGGGCACCATCACGAGGTCCGCCGCGCCGGTGGTGTCGTTCACGAACAGCACCTTCTGCCACGTCTTGCCCCCGTCCGCAGTGCGGAACACCCCGCGCTCGGAGTTTGGGCCCCACACGTGGCCCAGCGCCGCCACGAACACGACATCGGGGTTCGCGGGGTCGATCACGATGCGCGTGATCTGGCCGACGTCGCGGAGTCCCATGGGCTTCCAGCTCTTCCCCGCGTCGGGAGAGAAAAACACACCCCGCCCATCGATCACGTCGTTGCGCGGATTCCCCTCCCCCGTGCCGATCCACACCAGGTTGGGGTTCGAGGGCGCCAGCGCGATCGCGCCGATCGAGGCGGTCGGCTGGTCTTCGAAGATCGCCTCCCACGAGTTACCGCCGTCGGTCGTCTTCCACACGCCACCCCCACCTGCACCGACGTAGTAGACGTTCGGCTGTCCCGGAACCCCGACGACCGCGGCGACGCGCCCGCCGGCCACCGCGGGGCCCAGGTTGCGGAACTTGAGGTTGTTCAGGGAGTCCGCGCCCTGGACCGGCGCCGCAGCGGGCGGGGTGACGGCCTTGCGCGGCTTCGCCCGAGCGCGGCCCTGGGTGGCGGCCGGACACACGAGAGCGAGGCTCAGGAGCGCGGCGAGAAAACTGGCTTGACGACGAGCCAAGCGGGGCATTGCGCTAACTCCTTCGGAGGGATCGCTGGAGAAGGGCTCGGGGTCGGTGATTTACGGGCCCGACCGTCGGGCGTCAACCGAGGAAAGACCCCCCCTGTGGCGGCGGCGCCACGCGGCTTTTGGCGCCCTGGCGGTCGGGCCAGCGGAAGGCGATAGTCACTGCGCGAGTGGACCACCAAGGAGGCTACGATGGCCGACACGATCCGGAAGGTCAGCTATTACTACACGACCGCCCCCGACAAGCCGGGCGAGGGGGCGCGCCTGCTCCAGGTGCTGAGGACGGCAGGCGTCAACCTGCTCGCGTTCCACGCGTTCCCGAGCGCCCGCAAGTCCCAGGCGGACTTCGTCCCGGCGGACGCGACCGCGCTGATCGCCGCCGCGAAGGGCGCGAAGATCAAGCTCTCGAAGCCCAAGACGGCGTTCCTCCTGGACGGGGACGACCGCGTCGGTGCGCTCGCCAGCACGATGGCGAAGCTGGGCGCCGCGAAGATCAACGTTACGGCGATATCGGCGGTGTGCGCGGGAATGGGACGCTACGGGGCGATCTTCTGGGTGAAGCCACGCGACGTAGCCAAGGCCGCGGCGGCGCTCGGCGCGATGTGACAGAGACGGGGGGCCCGCTCAGGGCCCCTGCTTCCCCCCGAGGTGCAGCGGCAGCGAGTCGAGGGCGAGGTGGATGGCGGCCGCGTTGCGCGCGCCGTCGTTGAAGAGCGAGTCGCGCGGTATCGGGACGAAGCGGTCGCCCTGGATCCGCTCCACCAGCCGGAGACCGCCCACGCCGGCGTAGAGATCCTTCCCCGCCATGTCCTCCACGAAGACGAACAGTGAGAGCGCCGGGACCGCGCCGATCTTGGAGCCGAACAGAAATCCGCCCAGCCCGCCTGGCGCGCCGCTCTGCTCCTCCACGCCGTGCCACTTCACCTTCCCGCCCGAGAAGCGCGCGCCGACCACGCGGATGACCGGGTGCAGCCACGCGTCGGCCTGGTACCGGGTCTTGAGCTCCGTCAACGTCGCCGTGCGGACCACCTCGTACTTCGCCTCCACGCGCTTGCCGGTGTAGGTGTCGTAGTACCCGCCAACCGAATCGCGGACGCGCAGCCAGATGGATTCCGCGATCTGCGGCGGCACCACGCTGAATCCCGCCGCGCGCAGCCGCTCCGCGATGAGCGAATCGAACCTCGCCCGCACGGCGGTCAGGTCGCGGTAGTCCTGCGGCAACGCGACCGAGCTGGTCGCGATCGTCTTGACGCCCTGCCCCAGCCCCTCCGATCTCCCCGCACCCGCTCCCCCCCCCGCCCAGCCGGCGGCCGCGAGTGCGGCGGCGAGCCCGGCGAGCCCGCGCGCGCGTCCCGTCATGACGGCGACCTCCGCACGAGCAGCGAATCGATCGCGAGGTGCAGCGCCTTCAGGTTGCGTTTCGCGTCCTTGAACAGCTTCTCCCGCGACACGTCCTTGAACCCCTTGCGGAGCACCTGAATCCCCCCGCGACCCGTGTAGATCTCCTTGCCGTCCATGTCGAGCGCGACGACGGCAAGCGAGAGCGCGGGCACGGTGCCGCTGGTGCCGCTCCCCACCCCTTCATCCGTCCCGTCCCAGCGGGCCTTGCCCCCTTCGAAATCCACGGCGACGACGTCGATCTCGGGACGCAGCCACGCGTCGGCGTGGAACCGGTCCTTGAGCTCGCGCAGGGTCCCGCCCATGACGGCGCGGTATTTCTCCTCGACCAGCTCTCCGGTCAGCGCCGAGTAGAAGCCGTGCACCGAGTCGACGAACCGTTTCCAGAGCCCTCCTGCCTCGTGAGACGGCACGACGGTGAAGCCGGCGCGCGCCAGCTCGGCCGCGAGCAGCGAGTCGAACAGCGCGCGCACCGGCCCAGGATCGTCGAGGCCGTCGGGAATCTCAACCGGGGACAGCGCGATCGTCTGGAGGGGGGCCGGGGGGGCCGGGGGGGCCGGGGGGGCGACACCAGTAGCGGCCGCCGCCGAGAGGGCGAGGATGAAACCGACGGAGAACAGCCGCACGCGGGACACGATCAACTCTCAGCACCAATAGGGAGTCGCCAGCCTGTCCCGTCAAGGAGCCCCGCGGCCCAGGGCATTCGGCCCGAATTTCTCCCGTATCTCGTCGATCGCGCGGGCGATGACGCGGTCCCGCTCCGTTTCAGGCCCGGCGTCGCCGGGCATGTCGAGCAGGGACAGCTGGGCCGTTCCGCTGCCCGTGACGAGCTGTGACAGGGCGACACCGAGGAGCCGGGCCGGTGTGCGCCGCGCGACGCGCAGCCGCGCCAGCAGCTGGCGCGCGACCGTGTACACCGCGCGGTCCGACTGCACCGGCTCGGCCAGCGTGCGGCTCGCCTGTCGCGTCGTGAAGTCGGCGTCCCGCACCTTCACCGTCACCGTGCGGGCCGCGAGTCCCGCCTCGCGGAGGTCCGCGCTGGCGCGGTCGGCGAGCGCCAGCAGCTTCGCCGCGAGGGCGGCGTCGTCCTCCAGGTCCGCGGGGAACGTCTCGTCCCGGCTGATGGACTTGGCCTCGCGGTCCGGCTCCACGGGTGAGCGGTCGATGCCGCGCACCCGCTCGTACAGCCACGTCCCCTCGCGCTCGCCCAGCCAGCGCACCAGCGTTTCCCGATCGTGCCCCACCACGTCGCGCACGGTGCGCAGCCCGAGCCGCGCCAGGCGCTCCTGGGATTTGGGCCCGACGAACGGAATGTCGGCGAGCGCGAACTGGAGCATGAAGTCGGCCTCCGCGCCGGGCGCCACGACGTGCACGCCGTCGGTGGCGCTGCCGGGGCGAGGTTTGGACACGCCCGCGGCGAGCTTCGCGACGAGCTTCGATGTGGCGCCACCGATCGACACCGAGAGCGCAGTCGCCGCCGTCACGGCGTCGCGGATGCGCCGGGCGGTGGTGGCGAGGGGCTCACCCGCGTACAGGCGCTCCGTCCCGCTCAGATCGAGATAGAACTCGTCGCTCGAGGCCTGCTCGACGGCCGGGGTGAAGCGTCGCAGCACGTCCCCGATCTCACGGCTTTTGTCGCTGCACGCCTCCCACGGCACGGGCACGACCGTCGCGCCGGGGCACAGCCGCACCGCGCGCGCCATCGGCATCGCGGAGCGGACGCCGAAGGCGCGCGCCTCGTACGAGGCCGACGTGACGACACCGCGCCGCTCGGCCGCGCCGCCGACGATGAGCAGCCGCGCCTTCCCCGCCCCCGCGGGGTCCACCAGACGGGCGACGGCGACGTAGAACGCGTCGGCGTCGGCGAGGAGAATGCGGCGGTCTATGGGGATGGTTGCGGCGGGTGGTCCTTGAACAGCTGCTCGAGGATCCGGCGCCGCTCGGTTCGGCTGTACAGGGTCAGCCGGTGGACTTCGTCGTCCACGCCGCCCAGCACGCCCCCGTAGCGGTTCGGCTCGGCCGTCTGGCGTCGCTCCGACTTCCGCACCAGCCGCAGCTCATCCACCTGCATGATCGGGAACCTGTAGGTCGAGTCCGCGTGCGAGAGGACGAGCGTGTCGCGCTCGAGGCGTACGAGGTGGAGCTCCCAGAGGATGTTCCCGTCGTTGAGCGTCACCTGCCAGCGATCGTCCTCCTGAGCGCGGATCGGCGCCGCGGCGAGCAGCGCCAGGCACGCCAGCACCACGCCTCTCACTGGGCTTCCGCCTTTTCCGCTTTCGGGGCGTCCGCCGCCTTCCGCCTCTTCTTCTTCCGACGCGTGTTGCCGTACGTCCCGCGATGGATCTTGCCGCGCTTGGTGCGAAGGTCGCCTTTGCCCATGGAGTCCTCGGTCGTCAGTCGTCGGTTGTCGGTTACTTCAACCCGGCCATCTTCACCAGGCGCTGGAACTGCTCCGCGGACGCTGGCATCACCGAGAGGCGCCCCATGCGCACGAGCCCCAGATCGGCGAACGCCCGGTCCTTCTTAATCTCGGCGAGCGGGACCGCCCGCGGCAGCCTCCCCGCGGCTTTCAGCTCCACCACCGCGAGCTTGGGATCCCGCTGTTTCGGGTCCGGAAAGGCCTCCGAAGCGACTTCGGCCACGCCGACCACGGCCTTTTCGTCCCCGGAGTGATAGACCAGCACGCG
>DASWDP010000158.1:0-4312 GCA_036395195.1 Gemmatimonadales bacterium | reverse complement strand
TCGGACCGGCAGCCGCGCTGGTCGCCCGACGGCAGGACGCTGGCGTTCGTCTCCACGCGGCAGAACGGCCCGCAGGTCTGGCTCCTCCCGATCGCCGGCGGCGAGGCGCGCCGGGTGACGAACCTGCCGGACGGGGTGAGCGATCCCGTGTGGCTCTCCGACGGCAAGGGCCTGCTCGTCACGAGCGACGTCAAGTGGCCCCCCCCGGCGGACCAGGAGATCGACCGGCGCAACGGGGACTACCCCACCGACGCGCGCATCTGGACCGAGCTGCTGTGGCGCCACTGGGACGACTGGCGCGCCGGCAAGCGCCAGCACGTCTTCCTGGTCCCGGTCTCGGGCGGGGGAGAGGGGGTGAAGGATCTCACGCCGGTGGACCACGACGTGCCCACGATCGCGACGGGCGGCGACGGCGACGTCGCCGTCGCTCCGGACGGGAAAGAGATCGCCGTCGCCATGCACGGCGACGCGACGGTCGCGGACAATACAAACGTGGACGTCTACGTGATCGAGCGGGACGGGGCACTGCGGCAGCTGACGACGGGCCGGGGCGCGGACAACACGCCGCGCTACTCGCCGGACGGCAAGTGGCTCGCGTACCTCTCGATGGAGCGGCCGGGGTTCGAGGCGGACAGACAACGGTTGATGTTGGTCGGACGGAAGGATGGAAGGACGGAAGGTGGGAAAGTGACAGAGGCGACAACCGGGTGGACGCTGTCGGTCGGGTCCTACACATGGTGCCCGGACTCCAAGTGCATCTACGCCGTGGTCGAAGAACGCGGGCGCGACAACATCTACCGAATCGACGTTCCAACCTTCCGTCGTTCCATCGTTCCAACGGGCGGCGGGGTGAACACCAACGTGCACGTGATGCCGGACGGCCGGGGGGTGGTGTATCTCCACCAGAGCAACACGCAGCCGGCCGAAGTGTGGACCGCGGGGCGGCCGCTCACCCACCACACCGACCCCATCGTGTCCCTGCTCGACCTGAAGCCGCTCGAGGAGTTCGGCTTCGTGGGCGCGCTGGGCGACTCGGTGCACGGGTGGCTCCTGAAGCCGCCGGGGTTCGACCCGTCGAAGCGGTACCCGCTCGTCTACCTGCTGCACGGCGGGCCGCAGACCGCCTGGCTCGACCTGTGGCACGCGCGCTGGAACTACCAGATGTTCGCCACCCGCGGCTACGTCGTGGCCGCTGTGAACCGCCACGGATCGACCGGCTACGGGCAGAAGTTCACCGACGCGGTGTCGCAGCACTGGGGCGACTACCCCTACGAGGACCTGATGAAGGGCCTGGACGTCCTGGCCCGGCTCCCCTACGTGGACTCGACCCGGGTCGGCGCCGCCGGGGCGAGCTACGGCGGCTACATGATCTACTGGATCGCCGGCCACAGCCAGCGCTTCAAGGCGCTCGTCGCGCACGACGGTGTGTTCAATACGACGAGCATGGCCGGCACCACCGAGGAGCTGTGGTTCACCAACTGGGAGTTCGGCGGCACGCCCTATGCGAACCGGGCGCTGTACGAGAGGTGGTCGCCGCTCAACTTCGCGCAGAACTGGAAGACGCCGATCCTCGTCGTGCACTCGCAGCTCGATTACCGCGTGGACCTCTCCGAGGGCTACCAGGCGTTCACCGCGGCGAAGACGCTGGGCGTCCCCGCGAAGTTCCTGTACTTTCCGGACGAGGGCCACTGGGTGCTGAAGCCCCGCAACCGGCGCCTGTGGTGGGGCACGGTGCTCGACTGGCTCGACCAATACCTGAAGCCGGCGCCCGCCACGGGAGCGCGCTGATGCCCGAGCCCTTCGTGAAGACGGTGACGCGGGCCACGGTCGCCGCGCTGCTGTTGAGCGTCGTGTTCCTGATCGCCCTCCCGCGCCACGGGTCGTTCGCGTCGGACTTCGTGGACGCGTTCACCGTGGCGTTCTGCTTCACGTTCTTCGGGCACTACGTGGACCGGCTTCTGCTCGCGCTGCCCGACATCCACGTCGGGGTGGGACACGTGGTCCGCGTGGCCGGCTGGTTCGCGGGCGGGCTGTGGTGCTACGTGATCGCGCGGTGGTTGTGGATCAGGTACGGGCGCGACCTGGGCGAACTGCCGGGGCTCATGTGGGGTGGGGTGTTCTTGATCGCACTCCAACTGGTCATGAACAGCGTTGCCCGACGCTACGACGCTAAGTCAACGTAGCGTCGTAGCGTCTTACAGCGCCGTCAGCGTTTCACCCAGACATTATTCCCCCGCCGCACATCCGGGAGATTCTGCCCCGGGTCGATCTCCGCCTTCGTCACGTCGGCCGGGACCCTCCGCTCGTAGGCGAAGCGGCTCCCCTGGAACCAGATCTCGACCGGCAGCCGCACGTCCTCGGTCGTGCCGTTCGCGTAGCCGAGCCGCAGGTCAGCGGGCATCGGGAGCGCGCCGAGGCTCGAGAGGAACACCAGCGCCGTCGTCCCCGCGGAGTCCGTCCGGGTCTGCACGGAGTCCACCGCCAGGTCCACGACGTCCGACCGGTAGAACCAGCCGCGCCAGAACCACGCGAGGTCCTCGCCGAGGCCGTCCTCCATGCTGCGGAAGAAGTCCGCCGGGGTGGGGTGCTTGTACGCCCACCGCCGGATGTACTGCCGGAAGGCGGCGTCGAACCGCGTCGTGTCGGTGAGGATGTGATGGCGCAGCAGATACAGCCCGGTGGCCGGCTTGTTGTACTCGATCTGACCGAGCAACCGCGGCGTGACGCGGTCGGCGGCGAGCATCGGCGGCTGGTCCTGGCCGGTCGCGGCGAAGCGGGCCCACTGCAGCGCGTTGCCGCGGCCCTGCAGCGTGGTGTCGTGGTAGAAGTCGAGAGTCGAATAGATGTTGATGAAGCTGTTGAACCCCTCGTCCATCCAGGCGTACAGCCGCTCGTTCGACCCGACGATCATGGGGAACCACTCGTGGCCCAGCTCGTGCGTCGTCACGCCGAACAGGGCGCGGTCGCCGGCGCGGTCCGAGCAGAACACGATCATCGGGTACTCCATGCCGCCCACCGGTCCCGCGACGTTGATGGCGGTGGGGTAGGGGTAGCGGAACCACTTTTCCGAGTAATGCTTGATCGAGTGCCGCGCGTACTCGGTGGAGCGGGCCCAGTCGGCGTTCGCTTCCGGCGGGTAGAACGACTGGATCAGGACGCTCCCCCCGCCCCCCCTGTCGTAGCCGCTCGCGTCCCAGATGAAGTTGGCCGCCGCGGCCCAGGCGACGTCGCGCACGCGCTTCGCGGTGAAGCGCCAGGTGAGCGTGGGACCTCCCCCGGATCCGCCCGGCCGGGTGAACGGCTGCCCCGCTTCGGTCTTGCCGATGATCGCGACGGTGGTATCGGACTTCGCCGCCTGCGCGAGACGCGCGCGCTGGGTCGCCGTGAGGACCTCGAGCGGGTTCGCGAGCGTTCCCGTCGCCGCCACGACGAAGCCGCGCGGCACCGTGAGGGACACGTCGAAGTCGCCGTACTCCAGGTAGAACTCGCCCTGTCCCAGGTACTGTTCCGTGTTCCAGCCGCGCACGTCGTCGTACACGGCGACGCGCGGATACCACTGCGCGACCTCGTACAGCCAGCCGCCGGAGAACTGCTCGCGCCCCATGCGGTCGGAGCCGTGCTCGGGGACCTCGAAGCGGTACGCGATCTCGAGCTCCACGCGGCCGCCCGGCGGGAGGGGCTGGTCCAGGTCGGCGCGGAGCATGGTGCCGTTGAGCGTGGTCACGAGCGATAGCCTTTTGACCGTCTGAGCGCCTGTCCGCCTGACCGCCCTGGTGTAGTCGATCGCGTAGCCGCCCTCGAACCCGCGGCCCGCGAAGCGCGCGTCGGTTGGGTTGAGCGCCGCGCCGCGGCTGTTCACCCGGTAGATGTTCTGGTCGAGCTGCAGCCAGATGTAGCGCAGCGTGTCCGGTGAGTTGTTCGTGTAGCGGATCGTCTCCGACCCCGCGACGGTGTGCGTCGCCGTGTCGAGGGAGACCCGAATCGTGTAGTCGGCGCGCTGCTGCCAGTAGTGCGGCCCCGGGGTCCCCGACCCTTCGCGGATCAGGTTCGGCGTCGGGAGGGCGAGCCGCCGGAACGGCGAGGTGTCGCCGGACTGGGCGGGGAGGGCGGCCGAAGGAGGCTGCTGCAGCGCGGCGAGAACGAAGGTCAGGGCGAGCATCGGAACAATCTATTCCGACGCTCGCGCTTCTTGGAGGTACCCCGCCGCCACGCCGCCCACGACCATCGCGAGCCCCAGCCAGCCGAGCGGCGAGAGTTGCTGATTGAACAGGAGCAGCGCGAGCAGCGTGCCGACGATCGGCTCGATCGTCGC
>DASWDP010000157.1:0-9136 GCA_036395195.1 Gemmatimonadales bacterium | reverse complement strand
GTCGCGGCCCGGCTGCGGCAGCGTGGGGTCGCCGTGACGGGTGCCGAGGATTCGGACGCGCTCGCGAACTTGCTCTCGGCCGTGGAACGGTTCGAGGCCGCCGTCGAGGCGCACGGGGGCGACCTCATGGTTGACGACCTGCGGAGCTCGCGGCCTGACGATCCCCACTTCGTGGTGCCGCGCCGCGCGCCGGGCGAAGGGATTCCGGCGTACCTCGGCCGGATCGACGAGGCGACGGCACGGCTGCGGCGGCATCCGCGGCAGCCCGACTGAGAGGCGAACAGATGAGCGTCACGTTCCCCGCGCTGCTGCAATTCAGCGACGTCGGTTTGCTGCTCCTGCGACTCATGGTCGCCGTCGTGTTCTTGGACAGCGGGTGGAATCACCTCAAGAACCCCGCCGAGCGGGCGAAGAGCATCGGGGCGAGCACCGGGTTCACGGTCTTTCTTGGCGCCGCGGAAGTGCTGGGCGGCATCGGCGTGGCGCTCGGGATCTTGACCCAACTCGCCGCCATCGGGTTGATCCTGCTCATGCTCGGGGCGATACAGAAAAAGATCTTCGTCTGGAAGATCGGCTTTTGGGGAGGCCGGGCCTACGGTTGGCACTACGACCTCATGCTGCTCGTGATGAATCTCGTGATTCTGCTGACGGGCGGGGGGAGATTCGTCCTGCTCTAAGCTTCCGTTGACTGATTCCCGCCTCGCCCTCAACCGTGAGGTCCTCATGCGCCGTACCGTTCTCCGCCTGTGTGCCGGACCGCTGGTCGCCTCGATCGTGGCGATCGTCTCGCCGCTCGGGGCGCAGGCGGGCGGCCAGCGAACCGCCGAGCAGAGACGGGCGTCGTACGACGCACACAAGAGCGACTTCGACTACCTGCTCGGCGACTGGGAGTTCACCGCGGTGAGTCGGCAGTACGGCGCGATGCGCGGATACTGGAGCGCCGTGCGCCTCGCTGAGGGACAGATTCTGGATGAGTATCGCATCGTCGGTGACAGCGGCCAGACGTATTACGTCACGACGACGCTGCGCAACTACAACAGCGCCCGCGATCGGTGGGAGTTGGTCGGCGCGGACGCGGGGAGCGGCTTGCAGGACGTGGGCACCGGGCGGCGCGTCGGGGCGGAAATGCACATCGAGCAGACGTTCGGTGTCGCGGCCGGCCAGCCATCCCTGTGGCGCATCCGCTATCACAACATCCGGCCGGATCACTTCTCCTGGACCGCCGACCGCTCCACCGACGGCGGCAAGACGTGGGTCGCGGATTTCCAGCAGATCGAGGCCCGCCGCATCGGGCCGCCGCGGTCGCTCGGTCCGCTCGCGCCCGCCAGGCAGGCCCGGTGACGATGGACCTCGCCCGCTCGCCTCCATCCTGTAGCACCTCCAGTACCGCCGGGCGGCCCGCCCAACTTCGCCCCAAGACCGCCGATTGACCAGCCTGGTTTCGGGTGCAGTATTTCACACCCTCGGCGCGAGGGGAGGGGAGGAAAATGGGCAAGGGACCGGTGAGCTTCCTCCTGCGCATGCTGCAACGCGTGTTGGACGCGCCGCGCGCCAAGGACGTGAAGGCGGTGCTGTTCGACCCCGTCACCTCCCTGCCCACGCTCCCGGTCCTCCTGCCGCACATCCGCAAGATCCTGGGACAACGCAAGGGCGTCGGTCTGCTGGCCGTCAGCATCGCCCGGTTCTCCAAGCTGGAAGAGATCTACGGGTGGGAGAGCTTCGACGAGATCGTCCGCGGGGTCGCGGCCTGCCTGAAGGCCACCAAGGATGCGGCGCTGCGCAAAGAGGATGCGCTCGCGGAGCTCACCGTCAACGGGAACATCTTCGTCCTGATTCTCGCGCCGCCGCGCACCCGCCGGCGCATCACCACCCGCGACCTGGACGCCCTGAAGCGACGCGTGTCCAAGCGGCTGGAGACCTACCTCGGCGACACCATGAACCCGGAGCTGCTGCGTCGCTTCGGCTACTTCATCGGCGCCGCCGTGATGAAAAAGGACTCCTCGGTGCGGGTGGAGCGCCTGGTGTATCGCACGATCGACGAAGCGCTGACCGCCGCGGCCTCGGAGCAGGAGAAGACGGTGCGCCTCCGAGCCCGCCAGCTGAAGGCCATCATCGAGCGCAACCGGATCACCACGGTCTATCAACCCGTCTTCGACCTCGGCTCCCGCACAGTGGTCGGGTACGAGGCCTTCAGCCGCGGCCCAAAGGGAGACCTCCAGTCGCCCGACACGCTGTTCCAGGTCGCGTACGAGGCCGACTTGATCTGGCAGCTGGAACGGGTCTGCTGGACGCGGGCGCTGCGTTGGCTGCCGCGCCTGAAACGTCGCCAGCTCATGTTCATCAACCTGGAGCCCGCGTGCGTCTTCGACCCGAGGCTGGTGGGCACCGCCTTCGTCCGCCGCTTCGCGCGCCGGGTCGTGTTCGAGATCACGGAGCGCGCCGCCATCACCGATTTCTCCACGTTCCGGCAGGCGGTGCAGGTGCTGAAGCGCTCCGGCTTCAAGGTCGCGGTGGACGACGTGGGCTCGGCGTACGCGGGACTGCGCGTCGTCTCGGAGATCGAGCCGGACTTCATCAAGCTCGACATGCAGCTGACCCGCGGCGCTGACAGCGATCACCTCAAGCGCCAGCTCATCGGGGCGGTCGCCAAGTTCTCCACCGACGCCGGCGTGCCCTTGATCGTCGAGGGCATCGAGACGCCCGCGGAGCTCGACACGGTGCGGGCGTTGGGCATCCGCCTGGCGCAGGGCTTTCTGTTCGGGCCCCTCCTCCGGGTGCCGGGGAAAGCACGGCCGGGCGTCCGTCTCCACTGGTGACCGCCCCCCGCACCTCCGCGCGCCCCGGAAAAGCGTTCGACCGCTCGATCGTCGAAGGCCCGATCGCCCGCGCCGTCTGGATGCTCGCCTGGCCGACCATGCTCCAGAACGTGATCGGCGGGCTGCAGGGTCTCGTGGATCACGCCATGGTGGGGCACTTCGTCGGGTACACCGGCAACGCCGCCATCGGCGTCGCGTTCCAGATCTTCCTGGTCGTCATCGTGTTCGTCACCTCGCTGTTCACGGGGATGAGCGTGCTCGTCGCCCGGTTCGCGGGCGCGGGCGACCCGGAGCAGGTGAACCGGACCGTCTACCAGGCGTTCCTCGCGTCGGTCGCCCTGTGCGTCGGCATCCTCGCGCCCCTCGGTTGGGCGCTCTCGCCGTCGCTGCTCGGCCTCGTGAACGCCACGCCCGCGGTCCGCGCCGAGGCGCTGCCGTACCTCCGCATCATGTTCGTGTTCAGCTTCGGGATGCTGCTGTTCTTCATGGTCGGCGGGGCGCTGCGCGCGGCGGGAGACGCCCGCACCCCGCTGCGCCTCGGCGTCCTGCTGACCGCCCTCAACGTCGTGCTCAACGTGATCCTGATCCGCGGCCTCGGGCCCATCCCCCGCCTCGGCACGGCCGGCGCCGCCCTCGGCACCGTGCTCGCCGGCGCCGCGGTGAGCGGGATCGCCGTGTACCTGCTGCGCTCCGGGCGGCTGGTGGTGACGTGGCACCGCGGGATGGACTGGCGGCCCGACTGGGCGATCATCCGGTCGCTGTTCCGCTTCGGGCTCCCGACCGGCGTGCAGGGGATCGCGATGAACGTCGCGGGGGTGCTGCTGCTGCGCTTCATCGGCTCGCTCGAGCAGAGCGGCGAGGCGCAAGCCGCCTACGCCGTGGGGTACGGCGAGCTGTTCTCGCTCGTCACGTGGACGTCGGTGGGGTTGATGGGAGCGGCCGCGGCGGTCGCGGGCCAGAACCTGGGCGCGGGCCGCCCCGAGCGCTCGATGCGCGGCGTGCACGTCGCCGCCGGGATCGGCCTGGGCGTCGCGGCGGTCGTCGGCGTGCTGTTCGTCACGATCCCGGGCCCGCTGCTCGCGCTGTTCGGGATGGACGACCCGGTCGTCGTCGGCCTGGGCAGGCAGCTCCTCGCCTTCCTCAGCATCTCGGGGCTCTTCGTCACCGTAGCGCTCACCTACACGGGCGGGCTCCAGGGGACCGGCGACACGCGCTCTCCACTCTACATCTCTATCGTGTCCCAGATCGCCGTGCCGCTCGGCCTCTGCGCTGGGCTCCAGGCGACGCGGGGCCTGCATCCTGCGGACATCTGGACGGCGATCCTGCTCGGGCACGCGACGCGCTGTGCCCTGAGCGTGCTCCGGTTCCGCCAGGGGAAGTGGCGCGCCATCCGGGTGGACGTCGCGCCGGCGCGGCCCTAAGAGGCGCGCCGCGCCGCGGACCTCGAGCGGGACCTGCCTCTGTCCTCGAGGGTATGCGGAGCATGCGCGCATCCCGCTGGACAACGACCATCGCATGCGCGAGCCTGCTGAACGGAGCGCTTGTGGGGTGTCGATCCCGCGCGAGGGAAAACCGGTTCCTCGCCGCGCGCATACCCGTGGCCGGCCTCGACTCCGCCCTCAGGGCGGGTGACAGTGTACGGCTGCCACTCGCCGACGCCCGCGCGCTGCTGGAGATCGTCGCGGAGACCGGGTTCGCCGCGAAACTCCCTCGCGACACGATGACGCTGGCAGAGATTCTGGAGTGGGGCCGCGCCGAGCACGCGCGGAAGGAGAGTGCGGCCGCACAAGCGACGGCGGCAGCCCGAGCACGTGGGGAGGAGGTCAAGCGGCAACTCGATTCCCTGCTCACGGTAACGGTGGTCAACAAGGGCTACCTGCCGAAGGACCCCGACGCAGAGCGCTACGAAGACTACATCTCGCTAACCTTCGCGTACCGCAACAAGGGCACGAAGGCCATCCGCGCCTTCCAGGGCGACGTGGCGTTCCTCGACGCCTTCGGAGACACGATTTATAGCGCGTATCTCAAGGTCGACGCGCCGCTTGGCCCGGGGCAGACGTGGCGAGAGCCGGGACGGATCATCAAGTACAACCCGTTCAGGACCGAGCATCAGCGGCTGCGAAACACGCCACTGAGCAAGTTGAGGGTGGTCTGGCAACCCAGCGACGTCATCTTCGCGGACGGCAGACGCGTGAGCCTCACAGCCGATCGGGACGCACCATAGTCTTCGTCGCGCCGCCGGTCACACTTCGCCCTTTCGCCGTCTCCTTTCTTTCTCCGGCTCCTGCTTCCCGCCGACCGCCACCACGCGGTCGCGACCCGCGCCTTTCGCCTCATACAGCGCGGCGTCGACGCTCTCGATGAGGGACTCTGGCGTGTCGCCGTGCGCCGGACACTCGGCGACGCCGATGCTCACCGTCATCCGCCCGCCGCCGAACGGCTCCGCCGCGACGCCGGCGCGGATGCGCTCGGCCACCATGACGGCCGTGGCGACCGTCGTCTCGAGCAGCACGATGAGAAACTCCTCCCCGCCGTAGCGCGCCACGCAGTCCACTGCGCGCGTCGTTTTGCGTAAGATCTCCGCGACCTTCACGAGCGCCGCGTCGCCGGCGGGGTGGCCCTGCGTGTCGTTGTATTGCTTGAAGTGGTCGACGTCCGCCAACAGCACCGAAAACGGGCGCCTGAGCCGCCGCGACCGCTGCGCCTCGCTGGCGAGCGTCCCCATCAGGTGCCGCCGGTTGTACAAGCCGGTGAGCGCGTCGGTGACGGAGAGCCGCTCCAGCTCCGCCTGACTTTCCCGCTCGCGCAGGCGCGCGACCAGCCGGTTGAACACCTGCGTCAAGTAGCCCACCTCGCCGGACCCACCCGCGGGGAGATCGACCGAGAGATCGCCGGCAGCCACCTTGGCCGCAGCCCCGGTGAGGCGCTCGAGCGGGCGCACGATGAGCAGTCCCAGCACGTACGCCATCAGTCCCACTCCGACCAGCAGCGCGGCGATCATCGACGCGGTGACGTTCCGCAGCCGGCCAACCTGGCGGAACGCCTCCGCCCGCGGCAGCTCGGCGACCGCCACCCAGCGGAGCTGGGGCACGCGCCGCGGGGCTCCGACCACTTCCCGCCCGTCTGCGCGTCTGTACGCCACGGTCGAGCCTTCCTCGTCCAACAGCGCCTGCGTCATCGTCGTCGGGAGCTTCGTCCGCATGAGCTCCGCCGAGCTGACCCGGGACCTGACGACCAGCTTCCCCTGATCGGTCATCAGGTAGACGTCGCCCGCGTCGCCCGGGGAGAGCCGCTGCAGCAGGTCGGTCACCGAGCGGAGGTTGACCTTGGCGGCGAGCGCGCCGAGAAACCGCCCGTCCGCCTGGCGGATCGGGACGGCGAGGGTGATGGCGGCTTTCGCGAGCCCCGCGTCCCAGTACGCGTCGCCGACGAGCGCGTCGCCCGTCCGGAGGCCGCTCAGCCGGTCCAGGGGAAGCTGCACGCCACCCGGGCGGCCGCTGCTGCTCGCCAGCACACGCCCGCGCTCGTCGATGACCAGCAGCGCTTCGTAGTCCGGGAAGCGGTCGCGGGCCGAGTTGAGATAGTCGCGCAGCCGGCCGAGCGCTTGGCCCGCCTCCCGACCCTGGATCCGGGCCAGGTTCTCCGGTATCACGTAGGAGCTCGCCGCTCCCCGCAGATCGTCCAGCCGCGTGGCGAGCCACACGGCCAGCTCCCGCGCCGTCGCGGAGCTCGCGTCGCGCAACTCATGGGCGATCTGGTCGGTGAGCAACCGCTGGGTCTGCCGGTACGACACCAGTGTCGTCACGAGCGTGGGGATCAGCGTCGCCAGCGCCGCGAACACCAGGATCTGGTTCCTGATGCTGGCGAGGTGCAGGGCGCGCAGCGGGCGTGCGACGTTCTTTTCCCAGACGCTCACGGGTGGTTTCCTGAAGGACTACAACAAGATTCACCTTCGGGCTTCTGCCGCAAGTGAAACCTATTGCTGGCGCGTGAAGACGGCGCGCCACGTGCGATTCAGCGCCACCCACGTAAAGTGGTTCTGGTCCAGCACGTTCAAGGCGGAAGACTGCATGAGCTGCTGGCCGGGGCTGGCGTCGGGTGACAGCGAGATCGGGGTGAACGTGATCCGCGGCTCGGCGTCGTCCACGATCCCCGTCGTGAATTCCGGCGCGGACCCGGCGCTATACACCGACGCGCTGAAAAACCGGCCGCTGCCGGGGTCGAACCCGATGATGCCCTGACCCTGCATCTCGGAGTGATCCAGTTGCTCGGTCCATTCCACGCGCAGGTCGTCGAACAGCGCTTTCACGACCCGCGTTCCCGACGCGTCCGGTGCACCGTCGAAATTCCCCGCAAACCAGATCTCGTACCGCCACGTTCCAACCAGGTTGCGGAGAATGCCGCGGGCCGGTTGCAGGTGGGCCGATTCGCGAGGCGCCGGCGAAGCCCCACCGATCGCGCGGTTGACCTTCTCGCCGCCTTGGGCGAGGAGTGTTTGCGCCGATACCGCCGCGATGGTGAAGAGGCCTGCAGCGACTCTCATGACCCACCCTCCCTTGCTACGGGAGGTTCGCACGGGCCATGCCACCCACCTGTGGGCACCGCCGCGACACAGCCCAGTGGCACGGTGCCGCGTCTCGCACGCGCTTTTGCAACCTGCACGCGACGGAGAAACCGCTTATCCGAGCGTAAAGAAGAAGGTCGCCCCGCGGTCCACGGCGGCCTCCGCCCAGATCCGCCCGCCGTGCTTCTGCACGACGCGCCGGGCGGTCGCGAGCCCCACCCCCGTGCCGGGAAACTCGGTGTCCGCGTGGAGGCGCTGGAAGACGCCGAACAGCTTTCCGGCGTGGGCCATGTCGAACCCTGCCCCGTCGTCCCGCACGAAGTACGCCGTCTCGCCCGCGGGCGTGGTCGCGGCGCCCACCTCGATCCGGGCCCGCGGATGCTTTGCGGTGAACTTCCAGGCGTTGCGAAGCAGATTCTCGAACACCACGCGCAGCAGACGCGCGTCCCCGCGCGCCGGGAGCCGTGAGGGGATGACGACCTCCACCGCGCGCGCCGGCTCGGCGGCCTGAAGCTCCGCGACGACCTCGCGGGCCGGCGCGGCCAGGTCGACGCTCGTCCGGTTCACGGGCAGCAGCGTCGTGCGCGACAGCGTGAGCAGATCTTCGATGAGCTGCCCCATGCGCCGCGTGGCCTTCTCGATCCGGGCGACGTGCTCGCGGCCCGTCGCATCCAGCGCGGCCCCCGAGTCCTCGAGCAACGCCCGCGTGAAGCCGTCGATGTGCCGCACCGGCGCGCGGAGGTCGTGGGAGACGGCGTACGAGAACGACTCGAGCTCCCGGTTCGCCGCCTCCAGCTCGGCCGCGCGGTCGCGCACCCGCTGTTCCAGCTCGGCGTACACCTGGACGTTCTCCATCGCGGCGGCGGTCGTGTCGGCGAGGGCCTGGAGCAGCTTCACTTCCTCGGGGGCTGGCATGCGCTGCTCGGCCCAGTAGCTGCCGATCGCGCCGATGGGATCGAGCGTGCGGATCGGCACCATCGCGAGACTCTTCACGAACGTGGGCCGATAGGCCTCCGCGGGGATGCGGGGGTCCGCGTAGATGTCCTCGATGACCGCCTGCTGGCGGTTGAGCATCGCCCAGCCGCTGATGCAGGCGGTCATCGGGAACCGCCGCCCCTTCCACAGGGGGGCGATCGCGTCCTCGTCGGCGTAGTAGCACCGGTCGCCGTCGCGCAGAATGAACGTCGCGCCGTCCGCCCCCGTCAGCTCGCGCGCGGCGTGCCGCACAATCGCCATGACGGCCGGCAGGTCGCGGGCCAGGGACAGCTCCTGCACGACCGTGACGAGCCGCTCCATGCCGCGTTGATACCATGCGGCGCGGTCGCTCGAAGGTCGGGGGCGAGGCGTCAGCGGTAAAGCCCACCGGTTGCTGGGGGCCCCCAGGATGCATCGTCCGGCCGCGGGATGCAAGAGTCACGCAGCGCACTGGCCCGAAAGCCGCTCCCGCTGTTGCGGGGTCGCCGCGCCAAGCGCCGCGCGCAGCAGCGCGCGCGCGCGCCGTCGCGCGGGGAATGGGCGAACACGATGTCGATCCACCACGGAAGCGATTCGAGAACGAACGATCGTGGTTTCGCCCTTTCGGCATCAAGGGGGTATGCTAGGCGCATGCGGACGATCCCCCGATGCCTCCTCGTGCTCGCGGTGTGCGGCGGCGCGCCTCGCGCGACGGCCGCGCAACAGACGGCCCCGCCCGACCCGCGAGTCGCCTGGCGCCCCCACACACCGCTCCAGGGATCCCTCCTCCTGCTCGGCGTGC
>DASWDP010000156.1:0-2008 GCA_036395195.1 Gemmatimonadales bacterium | reverse complement strand
CTCCGGACCGAGGTCCCACCAGGCCCGCTCCGCCGCCGCGAACAGCGCCGCGTCGCTCGCGAACGGTCGGGCCGCGACCAGCCGCTCCACCCAGCGCGCCGCGCCGCAACAGCGCGTGAGGGCGGCCCACGCGGCGGGCTCGGACAGGCTGTTGAGGTACTCGGCGATCATGTTTTCACACCCTGAAGGGTGTGCTCGGCGCAGCACCGCCCTTAAGGGCAACGTAGTGCCGAGCCCAGGCTTCAGCCTGGGATGACCGGGGGCACGAACTCACATTCCTTCCACCACTCGCCCCCACAGCCGCAACCGCGCGACCCCGCCGTCGGGGAAGATGTTGAGCCGCACGTGCGTGACCGGTACCCGTGCCGCCCCCGCCACCTCGAAGCGGTGGCGCGTGTGCCCCTTGAGCTTGGTGCGCGGCAGGAGATCCCGCCACCGGGCGTCGTCGCCGGGGAACGTCGCTCCCGGAAGGCCCGGCGCGTCGCACCCCTCGAGGCTGCAGCTCTCGGGGTAGTTGCCCTTGAAGTGCGTCGTGTCGATCTCGATGCGCTCGATCACGCCGCGGCGCCCGAGCCGGAGCACCACCCAGTCGTGGCCCGGGCCGCGGCGGCGCCGTGTCTCCCAGCCGTCTCCCATGTCCGCGGGGCGGTCCGGCATGATCAGGTTCACCGGCTCGCTGAAGAACTCGTCGCTCGCGGCGAGGGGCACGCCCCCGTGCCGCACCGCGACGAGATCGAGCGGCCCGCGCCCCCCCGTGGCGCCGATCCGCGCCCAGTCCGGCCGCGGCTCGCCCCACACCCGCAGCCGCGCCACGCCGCCGTCGGGATAGATGTTGAGCCGCACGTGGGTCGCGCGCAGGAGGGTCCGCACCTCGAGCTCGTTTTCGGCGTGCCCCTTCAGCGGCGAGCGCGGCAGGATTTCCGCCCATCCCTGCTGCAGCTCGCGCAGCGCCTTCGCCGCGGGGACACCGGGGAGCGCGATCGCGTCGAGCGAGCACGCCTCGGGGTGGTTGCCCCGGAAATGATTCGTGTCCACGGTGACGGCGCGGATCACCCCGGGCACGCCGAGCCGGACGATGCACCAGTCGTGACCGGGGGTGCGGCGCCGGCGCGTCTCCCACCCGTCCATCCATTTGCCCCGGTCCGTGTACTTGCCCTCGAGGAATACACCGCGGCCGGGTTTCAGGAGGTTGTCTTTCGGCGCGAAGAATTCATCGTTCGCGACCACCGCCCGTCCGCCTACGCGCCGGGCGGCGAGGTCGATCAGGCCAGGATGCGCGCTCATGTTCCCACCCTGAAGGGTGGGCTCGGCGGGACTCTGCCCTTAAGGGCAGTGCCGGGCCGAGCCCAGGCTTCAGCCTTGGGAATCTCGCCCGTCACGTCCTATGCCCTTTTGATCGGCTCACCCATTGGCCGACGGGTCGCGACGGAAACGTTCCCCGGTCGTACACGCACGTCCCCCGCACGTAGGTCTGCCGCACGACGCCGCGCAGCCGCATGCCGGCGTACGGCGTCACGGGATGGCGGTGGTGGAGCCGCGCCGGGTCCACGGCGAACGTCGCGTCGGGATCCCATACGACGAGGTCGGCGTCGCAGCCCGGAGCGATCCGGCCCTTGTGGTGCTCGAGCCGCGCCAGGCGCGCGGGGCGCTCGGCGAGCCAGCGCGCCAGATCGCTCAGCGTGTGCCCGCGCGCGCTCGCCGCGGTCCAGGTCGCCGCGAGCGACAGCTCGAGCGACGCGATCCCGCCCCAGGCGCGGCTGAAGTCGCCCGAGTCGAGCCCTTTCAGGGCCGGCGGCGCCGGCGAGTGATCGCTTGCCACAAGGTCGATCACACCGTCCGCGAGCCCCGACCAGAGCCGCTCCCGGTTGTCGCGCTCGCGGATCGGCGGCGCGCACTTGAATGCGGTCGCCCCGTCCGGGATGTCCTCGGCGGCGAAGGTGAGGTAGTGCGGGCACGTCTCGACCGTCACGGGCAGTCCGGCGCGCCGGGCCGCGCCGATCTGCCCCAG
>DASWDP010000155.1:0-1909 GCA_036395195.1 Gemmatimonadales bacterium | reverse complement strand
GACGAGTATCACCGCACCGCCGACGTGATCCGGCGCATCGCCGGAGGCACCGAGCTGGCCGCGCGGTTCCCGCAGTTCCGGCAGCGCCTCGAGAGCCGGCTGCCGATCCTCGACCAGGTGAATCGCCAGCAGATCGAGCTGTTACGCCGCTTTCGCGCGGGGCAGGAGGATGTGCTGGCGGCGCTGCTCCTGTCGATCAACTGCATCGCGGCGGGGTTCGGCACGACGGGGTAGATTTCCGGGCATGGACGACGCCCTCTACTTCACCGACCACCACCTCCAGGTCCGCGACATGGTGCGCGACTTCGCGCAGCAGGTGGTGAAGCCCGCCGCCCGCCGCTACGATCTGGAGAGCCGATTCCCCTGGGACAACGTGAAACAGATGGCCGAGCTGGGGCTGTTCGGCATCCCGTGGCCCGAAGCGCTCGGCGGGGCGGGGATGGACTATCTCTCCTACATCATCGTGATTCACGAGCTCGCCAAGGTGGACGCGAGCCACGCCATCACCGTCAGCGCGCACACGACCCTCGGCACTTCTCCCATCGTGGACTTCGGCACCGACGCGCAGCGGCAGCGCTTCGTTCCGCTGCTCGCGACGGGGAAGGTGCTCGGCGGCTTCGGCCTCACCGAGCCGGGGGCGGGCTCCGACGCCGGGGGGACGAAGACGGCGGCCGTGGACCGGGGCGACCACTACGTCCTGAACGGCTCCAAGATCTTCATCACCCACGCGGGCGTCGGCGAGATCTTCGTCGTCACCGCCCGAACCGACCCCGCCGCCAAGAAGACCCGGGGGATCACGGCCTTCATCGTCACCAAGGACACCACGGACCTCGAGGAGGCGCAGCGGGTCGGGATCGGGCACGACCCGGCGCTCCCCAAGTGCCCGGGGGTCGCGGCGGCGAACAAGGAGGACAAGCTCGGCTGGCGCGCGTCGGACACCCGCGAGCTCGTGTTCCAGGACGCGATCGTGCCGAAGGAGAACGTGCTGGGCCCGGTGAACGACGGGTTCCGCCAGTTTCTGCACACGCTCGACGGGGGTCGGATCGGCCTCGGCGCGCTGGCGCTGGGGATCGCGGAAGGTGCGCTCGCCGAATGCCTCGCCTACACCGCGACCCGGAAGCAGTTCGGCAAGCCGATCGCGAGTTTCCAGGGCGTGCACTTCGCGCTCGCGGACATGGCCACCGAGATCGAGGCCGCGAAGCATCTCGTCTACCATGCCGCCTGGCTCAAGCAGCGGGGACAGCCCTTCAAGCGGGAAGCCGCGATGGCGAAGCTGTACGCCTCGGAGCTCGCCATGCGCGCGACCACGAAGGCCGTGCAGCTCCACGGCGGCTACGGCTATACGACGGACTACCCGGTCGAGCGGATGATGCGCGACGCGAAGATCTGCGAGATCGGGGAGGGAACGAGCGAGATCCAGCGGATCGTGATCGCGCGGCAGCTCCTCGGAGACCTCGTCGACTAGACCTCGCTAGGGAACCGTCATTCCAAGGTTCCGCACCAGGAACGCAAACCGATCCGCCTGCTCCTCGATGATCTTGCTCGTCGGCTTGCCGGCGCCGTGCCCGGCCTTGGTCTCGATCTCGATCAGCACCGGCTGCGGCCCCGCCTGCGCGGCCTGGAGGGTCGCGGCGAACTTGAACGAATGCCCCGGCACCACGCGATCGTCGTGGTCGGCCGTGGTGATCAGAGTGGCGGGATACCGCGTCCCGGGCCGGATGTTGTGCAGGGGTGAGTATCGGTAGAGGTACGGAAACTGGACGGCGCTGTCCGCCGAGCCGTACTCGGTGACCCACGCCCAGCCGATCGTGAACCGGTGGAACCGCAGCATGTCCATCACGCCGACGGCCGGCAGCGCCGCGCCGAACAGGTCGGGACGCTGCGTGATCGCCGCGCCCACCAGCAGCCC
>DASWDP010000154.1:0-15141 GCA_036395195.1 Gemmatimonadales bacterium | reverse complement strand
CGCAGCGTCGTGTGCGCTGCCGCGATGTCCGGGACGAGGTAGTAGACGAGCGACGCCGGATGGTCGAATTCCGCCGTCTCGGGGACTCCCAGCATCAGGGTCGTGGCGCCGCACTGGAAGAAAGCCATCTGTGGCGGTGCTTGGAAGAGGAACTGCATGCCGAGCGTGTCCTTGTAGAAGCGGACGGCCCGGTCCAAGTCACGGGCGCGGACGAAGATCTGGCCGATGGACGAGAGGCCGAATTTCTGTTCCGAGACGGTCATGAACTCCCCCGGTCGACTGCTGGTTCCTGTTGTGTCAGACAGTGGATTGTCCCGAGTCCCCACACCAGATCCACCGCGTGGATCCCCACGACCGGGCGGTCGGCGATCAGCTCGGCGAGAGTCCCGAGCGCCACGCGGTCCTGGGGATCGTTGAAGGTCGGCACCAGCACGGCGGCGTTCGCGATGTAGAAGTTGGCATAGCTCGCGGGCAGCCGCTGCCCGTCGAAGGTGAGCGGGGCGGGCATCGGCAGGTCGATCACCTCGGGCTTCGAGCCGTCCTCGAGCTGCATCCCCTGCAGCCGCTCGCGGTTCTCCGCGAGCGCGCGGTAGTTCGCGTCGCGGGGATCCGTCTCGCGGCACAGCACGACCGTGCGCGGGTTGACGAAGCGGCACAGGTCGTCCACGTGCCCGTGGGTGTCGTCCCCCGCGATGCCCCGCCCGAGCCACAGCACGTTCGTGGCGCCGAGGTAGTCCCGCAGCACCGCTTCGAGATCGGCGCGCGACAGTCCCGGGTTGCGCACCTGGATCTTCTGGTCGAGCAGGCACTCCTCGGTCGTGAGGACGGTCCCGCGGCCGTTCACGTCGATGCTTCCGCCTTCGAGCACCACGTCGCGGTCCCCGGCGCGGGCGCGGAACAGGCGCAGCTTCAGCTTTGCCGCGGCCAGCTCGGGGATTCGGTCGTCCTTCTTCCAGTCGGGATACTTGGCCCACGCGTTGAACCGGAACCGGGCAATCGCGGCCTCCCGCCGGGGCGCCGCCCGTCGCACGAACAGCGGCCCGAAGTCGCGGGTCCAGCCCCGGTTGGTGGGAAAGCGGAAGAACTCGATGCGCGCCAGGTCGGCACCGGCGCGCTCGAGCACGCGGCGCGCCTGGCGCGCGTGCGCGGCGGAGTTCACGAGGATGCGTACGGTCTCGCCCGGCGCGAGCTTGCGCACGATCTCCCCGTAGACCCACGGGATCGGGGCGATCTTCCCGGGCCAGTCGCTCGCGTTGTGAGGCCACCCGATCCACGTAGCGTGGTGGGGCTCCCACTCGGCGGGCATGCGGAAGCCGAGGGCCGCTGGTGACGCGTGGTCAGCCATCAGCCGTCAGCGGTCAACGATCCAGGAACCGCTCGCCGATCCCGGCGTATGCGTCGATCCGGCGGTCGCGCAGGAACGGCCATCCGCGGCGCACCTCCTCGATCCGCGCGAGGTCGACCTCGCCGATGAGGATCGCCTCGCGGTCCGGCGGGGCCTCGGCCACGACGATGCCGAACGGGTCGGCGAGGAACGACGAGCCCCAGAACTCGATCCCCCCTCCCTCCCCGTCACCCGCTCCTCCCCCTTCCGCGGGCCGCTCGTGGCCCACGCGGTTCACCGCCGCGACGTAGCATCCGTTCGCGATCGCGTGGCCGCGTTGGACCGTCCGCCAGGCGTCGAGCTGGGCGGCGCCGTGGCCCGCCTTCTCCTGCGGGTGCCAGCCGATCGCCGTCGGATAGAGGAGGATGTTGGCGCCCTGGAGGGCGGTGAGCCGGGCGCCCTCCGGGTACCATTGGTCCCAGCAGACGAGCGTGCCGATCCGCCCCACGCGCGTGTCGAAGGCGCGGAACCCGAGGTCCCCCGGGGTGAAGTAGAACTTCTCGTAGTAGGCGGGGTCGTCGGGGATGTGCATCTTGCGGTAGATCCCGGCCACGCGCCCGTCCGCGTCGATCACGGCGGCGCTGTTGTGATACAGGCCGGCGGCCCGGCGCTCGAACACGGGAGCGATCACGACGACGCCGGCGCGCCGCGCGACCTCGCCCAGGATGTCGGTGGTCGGTCCCGGCACGGGCTCCGCCAGGTCGAAGACGGCCGCGTCCTCGGTCTGCGCGAAATAGCGCGAGCGGAACAGCTCCGGGAGGCAGACCAGCCGGGCGCCGGCTGCCGCCGCCTCCTCGACCCGCGCGACCGCCTTCTTCAGGTTCGCGGCGGGATCGGCGGACATCGCCATCTGGACGAGCCCGATCTTGTATTTCGCCGGGGGCTGCGAGTTGGTCGACGTCATCTCCTGGCCTGCTTCCACTGCCGCGGGTCGAACAACGCATCCTTGAGCGGGGCGTCCGTCTGGATCTCGGTGTACTCTTCCAGCCAGCGCAGCTGCCCATCCACCAGGAAGGCCACCTCGGCCGACAGCCAGGCGCCACCCGCCGCCTGATACCTGTTGAAGCGGATGTCGCTGGTCCGGCTCGTGTCGCGCTGCCCCGGCTCGAGCAGCCGCAGGAACACGAGGCGCTCCCGGTCCACCCAGAACTGACGGGTGCGCAGGTCGCCGGCCCTGGCGCCGACGACGTACACCGGGCGCCCCTCCCACGTGTCCTCGTGCACCGTGGCGAGATCGAACTTGAGCCGCTCGAGCCGCGCTACGGTCCGCTCCGCGGGATCGAAGTACACATCGAAGCCGAGTACCATCAGCGGATGAATGAACGCGGTAGCGTCCGCGATCGAGTCCGCGTGGAACACGAATTGGGAGTCGTTCGCGAACAGCAGGCCGTTGCCGGCGTCGGCCGGCACGAATTCGATGCGGAGCTTGCCGGGCAGCGCGGCGTACTCGCGCCAGACGGAGTGCTCCTTGGAGCCGTCCGGGCGCGTCGCGGTGTTCTTCTGAATGAAGTTGAGTGTCCGATACCACTTGCCGGCATAGCGGTCGTGCATCGCCTGGATGATCTGGCGACCGCCCGGCGGAGAAGCGACGAGCGCGGACGCGAACACGAGGTGCTGCAGCACACATCCCCCTTTGATGTCCGACATCGAAAATAACCTGCGGCGGGGCTGGTGCGCGCCGGAGAGCGGTGCCCTGACGCCTACCGCACCTCGAATTCCGTCGTGATGTCGTAGTCGTCCACCTGGCAGATGCCCACGCGCGCCGTGTAGCGCCCCCGCGTGGGAGCCGCGTCCTGCGGCACCTGCAGCACGTCACGGTAGTGACCGGCGTGCGTGACCACGAACCGCTGGGCGGCGGGGCTCGGGACCTGCGTCGCGTGGTGCCACTCGCCGCCGCTGGCGGCGTTCCGGACGGTGAGGCACAACAAATCGTTGTTCTGCAGCAGGAAGATGATCGGCGCCTGCCGTTGGTTCAGGATGGTGTAGAGAACGGTCGGGTTGACGCCGGTCGGGTTCCCCTCCGCGTCGCTCCAGGCGAATCGATTGGGGATCACGGCGGCCGCGATCTTGGCGTGCAACGTCAGGCCGCGATCGAGCGTGCGGTGGGCGGTCCCAGGCGGCTCGACCTCTTTCATCTTCTCCACCTCGAAGCCGACGCCGGGGACGCCCCCGGACGGCAGGCGGGAGAGCCGGCCCGTGGCCTCGATGTACCGGCTGACGAACCAGCTCCAGCGATCCGCTTTCCCCACGAGCGGGACCACGAAGGTCCGTACGCCCAACGCCTGGACGTGCAGCGGCACCACGATCGTCCAGAGGTCGAACTGATCGTCCCGCTGGAGGAACCCCTGCACGGTGAGCGCGGTGTCGGAGGTCGCGGTATCGGAGGCGTGCTGGGCTGCGACGGGAGCGACGACGCACGCCAGGAGCGCGTGGGCCAGGGAGAGTCGACGCATCGGAATCCTCCTACTTCTCGAGCCGATAACCCGCCTTGCGAACGGTGAGAATATGCTGCGGCACCGCCGGGTCCGCTTCGAGCTTGCGCCGCAGCTCGGCGACGTGCGTGTCCACCGTGCGGCTCAGCACCGCCGCGCTGTAGCCCCACACCTCGCGCAACAGGTCCATCCGGCTCGCGACGGCGCCGCGCCGCTTGAGCAGCGCGAGCAGCAGGTCGAACTCCTTGGGCGTGAGGCCGACCGGCCGGCCGCTCCGGAACACCGTGCGCGACGCGGGGACCACGTCCACGTCGCCGAACCGCTCGGGCGGGCCCGCGCCGTCGCCGTGTGGAGGAGTGGGGGGGGTGGTGCGGCGGAGCAGGGCCTCGACCCGGGCGAGCAGCTCCAGCACCCCAAACGGCTTGGTGACGTAGTCGTCCGCGCCGAGCCGCAGGCCGCGAACCTTGTCCGACTCCTCGCCCCGCGCCGTGAGAATGAGGACCGGCATGCGCCGGCCTTCGTCGCGCAGCGCCCGCAGGACGCGGTAGCCGTCCATCCCCGGCAGCATCAGGTCGAGGATGATCAGGTCCGGGCCCCCCCCGCGGCGTGCCCGGGCGAGGCCCTCGGTCCCGTCCTCCACCACGTCGACCTCGTAGCCCTCGATCTCGAGGTTGTTGCGCAGACCGTAGGCGAGGTCGGGGTTGTCCTCGACCACGAGGATGCGCGTCATGCGGTGACTCCCGCCTGCATTGGGGCCGGGCCGGGCGCGGGGTGCGCCGCGTGCGTGAGCGGTAGCTCGATGACGAACCGGGCCCCCCCGCCCCCCCCGCCCCCCCCGCCGGTGGCGGCGTCTTCGGCCCAGGCGCGGCCGCCGTGCAGCGCCACCAGCTCGCGCACGACCGACAGGCCGATGCCGGTGCCCGCCACCGCCGAGCCGCGGTCGCGCTCCAGCCGCCAGAAGCGCTCCCAGATGCGCTCCCGGTCGGCGGCCGGGATGCCCGGCCCCTGGTCGTCCACCCAGAGGCGCGCCCGGCCGTCGCGCACGGCGAGCCCGACCGTGACGGTCTGCCCCTGCGGGCCGTACTTCACCGCGTTGTCGAGCAGGTTGAGGAGCAGCTGGCGCAGGGCGTCGGCGTCGACGGGCGCGACGACGCTGTCCGCGAGCTCGGTGCGGACGGCCACGCCGCGCGCCGCTGCGAGGGGGGCGAAGCACTCCACGGCCTCGCCGACGAGCGGCGCGAGCGGCGCCGGCGCGGGCGACAGCCGCGCCACTTGGCGCTCCGAGCGGGAGAAGTGCAGCAGGTTCTCGACTAGGTGCGTGAGCCGGCGCGCCTCCTGATCGACGATCTCGAGCGAGCGCACGCGCTCGTCGTCGGAGCGCACGCGGCCGAGCAGCAGGGTCTCCGAGAACATGCGGATCTGGGCCAGCGGGGTGCGTAGCTCGTGCGACACGCCGGACACGAAGTCGGCCCGCAGGCGCGCGAGCTCGTACTCGCGGCGCAGCTGCAGCAGCGCGGCCACGATCAGCGCCGCCGTGAGGGCGAGCAGCGCGAGCAGGAGCGGCAGCCGGGAGCGCGGCATCCCGCCGATGATCAGCTTCGGCGCCATGTCGGGGCGCAGCGCGACCTGTACCTGCATCGCGCCCATCATCGCCTCGACCGAATCGCGCGCGGAGTAGGTGGGCGGGTACTGGACCGGCGAGCGGTACAGCTCCCGCCCGTCCGCCTCCGTGACGATGACCGAGCCCAGCGAATCGTAGATGACCCCGCCGGTGAGCGGGCGCGGGAGCAGGGGGAATTTGTCCTCGCCCATCGTGTAGAACGGCTCGAAGCCCTTCGGGTCCGCTTCGAAACCGAGCACGAGTCGCCCCTCACCGGCCTTGTCCTTGACCACGGTGTAGACGATCGTGCGCGGCAGGCCCTCCACGGTGCGCACGATCGCGGCGAGCTTCTCCTTGGGCTCGTACACCGTGCGGCTGTGGGTCCGCAACGTGTCGAGCAGCCACCGGCGCGCGGCGGCCGACGGGGCGTCCCCTGCGGTCTCGAGCCGACCGGTGCGGAGATCGTAGCGGAACGTATAGCGCGCGAGCTTCAGGAATTCGGCGCCGGGCGGCTCCAGGCCGGCCGCGAGCCGCGCCGGCGGCGGCAGCGGACCGCCCGGCGTCCCGGCCTTGGCGTGCGACAGCGCGTCCACCGCCGGCCAGAACGCCATGTACCAGAGCTCCTGGGTCACGCGCGACGCGAACCGCGCGGCGGCGAGGCGCGCGTAGTCCCGCAGGATGCGCTCGGCGGTGGCCCGGTGGTACAGGAACGTGCGGTGCGCCTGCAGCGTGATCACGGCCGCGAGCACCAGCGTGAGCAGCAGCAGGACAGCCACGAAGAGGCCGCGCGGGCGCGTCTTGGAGATCGGGACGCTCATGCCGCAGGAGAAATGCACCGGATTCGGAGGAGTTTCAAGGGAATGACGCGTTCCTGACATGCTCCGCACGGCGTCTTCACCCGCGCGGCGCACCGATCCGGTAGCTTCCTGACTCAAGGCCGCGGTCGAAGTGTGACGGCCACTTCGCCCGGCTGGTCAGCCCGGGGAGCACTACGTGCCCCGGGTTTGGCTTTTTCATGTATGATTGAAGATGGCGTTCTCCCTCACCAGCACGGCCTTCACGGATGGGGCCGCGATTCCTGTCAAGCACACCTGCGACGGAGCCGACGTGTCACCGCCGCTCGCCTGGAGCGGCGCGCCGGCGGGGACGCGGGCGTTCGCCCTGATCGCCGATGACCCGGACGCTCCGGCCGGCACGTGGGTGCACTGGGTGCTGTATGATCTGCCGGCCGCCGCCTCCGAGCTCCCCGAGAATGTCGCCAAGGTCGAGACGCTCGATCTGGGTGGGGCGCGCCAGGGACGAAACGATTTCCGCCGCCCGGGCTACGGCGGGCCCTGCCCACCGCCCGGCCCGGCGCACCGCTACTTCTTCAAGCTGTATGCACTGGACGGGGCGTTACGCCTCAAGGCGGGAGCGCAGAAAAGGGATGTGGAGGCGGCGATGCAGGGCCACGTGCTCGGCACGGCGCAGCTCATGGGGACGTACGCGAGGCAGAAACGGTGAGGCGCCTGCTCGCCCTCCTGGCGATCGGCCTACCACTCCCCGCTGCCAGCTCACCGCCGTTTCGAGCCATCGTCCTTCCCGCCGGGATCCGCGGCATGATGAGCGCCGTCTGGGTGACGAACAACCGGCACTGGGACGAGGTCGGGGATGAGAACACGCTGACCCAGCTGCTCGGGACGGGCAAGCCGACGCAGCTCGAGTATCTGGGCTGCCTCGCCGGGGACGTCGTCCACGACACCCTCTTCGTGCGCCGCCTGGCGCCGGCGGCGGACCTGAAGCAGCTGCAGTTCGCGGTCGCGGGGAACTGCGATCACGTCGAGGGGTTCGTCGGCACCTGGCACACGCATCCGTACCGGGCCGACTCGAGCGGGCACGCCGTCAAGGAGCGCGGCCTGTCGGCCATGGACCTCGAGACCTTCGCGGCCGCGCGCGATCTCGTCAGCGTCGTGATGTGGGACGTGGATTCACTGGATGCGGCGGCCAAGGGGCCGGACGGCGCGGTGCGCCACCCGGCCCCGATCATCCTGCGATAGGCCGTGAGGAGGGCGGCCTAGCGGTCGCCCGAGCCTCCCGCGACCAGTCCCTTGGCGCGCCACTTCTCGAAGATCTTCTTCGCCTGCTCGTGCGCTTCGTCCAGCGCCTGCTTGGCGCTCATCCGGCCCGTCGCCGCGCTGGCGAACATCGTGGGGAGGACGAAGGTGTCGAAGATCTCGCTCTCCGCCGGATTGGCGGGGCCCGGGTGGCCGATGTTCGTCGCCCACTCGAGGGCCGTGCTGATCGGCTTCAGCTTGGACGGCGGGTTCGACCCGAACGGGTCGTTCGCCGTGGCCTCCTCCAGCCATTTCTTGCCGGCCGCAGGCTTCTGGCCGACCGCTAGCCCTGGGTCCGCGACCGATCCGGGGAAGGAGGGGAAGTTGTAGAGCTTGCTCCCCATGACCGCGTCGCGATAGTGCGCGATGAGGTCGGTGAGGAACTGCTTCGCGACGTCAGGGCTCTGGGCGAACTTCCAGATCACGTAGATCCCCATCACGTGCTCGCTCGCCCAGCGCGTGCCGCGCGGCCCCTTGAGCGCCGGGACGAAGAAAATGTCGTCCGCCACCGGTAGCTTGTTGTCCTGCGCCGTGCGGTAGGCGGAGATCGAGTTGAGGATGTAGCCCGTCTGGCGCGCGTTCAGGGCCTGGTTGTTCGATGCGGCGTTCCAGCTCAACACCGACGGGTTCATCCCCGCCTTGTAGAGGCGCACGCCGAACTCCAGGGCCTCGCGCGCGTGGTCCGATTTCAGGACGACGTTCTCGTTCTTGTCCTGCACCGACCCGTCGAACGACCACAGCATGGCGCGGGCGGCCATGTTGGAGTCGAGTTCCTGCGACATACCGATGCCGATCGGTATCTGGATCTCGGGATGCTTGTCCTTGATGAGCGGGGCCGCCTTGACCAGATCCTCCCACTTCGCAGGGCCGTCGGGCATCCCGATCTCGGTCCAGACGCTTTTCAGGTAGTCGCCGGGGTCGGGCACGTAGTTGTCGCTGAACCCGAACCACTTGCGGGTGACGGGGTTGTAGGTGCTGCGCTTGCACAGGTCGAGGATCGGCCCGTGCTGGCGCTCGGCTTCCTGGACGACGTCCGCCATGTCGAGCACCTGCGGCTCGAACGCGCCCGGCGGCGAGAGAAACTGGAACAGATCGTGACCCTGCTGGGCCGCGACCTCCGCGTTGGCCCGCGTCCCCAGATCGGCGAGGGCGATGTGATCGACGGTCACCTCGACGCCCTTGGCCGTCCCCCAGTCCTTGGCGTACTTATCGAACCAGACGTCGTACGCGGGGACGAAGTGGCTCCACTGGAGGATCCTCAGGGTCTTCTGCGGGCGCTTGATCCAGACGGTGGGACCGAGGGCGGCGGCCAGGGCGACCCCGGTCGTCGTGGACACGAAGTCGCGCCGATTGATGCTCTTACGCTTGGTCATTGAAATGCCTCCAATGGCTCAAAGAAGCAGGTGTCAGGTGTCGGGTGCCGGGTGTCACGGTCCCGGCACCTGGCGCCCGACCCTGGCACCTATCACAGCGTGTACAGCACGCTGAGGGCCAGTTGCTCGGCGTTGGTCAGGCCGGTGCTCCACCGCGTCATCGCGCGGAAGTACTCGAGCCCGAGGGCGTAGCGACCCGCCCGGAAGCGCAGCATGGCGGAGCCATCCTGATTCTCCTTGCGGAGGAGAACCGCCCCGGCGTTGTCCTGCGCGAAGCGATCCTCATCCGGGTTGTCGATCCCGTAAAACAGGAAGTAGCTCCACCGCGGCGTGAAGTCGTAGCCGACTTGGGCCCACGCGCCGTAGCCCCGGATGTTCCCCACTCGCTGGGACTGCGTGATGTGGCCGAACTGCTGGCCGAGCGCCTTCCCGAAGTAGACGTTGCCGCGCAGCGACAACTTGGCGCGCGCGACGCTGCCGCCGGCCTCGAACCCCCACGCCGACATGTTGTCCCCGCCGACGCCCGTACCGGTGGTGTCCTTCCAGTCGAGGTGACCGACAAGGTACCCGCTCCAGCTCAGCTTCGGGGAGCGCTTGGTGAAGTTGAGACGCGCCTCGAGCTGCGGAAGCCCGGAGGCCTCGCCGTTGCCGATGCTGTTCGTGGAATCTCGTCCATTTCCTGCCGTAAACGGCCCCGAGCCCTTGAAGACCGCCAGTTGGAGCTGGAGCGCGATGGGCTTGCCGGGGTTCAAGTCGTGGTAGACGTATATCCCCGGGAACCGCCAGCCGATCTTGCCGGCCGCGCCGTACCCCAGCGGGAACGCGAGGTGCGTCGTCGACACCGGCGTCTCACCGAACAGCGGGCACCAGAATTGGCCGATCCGCACCGTCGTACGTCCGTTCCCGAGGTCGACGTACGCGAAGCGCACGCGGAGCTGCGGCTGCTCATCCGCGAACGGCGGTGCAGGGGTGGCCGGGAACGCGCCGAAAAAGTCGGCTTCGAGCATGGCCTTCGGGGCCCACTTCCCGAGCACGGGCTGGCCGCTGAACTCGAAGGCGATGCGCGTGTTCCGGACGTCCGCGTCCGTGAAGAGCTTGTCCGACGAAGGCTGGTTCGCCGGCGACGCCGCGAACTCGGCGTTCTGTCCCTGTCCGAACGACGCGAACAAGGACCGGTCGACATAGAACGTCGAGCTGACGAAGCCGCTGATAGTGAGCGTCTGTCCCTCCCCGAACTTGACCACCTGCTGTGCCGCCGCGGAAGACGCACCCGCGAGGATCCAAACCAGAGCGACCGCGAGCCCAGAGAACGATGCGATTCGCGTTCTCATGAGATCCCCCTCCTGTGAAAAGGTGGTTACCGTGCCGCCTGGGGCTCTATTCTGCCCCCCGCCCGGCGAGCACGCTAGAGGATCCATCATCCCTTCACCGCCCCCATCGTGAACCCTTGTATGAAGCGGTCGATAAAGAGGTTGTAGACGATGGCGAGCGGGATGCTCGTAAACAGGGCGGCAGCCATGAGCGCCCCCCAGTGGTACACGTCGCCGCGCACCAGCGCGATCGGAACTCCCAAGCTCACCGTCATCTTGTCCACGGAGCTGATGAACGTCAGGGCGTAGACGAATTCCTGCAGCACCAGCGTGAAGGTGAATACGACCACCGTCAAGATCCCCGGAACGATCAGGCGCGGCGCCACTTTCAGGATGACCGCGAGACGGCTGTACCCGTCGATCATCGCTTGCTCTTCGATCTCCCACGGGACCGAGCGGAGGAATCCCATGACGAGCCAGGTGCAGAACGGGATCGTCATCGTCGGGTAGATCAGGATCAGCGCGCCCAGCGAGTCCTGCAGGCCGAGGAACGAGACGAGCCGCGAGAACGGGACGAAGAGCAACGTGGGCGGGATGAGGTAGGTGAAGAAGATCCCCATCCCCATGCGCTCTCCCCAGCGGCCCGTCAGCCGGGCCAGGCTGTATCCCGCCGGCACCGCCACCGCCACCGTGATGCAGACGACGGCGACCACCACCAGCAGCGTGTTCAGCACCCAGCGGGGGAAGTCGGTCTGCCCGAAGAGCAGCCGCAGGTGATCGAGGGTCGGCGGGTCGTTGAAGATCCAGGGTATGTGGCTCAGGTCCGACGCGCCGACGTACAGGTCCCGGTTCTGCTTGAAAGACGTGATGAGCATCCAGTAAAACGGGAACCCGGCGAAGAGTGTGATGGCGAGCGCGGCGGCGTAGAGCGCCACGCGCTTCCCGGCCCGGCGCACGTCGCCCCGGGTCATCGCGCCCCGACCTCCGTGTGCCGGGCCAGCCGCAGCATCGCGATCGCGACGACGATCAGGAAGGGGAGCAGGAAGACCGCGATCGCGGCGCCCTGCCCGAGGTCGGCGCCCAGGATGCCGCGCTGGAAGGCGAGCGTCGGCAGCACGTGCGTCGTGTTGGCCGGCCCGCCGCCCGTGAGGATGTAGACGACGCCCAGGTCGGTCGCGGTGTACACCACGCCGAACAGCACGGCGACGGCGACGACCGGCAGGAGCAGCGGCAACTCGATGCGGAACAAGCGCCGCCAGAACCCGGCGCCGTCCACGATCGCCGCCTCCAGGATCTCCTGCGGGATCGACGACAGCCCGGCGAGCACGATCACCGTCGCGAACGGGAAGATCCGCCACGCCTGCACGATGATGATGGCGAGGAGCGCGAGCGCGGGATCGCCGAGCCAGTACAGCCACCCGTGGAGCAGCCCGGTGACCTTGAGCGTCCAGTTGATCACGCTGAACGTGGAATCGAAGATCCACGTCCACGCGATCGCCGCGAGCGAGACCGGCACAGCCCACGGCAGGAGCAGGACGAACCGGGCGACGCGCTTGCCCCGGAAGGCGGCCCGGAACACTTGGGCGGCTGCGGTCGCGAGGATCACCACGAGCACCTGGGAGCCGACGGTGACCACCGCACTGTTGCGGAGGGCCCGCAGGAAGATCGGGTCGCCGAGGATCGCGGCGTAGTTGTGGAAGCCGGCCCACCCGAAGCTGAGACTGCCGGCGGTGGCATTGCTGAAGCTGAGCACGATCGCCAGCGCGAACGGCACGCCGACCAGGAGGATCACGTAGGCGAGGGCCGGGGCGAGCATCACGCCGCCCAGGACGTCCTCGCGGTCGGCCAGGGTCCGCCGGTGGGTCACAGCTTGCGCCTCAGCCCTGTCGTTGCGTCGAAGTAGCGCAGCGCCCGCCGCGGCACGGCGAAGTCGTGGGTTTCCCCTTCCGGGATCGCGATCGCGATGGTCCCGGGCAGCTTCGCGATGATCGTGGCCTCGGAGGGCGAGGGGGAGGGGGAGGGGGAGGGGGGGGCGCCGCTCTCGACGATCGAGCCGTAGACGTAGCGATCAGAGCCCAGGTACTCCACGCGTCGCACCGCGAAGCGAAAGGGGCGCGTGTCCTCGCCGGCACCGAAGACGGTGCGGGGGAGCAGGTGCTCGGGGCGAAAGCCCAGCAGGGTGCCCGCCGGCAGGGAGGGGTCGCGCGGGTCGAGCAGGTTCATCGGCGGCTGGCCGACGAAGGTCGCCACGAACGTATCGACGGGGTCCTCGTAGACCTGCTGCGGCGTGCCGATCTGCCGCACCTTCCCCCGCTCCATCACCACGATGCGGTCGCCCAGCCCCATCGCTTCCACCTGGTCGTGCGTCACGTACACGGTCGTGGTCTGGATCTGGCGTTGGAACCGCTTCAGGTCGTCCCGCGCGGTGTTCCGCAGCTTGGCGTCGAGGTTGGCGAGGGGCTCGTCGAGCAGAAAGACTTTGGGATCCCGGACCAGGGCGCGGCACAGGGCGACCCGCTGGCGCTCCCCTCCCGAGAGCTGACGCGGATAGCGATCGAGGTAGCGGGAGATGCTGAACATCTCGGCCGCCCACCGCACCTTCTCCTCGATCTGCTTGCGCGGCGTCCGGATCGCCTCGAGGGGAAAGGCGATGTTCTGAAACACGGTCCGGTGGGGGTAGAGCGCGTAGCTCTGGAACACCATGGCGATCCCGCGGGCCCGGGGCGGCACGTCGCCGTCCACCCGCTCGCCCCCGATGTGGATCTCGCCCGACGTGGGTCGCTCCAACCCCGCGATCATGCGGAGCAGCGTCGTCTTGCCGGAGCCGGAGGACCCGAGCAGCACCAGGAACTCGCCGTCGCGGATCGAGAGGTCCACCCCGTCGACCGCGTGCAAGTCCCCGAACTGCTTTCTCAAGTTCCGGATGTCGATGCCAGCCACCGTCGGGGCGCTAGCTCCGAGGGGGGGGCTTCCGCCCGTGGGACGTGGTATCCGGCGGCTTCGCGAGGTTCACTGGTGGGGAGTAGATGAGGTAGTACGGGCTCTCGCGCACCCGCATCTCCCGCACCGCCTCCGGCAGCGGGCCGGCGGCGGTGGCCGCCTTGCGGGAGGCGCCGCCACCGCAGGCCAGGAGTGTGAGGAGGGTGCCGCAGAGAACCGCGACCCGCGTACGCACATCGACGTGCATGGTGTTCCTCGCTAACGGCTGGTGTCTGAAGGCTGATCGCGGATCGCGTCGTCCGACGGCGCCCCACGGGCCAGCCAGCTCCGGAACGCGTCGGCTTCGTGGGCCAGGCGCCATTCCTCGAAGATCGACAGCGCCATCGCCCGTACGCCGCCCTCGGCGCCGCCCGCGGCGAGGCACTGCTCGTGCAGCCAAACTTCGAACTCGTCCGGCTCGGGGTCGGCCACGATCGCCCGCTCCAGGAGGTCTCGCTTGATCGCCAGCCCGATCGCGTCGGGAGTCGTGTCGCGCTTGCGGCGCCGGCGTTTTCCCTCCGACGCGTCGAGGGCGGCGAGCAGCTCGCGGCAGACTTCGCCCGGGCGCGGCGCGGTACCGTCGTTCACGTGCCGCTCCTGCCGTCCTTGCCGCCCTTCCGTCGACCGAACAGCGTGGCACGCCGCCGCTCGGCGACCCGAGCCGCGAGCGCGTAGCCCGCCCGCTCGGGGCGCCGGTATCCGCGCTCGAGGGCCGCCACGTCCAGCGGGACCGTCTTGAGGTCGTCCAGCAGGATCGCCCCGGCGGCGAGCGGGCGCACGGTGGTGAGCCCTTTCACGTATCCCTTGCACGTGTTGCAGACCTCGACCCTTCGCGTTTGTTCGCCGCCCTCGGGCGTGAGATAGCCCAGGTTCTCGTGCTCGGTTTCGTCGCAGAAGACGCAGCGCAGCAGGGGGACCGCCCAGCCGGTGGCGCAGCGCCCGCAGCGCAGCTGGCGTTTGCGCTCGAGCCCGGTGTACTCGGCGAGCACGGGCCAGGCCCCGCAGAGCGGGCAATAGCCTTCCCACCACGTGGGTGCCAGCTCGCGCGCCAGGCTGCGGGCGCAGGCGTGGAGCAGGGGCAGCGCCGCCATCTGCCCCACCACGCGGACGGCATGCGGGTCGGCGCCCGCCGCCGTGGCGAGCGCGTCGACGCGCGCATCGTCCTGGTTCACCGCGGCCTCGAGCAGCGCGAGCCCCTCGATCCGCCGTGCCCCCCCGTTCATCCCCCCGGTGCGCTGCAGCAGCTCGCGCACCCAACGGCGGGTCGCCCGCCCGTCGACCGTGAACCGGGCGCCGGACAGGATCGGCGCCTTGACGGGCCGGTCCGCCGGCGGGGCCGCCGGCACGACGGCCTCCCACGCGGCGCCGTCCTCGCTCTCGCCCAGGGCCGACTCCAAAAGCCCGAGCCAGGCCTCGGACTCGGGGCTTTCGCGGCGAGCTTCAGCCACCCGCTGTTGTATCTCTACGTTCCGGACGCGCCGAAAACGGGCATGGGGCCAGAGCATTTCACCTTTACGGTGCGGCAGGGCGTCCGGTAGTACATCTGGGCGCCCTGGTGCAGTTCGGTGACGGGGTCGTGGTTGCCCGGATCGCCGCCGGGTCCGCCCCCCCGCACCCGCTTGGCCTCGGGGCTCGCGCAGCCCCCCCCCACCAGGCCGGTCAGGATCAACGCCAGGCACCAACGACGGATAGTCATCGTGCTACATCCCCGCGGCCACACGGTAGCGCTCGATTCCCTCGGAAGCGAGCATCGTAGCGAGCCGCAACAGGAAGCCTCCAAGGAGTACCAGCTTGGCCGCGTTCACCACCGGCCGCGCCGCGAGGCTGCCGAAGCTCGCCGGCTTCAGGTGCAGGCCGAGCGGTACCAGGATGCCGGCGCCGATCACGCCCACGAACAGCAACAATCCCCAGAGGCTCAGCCACACCCGGTTGAGCGAGCCGAGGGACCCCAGGAACAGGACGAGCACGAG
>DASWDP010000153.1:0-15524 GCA_036395195.1 Gemmatimonadales bacterium | reverse complement strand
CCGACGTACACCACGACCGCACAGGCGGCCACGATCGCGTACAGTCGCTTAGTGTCCACTGTTCACCCGGAAGACTGCGCGGCCGCCACTCCAGCGGTGGACTATCGTGAGCCAGCCGGGATAGGCGCCGAGCAGTGCATCCACCTCGGGGGCGGACTCAGACACGTATCCGGCGATCATGATGTAGCTCACGCCTTGGCGCTCCAGGTAGGCGCGCTGCTCGGCCGGGGGGGGGACGGTGACTTCGCGTCCGCGGTAACTGTGGACATAGAGCGGCACCCAGGTGCGGCCCGTATGAAGCCAGAACAGAGGTTCGAAATCCGCGGCGATCACCGCGTCGGGAGGCAGCGTCTCGAGCCAGGGGAGCATCTCGCCCGCGGCGTTCGAAACCAGGGCTGGCCCGGCGCGCCACGCCCGGGTGAGGAGCCCGCCGACTTCGAGCGAGGCGTAGCCCACGACCACCGCGCCGGCCACGAGCGCGACGGGCACGCGGAGCGGTCGCAACGTCGGGAGCCGCCACAGCCGAACGACGGCAGCGAACCAGGCGAGGCCCAACCACGGAAGCACGACCCAGACGAAGCGATCGACGGGAAACGGCCAGACGGCGAGGATCGCGAGGTAACACACGAGCGTGAGCCCGATGCTCGACCGGCGAACCATGAGGACCAGCCCGTATATCAGGACCGCAAGGGCCGCTGTCGCGAAGACGTAATACAGCCCCGGCACGGGAAGCCACTGCAGGGTCAGATCGCCGAGCGGCCGCGGCAGGTCGCGCAGGCTGGGCCAGAAGACGCCGAGGCCCGCGGTCTTCAGCACCTCGAAATAGCTGCCGTAATTCGTCGCCATGCTGGGATCGATGCCGCCCCGATGACGCAGGACCCAGAGTCCCCAGCCGAGGGCCGCGACGAAGACGGGAGCACCGGCGAGCACGGCCCGTCGCCAGGAGGCATGGCGCACGATCCGCAAATACATGACGATCCCGGCTCCGGCGGCGATCCCGATCGATCGGGTGAGCAGGGCGAGGGCGGCGGCGACGCCCGCGAGCACCGCTCCCCGATCGGCAGACCAGCGCGTGGGCGGCCGATCCGCGCAGATGACGGCGAGGGCGAGGAGCACGCTGAACAGGGGCTCGGAGAAGAGCACGGAGAGGATCGTCAGCGTCGGGAGCGCGACCGCGGCCGCGGCGACGATCGCCGGCGCCAGCCACCGGGGCACCCCGGGGCCCAGCAGCTCCACACGGGTCGCGTGCCAGGCGATGAGTCCGGCGGCTGCGGCGCCGAGCAGGATGTTGAGCACCTTGGCCGCGAATGCCGCGGTCGTGAGCGGCAGGAGTCCGACGAAGGGCGCGAGGACGAGGGGATAGAGCGGCGGAAAGTGCACCGCTGCGGGGTGGCCCGGGAGATGCGGGTGCACGTAGCCGAGGCCGTGGCTCAGCGCGTATGCCATGCCGACGTACAAGCCATCGTCGTAGAACACGCCCGCCAGCATGTGGTTGAGCGTGAGCGCCCCGCCCGCGAGGGCCACTAGGCCGGTGGCGATCCCCGCACGGCGGGCCGCGCGCTCGGGGGGGGGCGTCAGCGGCTCCGCCATGACCCCCGCGGCGGCAGCAGGTTGTAGCGCAAGATATGGAACAGGGCCGCCAAACCGTCACGCCAGGTGATCTTCTTCCCCTCCGCATACGTCCGCCCACTGTAGGAGATCGGCATCTCCCAGATGCGCGCGCGCGCCTGCGCGAGCCGCGCCGTGATCTCGACCTCGAACCCGAACCGATTGGCAGTGAGGGGCAGCCGCTTGAGCAGGTCGGCGCGCACCAGCTTGTAGCACGTCTCCATGTCGGTGAGGTTCAGGTTCGTGAGCGTGTTGGAGAGCAGCGTGAGCAGCCGGTTGCCGACGGCGTGCCAGAAGAAGAGCACGCGGTGGGAGCCGCCCTGGAAGCGCGAGCCGTAGACAGCGTCCGCCCGGCCGCTGCGGATGGGTTCGAGCAGGCGGGGCAGCTCGGCGGGATCGTACTCCAGGTCGGCGTCCTGGACGACGACCACGTCTCCGGTCGCCGCGGCGATGCCCGCACGGAGCGCGGCGCCCTTGCCGCGGTTGCTCGGGTGGTGGACGACCCGGTGCACGAGGCCGGCGGCCCCGAGGCGGTCGAGCAGCGCGCCGGTGCCGTCGGTCGAGGCGTCGTCCACCGCGATGATCTCGAGCGCGAGGGGCACCTGGCGGAGGCGGTCGACGACCGCCTCGATGGTCGCGGCCTCGTTGTAGGCGGGCACGATGACCGAGAGCGCGGCTGTCATGCCTCCCCGACCGCGATCAACGACTGCCCGATACGCCAGGGGAGGAGCCGCTCCAGCCGGAACAGCGGGACGAGCGCTTCGTACCAGCGCAGGGCGCCGGTGGGAATGAGGCGGCGGCGCAGGACGCGGCCCGCGAGCCACCAGCCGGGCACGCCCGCGAGGTTGAAGTATTCGACGTGGCGCACCCGGAACCCCGCGTCTCCGAGCTTCTCCCGGAGCTCCGCGGGCAGGTAGCGCCGGAAGTGGCCCAGGGCTTCGTCGAGGCTGCCGTACAGCGCGCGCAGCGCCGGCACGAGCAGCACCAGGCGGCCGCCGGGGGCGAGCAGGTCGCGGATCGCCCGCAGCGACGCGCGGTCATCCTCGATGTGCTCCAGCACGTTCAGGCACACGACGGTGTCGAGCCGCTCGGCTGCGAGCGCCGGGTCGAACGCCGGGAGGCGCAGCGGCGCGACCTTGATCTGCGGCCGGCCGGCGAACCGGTCGCGCAGGCGGTCGAGGTAGAATCCCTCGGTGTCGGTGAGGATCAGCCGCTCGCGGTCCAGCAGGAACGCCGACATGTTGCCGATGCCCGCACCGATCTCGAGCACGCGGCGCCCGATCCACGGGCGCAGCCGCTCGAACATCCATCGGTTGTAGCGCGGCGCCGCCGCCATCCGCTCGAGCGTCGCGGCGCCGACGGGATCGCCCGGCTCAGCCCTCCCCGGACACATCGCCTTCGTACCGGCTCAGCTTGCGGTAGAGGGTGGAGGGATCGATGCCGAGCACTTCGGCGGCACGGGTCTTGTTGCCGCCCTCGCTCTGGAGCACCCAGGTGATGTAGGCGTGCTCGATGACGTCGAGCGTCGGGTTCGCGTGAGGCCGCTCGGCCACCAGCGGCTCGGCCCGCCGCTCCGTGAGCTTGTCCGGGAGCGCCGGGAGCTCGATGACGTCGTTCTTGCTGAGCACGACCGCCCGCTCGAGCGCGTTCTCGAGCTCGCGCACGTTGCCGGGCCAGTCGTAGGCGAGCAGCGCCGCTTTCGCGTCTTCGGCCAGCGCCTTCGGCTGCTCGCCGCGCTCGCTCGCGGTCCGGCTGAGGAATTCTTTGCACAGGATCTCGATGTCGTCGCGGCGCTCGCGCAGCGGCGGGAGTTGGATGGCGATCACGTTGAGCCGGTAGTACAGGTCGGTGCGGAACCGCCCGCGCTTGATGTCGTCCTCGAGGTCGCGGTTGGTCGCCGCCACGACGCGGACGTCCACCGGGATCGCCTCGGTGCCGCCCACCGGGATCGCCTCCCGCTCCTGCAGCACGCGCAGGAGCTTCACCTGGGTGGCGGGCGACATCTCCCCGATCTCGTCCAGGAAGAAGGTGCCGCCTCGCGCCGCGGCGAACAGGCCCTGCTTGTCCCGCACCGCGCCCGTGAACGAGCCCTTTACGTGGCCGAACAGCTCCGACTCGAGCAGGCTCTCCGGGAGCGCGCCGCAGTTGAGTGAAAAGAATCCGCCGTCGGCGCGCGCGGACAGCTCGTGGATGTAGCGCGCGATGACCTCCTTCCCCGTGCCCGACTCTCCCTGGATGAGCACGGTGCTCTCGGTGGGCGCCACCTGCTCGGCGAGCTTCAGCACCTCGCCGAACACCCGCGACTTGCCGAGCGGCTTGACGAGGCCGGAGCGCTCCCGGCGGCGGATCTCCTGCTTGAGCTGCTTGTTCTCCGCCTTGAGCAGGCGCTGCTCGGCCGCCCGGCGGCAGATCGCGACGAGGTCGTCGTTCGAGAACGGCTTCTGGATATAGTAGAAGGCGCCCTGGTTCACCGCCTGGATCGCGCTTTGCAGCGAGGCCTGGGCGGTCATGAGGATCACGGGGGTCTCGGGGTCCTGCTCCCGCACGGCGGCGAGGATCTCGGTGCCCGAGACGCCCGGCATCTTGATGTCCGTGAGCACGATGTCGGGCGGGTTCCCCTTCAGCGCCTCGAGCCCCGCTTTCCCACCTTGGGCGGTGGTGACGTCGAACCCTTCCCCTTTCAACAGGATCCGGAGCACGTCCAGGATCCCCATCTCGTCGTCCACGACGAGAATCGAAGGCTGCTGGCTCATGCCGCTTCCTCTTTCCGCCGGGCGGCGGGGAAGTAGACCGTGAACGTCGTTCCCTGCCCCGGCGGGGAGTCCACGAGCACCAGGCCACGGTGCGCGTCCACAGCGCGCTGCACGATGGCGAGGCCGAGGCCGGTGCCGCCCACCCGACCCGTCACGAACGGCTCGAACAGGCGGGCCCGCAGGTTCTCGGGGATGCCCGGGCCGTTGTCGCTCACGGCGAGGGACACGGGGCTCTCGATGCCGGCGCCGCCCGGCAGCTCGTGGACGCCGGGCCGGCCGGTGCGCACCACGACCCGCGCGCCCTTGCCCGTGGCCTGGACGGCGTTCAGCACGAGGTTCGACACCACCCGATGGAGCAGGTCCTCGTCCCCCTCCATGGGGGTCGGGTCGCCCGCCAGATCGATGACGGCGTCCTCCGGGCAGTCCGGGTGCTCGCGCACGAGACGGATCGCCGCGGCCGCCACCGCGTGCAGGTCGAGCGGCCGGCACTCCGTGGCGCGCACGCGGGAGAAATCGAGAAACTCCGAGAGCAGGCGCGACAGCCGGTCGGTCTCGCGCACGATCAGCGACGTGAGGAACTTCTCGTCGGCGTTCACGCGCTTCGCGCGCCCCAGCTGCTCGACCGACGAGCGGATCGACGCCAGGGGGTTTTTGATCTCGTGCGCCAGGCTGGACGACAGCTCGGCCACGGCCTCGAGGCGCTCCGCGCGGAGGTGCAGCTCCTCGAGCCGCTTCGAGTCCGAGATGTCGGTGAAGATCGCCGTCACGCGCGGCACGTCGCCGGGCTCGAGCTCGAGCGTCGTCGTCGTCACGCCGATGGGGAACGTGCGGTCGGCGCGCCGCACCGTGGCCTCCACGCGCATCGCCCGCACCCCCCGGCGCGCCGTCGCCGTGACCGCCGCCCAGAACTCGGGCGCGATGCGCGCGAACTCCGGCATGATCGACCGGTCGCGCCACTGCCGCTCCTTGAAGCCGAGGATGTGCTCCGCCGCCGGGTTGCAATACAGCAGCTGCCCCTCGCCGTCCACGGTCACGATCCCGGTCGGGATGTTGCGCAGCACGTCGTCGGCCTCGAGCCGGACCTGGCGCAGCTGCCCCGCCAGCGCCTCCCGCTCCGCCCCCATCACCGACACGCGGCTCGCGAAGTAGGCGGTCACCGCCGCGACCCCGACGAACACCGACAGCTGCAGGCCGACCGCGCCGGACATGGTCGTCCGGTGGCCGTAGAACACGTCCGCGACGTAGACGATCCCGACCAGCGCCGTGACGAGCGCGGTGCTGGCGGGCGGCATCAGCACGGCGGTGACGGCGATGAGCGGCACGTACAGCGGCGTCAGATCGCTCTGAGGGCCGCCGGTGATGTGCACGACCGCGGTGATCAGCGCGACGTCGAACAGCGCCTGGGCGTACAGGAAGGTCTGGCCGGGGGAGCGGCCGCGGAAATGCGTGTACCAGTACGAGGCGATCGTCACGACCACCGTCGTCACGAGCAGGAGCGACGTGACCAGCAGGTCGAGCGGCTCGGCGACGGCGAACTTGAGCGCGGCGGCGAGATACACCGCGACCGCGACGCACACGCGCCCGATGTATACCGAGCGCAGCAAGGTCTGCGGAGTCGGTATCGGCGAGCCGCTCGAGCCGCCCCCGAACCACTTCACATCCCGCTCCTTTGACTACATCTAAGTGAAATTACAAGAATGACTTACGCGTGGCTGCCGACCGCCGGTCGCGCCGGGCGCAGGCGCTAAGTATTGGGAGTGGTGTGGCGAAGTGCAAGAGCGGACGTCTCCCGGGCTCGCGTCTTTGTTCCCAGGAGGCGCGGCTACTATTGTAGAGAATGAAGCGCCAAATCTCCCGCGTCGCCGCCGGGCTGGTGGCCATCGCCCTCGTGGCGCCCGCCGCCGGGCGGGCCCAGGCGGCGCTCACCCCCGCCGACTCGGCGATCCTCGCGTCGCAACCGCTGAAGCGTCTGATCCTCACGCCGTCGCTGTTTCGCCGGTTGAGCCTGCTCGCCGCCGGGCTCGACCGCGAAGTGGTGCTGTGCCTGCAGGGGACGGCGGCGGGGGACAGCGCGGTCGTGCAGGACTTCCTGATGCCGGACCTGGTGAGGTCGGCGCGCGACGCGGTCCAACCCCTCCCCTGCGCGCCGACGACGCTCGCGGTGTGGCACAACCACGTGTGGACCGGTCCGGACTCGAGCTTCGGCGTCCGGACGCCGGAGGATCTCTGCTCGCTGTCCCAGCCCGACCTGCGCACCGTGGTCGCCGACTCGATCCCGTTCGCGGTGGTGAGCGTGGGCCGTACGCGGGGGCCGATCGTGTGCTGGTGGCGGCGGGTACAGGCGGTGATCAATCGCCACGTGAAGTTCCTGCCGCGCTTCCCCCGGCAGTGGCTCGAGCTCCCGAGCCTCGCCGGCACGACCGACCCGCCGCCGCCCGCGTCGGTCCCCTAGGAGCGGGTGGCGGTCACTGGCGCGCGCACCCCGCCCTCCGCGTGCGCCTCGACGAACCACAGCCACTTGTCGATGCCGCGCGAGATCTCGGTACAAATGTCCATCGAGTCCGCGTCCCCGAGATCGTCGGTCTCGTCGATCGCCGTCCGAATCCGCCCGCCGAACCCGGCGAGTGCGTTCGACAGCGCCCAGACGTGCTCCGCCCCGCCGGAAATGTTGATGGGGTACTGCGGCAGCTCCGTGCGACCGGCGACGATCGCGACCGTGCCCTCCGCGATCCCACCGAGCTGCACGATGCGTTCGGCGAGCAGATCCACGTACTGCTCCACCGCCTCGTCGATCTCATCGAACAGCTTGTGCAGCGCGATGAACTGCGGACCCTTGACGTTCCAGTGGGCCTGCTTGGCCTGCGCCTGCAGGTCGATGGCGTCGGCGAGGCGCTCGTTCAGCAGGTCGATGACCTGATTGCGTGAGGTTTCGGGAAGGTCGTTGAGTGTTTCGTGGGTTACGCCAGCCATGATGCTCTCCGTGCGGTGAAGGACGCCACCCAAGCGTCGCGCGCGCCTCGATTGTTCCCGGTGCGCCGCCGACCTCTTCACCCGCCCGCGCTCGTGTAGCGCCGTAGCGCCGCTCGCCACAGGCGCCGCGTGAGCGCGAGCGCCACCGCCCCGACGCCCGCCGCGCCGAGCGCCGTCGCGGGACCGAGTCGCCCCGTGAGGGCCGACGCCGGGATCGTCGTGGTCCACGCGATCGGCACGAGATACACGAAGATGAAGCGCAGCGCCCCCGGGTACGCGGAGACAGGGTAGCGCGCCGCCTCGTACACGGCGTCGAACAACACCGACAGGTTCTCCACCGCCACGAACCAGAAGGCGAGGCTCATCAGCGCAACCCAGATCGCGTACACCACCGCCACCGCCGCGCCGAGGGTGACCCCGAACGCGAGGACGTCGAGGGGGGACGGCATCCGGCCCACCCGCACCAGCGCGTAACCGGCGAGCGCCAGGCCGAGCACGACGTCGCTGAAGCGCCACAAGTCGAGCCGCCGGAAGGAGACGTAAAGCTGGGCGTCCACCGGCCGGGTGAGGATCAGGTCCAGCTTGCCGCTCCGCACGTCGTCGGCGAGCTCGCCGATCCCGGGACGCAGCACCGCCTCGATCACCCCCGTCAGGGCGTTGAACACGCCGAGCAGCACGACCACCTCCCAGTAGTCCCAGCCGCCGAGCCGCGTGGTGTGCCGGAAGAACAGCGCGAGCGTGAGGAGCGCCAGCGCGATCGAGAAGAGCGTGCCGAGCAGGCTCGCGACGAAGTTGGCCCGGTACTGCAGCTCCTCGACGACGTTGACGCGCCACAGCGCGCGCAGCACGCGACCGACCTTCATCCCCCCACCGCCCCGTAGCGCCGGATGCCGCGGCGCCAGACGGCCCGGTATGCCACCCACCAGACGGCGACCCAGAGCGCCTGCGCCGCGAACCCCCGCACGTACTGCTCCGGTGTGGTGACGGCTCCCGTGAGCACCTCCACCGGAAACGCGAGGATGGAGGGGAACCACAAGAGCCCCGCCACCGACGCGACGGCGGGCGGCAGCAGCGCGAGGGGCGCGAGCCGCCCCGAGAGGAACAGCGACACGCCGAACTGGAGCTCCATGAGCGCCGTGGCGCGCGTCGTCCAGAAGGCCAGGAGGCCCGTGGCGTAGCCGTTCAGAAACCGGATCGCCGCGGCGAAGAGCGCCGCGAGGGCGAACAGCGCCCACCGCCCCGGCGCGAACGGCAGCCGCACCGCCGGCCACAGCAGCGCCGCGAGCAGCCACACGAGGAGCACCACGGACGCCGTCCGCGCCTTGTAGGCGATGTTGTCCGCCACGGCCTCGTGCACGGGCGCGATCGGACGCGCCAGGCGGAAGTTCATCTCGCCATCGCGGATCCAGCGGTCGATGTACCAGGCGTCCCACGCGAGGGTCAGCTGGTTGACGAGCGCCACGCCGAAGAAGTAGCGCGCGAAGTCGTCGCGCCCGAAGCCCTGCACGGCGCCCTCTCCGGCGATCGACCACCAGATCCCGAGCGCGATGGCGGGCTCGGTCACGTTCCAGAGCATCCAGATCGCGATCGCGGCGCGGTACTGCAGGTCCACGAGCCACGCCGAGCGGACGAGCGCCGCGTAGCGCCGCAGCCAGAGGTTCACGGCCCTTCCCCTCGCCTCTCCCCCTCCGCGAACGCGCGCCGGATCACGTCCTCGATGGCCGGATCCTGGATCGAGAGGTCCACGATGGGCACCGACGCGAGCAGCCGCGCGCTCGCCGCCGTGGCCTGGTCGCGCGCCACTTCCAGAACCGCGTTGGGAAACCGGAATTCCCGGACGTCGCCGAACGCGGCAAGCTGCTCGCGGGTGACCCCGTCGCCCAGGACCAGCTCGATGCGTTTCGTGTGGGCCATCCGCGCCACCAGCGCCTGGAGCGCGCCGTCGTACAACAGGCGCCCGCGGTTGATGATCAGCACGCGGGACGCGAGCGCGGTCACGTCCGCCATGTAATGGGAGGTGAGCAGGATCGTGGCGTCGTGCCGCGCGCGGTACGCGCAGAGGAAGCCTCGGACGGCTTCCTGCGCCGTGACGTCGAGCCCCAGCGTCGGCTCGTCGAGAAACAGGATCTCGGGCCGGTGCAGGAGCGCCGCGGCGAGCTCGCACTTCATCCGCTCGCCGAGCGAGAGCTGGCGGACTGGCTTATCGACCACTGCGGCGAGGTCGAGCAGGGCGACGAGCTCGTCGCGCCGCGCGCGGTAGTCGGCGGGGGGGATGCCGTAGATCGCCTGGTTGAGCTGGAACGTCTCCTCGGGGGGCAGGTCCCAGAGCAGCTGCTGCTTGTTCCCGAGCACGAGCGCGATACGCTGCTTGAACGCGGGGCCGCCGTCCCAGGGCACGAAGCCGCCGACCTCGGCGCGGCCCGCCGTCGGGTACAGGAGGCCCGTGAGCATCTTCAGCGTCGTGGTCTTGCCGGCGCCGTTGGGCCCGAGAAAGGCGACGATCTCGCCGCGCTCGACCTGGAAGGAGATCTCCTCGACGGCTCGGACCTCGCGGTAGCGGGGGCGCACGAGCGCGCGCACGGCGCCGCCCAAGCCGGGGTCCCGCACCTTGACCTGATAGATCTTGCTCAGCCGCTCCGAGACGATGGCCGCCGGCACGCCCCCCACCTCCGAGGAAGTCCGGGAGATTGGCGACGGAGGGCCGCGCGGGTCAACCCAGGGAGGAGGGAGGAGACCGCACGACCGCCCGGGCGGCCTGTGCCTGCTCCCGCGCCTCCTCGAGCGAGGTCCACCGGCCGGCGAACTTCGCCATGGCGTACTCGATCACGCTGTCGAGGGTGAGCCCGAACGGCATCGCGTCGTACGGCTGGAAGAACTCGGTCACGACGCCCAGGGTATCGGGAAGCAGCTGGTCCATGCGGTCTTCGATCACGCCCCACACAGCGTCGTCTTCGGCCGTGAGCCGCGACAACACGTGGAGGCCGTACGCCATGTGGCGGTCCTCGTCGGCCTGCGCCAGCCGGAGGCCCTCGCGGAAGCCGGGCATGAGGCCCCCCCCGCCACCCTCGAGGGCCGTGGTGAACACGTGGTAGCCCGCCTCGCCGAGCACGCCCTCGCCGACGAGGGTGTAGGTGACGAGCGCTTCCGCCTGCGCGGGGGGCGAGGCGTCGGCGAGCAGGTGCCGCATGGCGTTCGGGAGCTTGTCGGAAAAGAGCGTGCGGAAACTCGGCGTCTGATAGCGGTCGAGATCGCCGGATTGCCGGCAGACCTCGTCCAGGATGCGCCGGAAGAACTCGGTGTGCTTCGCTTCCTCGGACAGGAACGTGGTGAGGAACAGCTCTTCCTCGAGCCGATCCTCGCGGACCACGGTCATGAGCAGCGGCAGGAGATCGCGGGTCATGCTCTCTTCCGCCGCCTGAAAGAGGGCGGTGAGACGGAGCAGCACGTCCCGCTCGGTGACCGTGAAGCGCGCCCAGTCCTCGACGTCCTTGCGCAGGTCGAGGCTCCGTGGATCCCAGGCCCCGAGGCGCTTCGCGTCGTGGTACAGCCGCATCGGCACGCTGTCGTGCCGCAGCTTGCCGACGCGCGCGCCACCCGAGGGCCGGCGGTCGGCCCGCTTCACCGGCCCGGCGGCGTCCTCACTGCACCGCGTTCACCATGTCGAAGATCGGCAGGTACATCGCGATCACCATGCCGCCGACGACGACGCCCAGCACGACGATCATGACGGGCTCCATCAGCGCGAGCAGCGCGCTCACCGCGGCGTCGACCTCGTCGTCGTAGAAGTCCGCGATCTTGGACAGCATCTCGTCGAGGCCGCCCGTCTGCTCGCCGACCGCGATCATGGAGATCACCATGGGCGGGAAGACCTTCGATTTCTGAAGCGGCGCGGCGATGGTCTCGCCGCCCGCGATCGACGCGCGCGACTCCATGACGGCGTTGTGGATCACCATGTTGCCCGCGGTGCGGGCGGTGATCTCCAGCCCGTCGAGGATCGACACGCCCGACGAGATCAGCGTCCCCAGGGTGCGGGTGAAGCGCGACACGGCGGCCTTGCGGAGCACGTCGCCCAGCACCGGCGTCTTGAGGAGGAGGGTGTCGATCTGGAGCCGGCCGGGCGCGGTCTTGTAGTACCGGGTGATGCCAAACAGACCCGTGCCGATCACGCCGCCGATGATCCACCAGTAGCTCGTGAGGACGTGGCTCAACCCGATCACGATGCGGGTCGGCAGCGGCAGCTCGAGGTTCACGGAGGCGAACATGTTCTGGAAGGTGGGGATCACGAAGATGAGCAGCACGGCGATGGCGATGACCGCGACCGACAGAATGACCGCCGGGTAGATCATCGCGCCCTTCACCTTGCGCACGATGGCGTCGTTCTTCTCGAGGAACTCCGCGAGCCGCACCAGGATCGTGTCGAGAATGCCGCCCGCCTCGCCCGCCGCCACCATGTTGACGTACAGGTCGCTGAACGCTTTGGGGTGCTTGCGCAACGCGTCGGCGAGCGTCTGGCCGCTCTCCACGTCGTAGACCACCTTGCGGGTGGTGTCGGCCAGGATCTTGTTCTCGGTCTGCTGCGCGAGGATGTCGAGCGCCTGCACCAGGGGCAGGCCGGCGTTGATCATGGTGGCGAACTGCCGGGTGAACACGACGACGTCGCGGGTCTTGACGCCGCCGCCGAACTTGAAGTTGAGCTTGAACTCCTTCGGCGCCGCGCGGACCTGCACCACCACCAGGCGGTTCTTGCGCAGGTGGGCGATGACGTCGTCGCGCGTCGGCAGGTCGATCTTGTCGTTGACGAGATCGCCCTTGAGCGTACGGGCGGTGTACTGGAAGACGGGCATGGCTCACTCCTCCCGGGCGCCTAGCGGCGCGCCGCCACCTTGGGCGCGCCGGACTGCAGTCCAGCCGTCGGGGACATCACGTCCTTCTCGTCCAGCGGCGGCTCCCCGATCATCCGCAGGAACTCGTTGGGCAGCGAGCTCACGCGGAGACACTCGTCCTTGGTGACCTCGCGCCCGACGTAGAGCTGGTAGAGCGCGTCATTCAGGGTCTGCATCCCGTGCTTCTTGCCCGCCTGCATCATCGAGGGGATCTGCTCGATCTTCTCGTCGCGGATCAGCGCCCGGACCGCGGGCGTCATGATGAGGATCTCGCACGCCATCACGCGGCCACGGCCCTTGGCCTTCTGCAACAGCGTCTGCGTGATGATGCCCTCCAGCACGAACGACAGCTGGGCGCGGACCTGGGCCTGCTGGTGCGACGGGAACACGTCGATGATGCGGTTGATGCTCTCCATCGCCGAGTTGGTGTGCAGCGTCGCGAACGCCAGATGGCCGGTCTCGGCGATCGTGAGCGCCGCCGAGATCGTCTCGAGGTCGCGCATCTCGCCGACCAGCACGACGTCGGGGTCCTGGCGCAGGGCGTACTTGAGCGCCGCCGCGAAGCTGTTGGTGTCGGTCCCGATCTCGCGCTGGTTGACGATGCAGCTCTGATGGCGGTGGATGAACTCGATCGGGTCCTCCACCGTGATGATGTGCCCTTTCAGCTCTTTGTTGACCTTGTCGATCATGGCGGCGAGCGTGGTGCTCTTGCCCGACCCGGTGGGACCCGTCACGAGCACCAGCCCGCGCGGCTTCTCGGCCAGCTTCGCCACCACGCCCGGCAACCCCAGATCCTCGAAGGTGCGGACGTTGAAGGGGATCTGCCGGATCACCAGCGACACGCAGCCGCGCTGCTTGAAACAGTTGCCGCGGAAGCGCGCCAGGTTCTGGATCCCGAAGGAGAAGTCGAGCTCGTTCTCCGTCTCGAACCGCTTCTTCTGGGTATCGGTGAGCACCGAGTAGGCGATCGACAGCGTGTCCTTGGGCGTGAGCACCGCGTCCACCCCCGAGTTCACGATGTCGCCGTCCACGCGCAGCTTGGGCCGCTCCCCCGCCACGATGTGGAGGTCGGACGCGTCCTTCTCGATCATCTCCTCGAGCAAGGAGCGGAGATTCAAGCCCTGCGAAGCGCCCGCCGTCATGCCGCCGTCTCCTTCACGACTTCCTCCAGGGTGGTGATGCCCCGCTTCACCTTGACCATCCCGTCCATGCGCAGGGTGAGCATGCCCTCCTTCACCGCCTCCTCCCGCAGCTCCTCGGTCGAGCCGCCCTTCAGCACCATGCGCCGCAGCGGGCTCGACAGCGCCATCACCTCGTACAGCCCCTGGCGGCCCTTGTAGCCCGAGCCGCTGCAGGTGTCGCAGCCGGCGCCCTTGAAGAACGTCAGCTTCGCCGCCTCGGCGGCGGCGAAGCCGAAGGCGTGGATCTCCTCGTCGGTGTACTTGTGCTCCTGCTTGCAGTCACCGCAGATGCGACGCACCAGCCGCTGCGCCACGATCAGGTTCACCGCGCTGGCCACGTTGAACGGCTCGATCCCCATGTCCACCATGCGGGTGACGGTGGACGGCGCGTCGTTGGTGTGCAGCGTGGAGAGCACTAGGTGGCCGGTGAGCGCCGCCTTGATCGCAATGGAACCGGTCTCCAGGTCGCGGATCTCTCCCACCATGATGATGTTGGGGTCCTGCCGCAGGAACGCCTTCAGCGCCGCGGCGAACGTCATCCCCACCTCGTTCCGCACGAGCACCTGGTTGATGCCGATCAGGTTGTACTCGACAGGATCCTCGGCGGTGAGGATGTTCACGTCCATCGTGTTGATCCGCGACAACGCCGAGTACAGCGTGGTCGTCTTCCCCGACCCCGTCGGGCCGGTCACCAGCACCATCCCGTACGGGTTCAGAATCGCCTTCATCAGGTCCTGCTCGGCCTTGGGCTCGAAGCCGAACTTCGTCAGGTCGAGGGTCAGGTTTCCCTTGTCGAGGATCCGGAGCACGATCTTCTCGCCGAACAGCACCGGGAGCGTCGAGACGCGGAAGTCGATGACCTTGCTGCCGAACTTCAGCTTGATGCGCCCGTCCTGGGGCACGCGGCGCTCGGCGATGTTGAGCTGCGCCATGATCTTGACGCGCGAGGTGAGGGCCGCACGCATCTTGATCGGCGGCTTCATCACCTCGTGCAGCACGCCGTCCACCCGGTAGCGCACCCGCAGCTCGTGCTCGAACGGCTCGAGGTGGACGTCCGACGCCCCCCGCTTCACCGCGTCGGTCAGGAGCCCGTTGATCAGCTTCACCACCGGGGCGTCGTCCGCCAGGTCCTGCGCCTTGACGTCCTCGTCGACCTGCTCTTCGACCACCTCGAGGTCGTCCGCGGCCTCGATGTCCTTGAGGAGCGTCTGCAGCTGGGCGTCGGACTGCTGGTAGTAGCGCTCGATGGCGTTGCGGAGGGTGTACTCCCCCGCGATCACCGGGAACACGTCGCAGCGGGTGATGAACTTGATGTCCTCGATCGCCGTGACGTTGTTCGGGTCGGCGATCGCGATGGTCAGCGTCCGCCCCTCCCGCTTGAGGGGGAGCACCGTGTGCTTGACCGCGACGTCGGGGGGGAGGAGCTTGAGGATCTTGGGGTCGACCTCGAAGCGGGAGAGGTCGACGGCGGGCATGCGGTACTGCCGGGCCAGCATCTTGGAGATCTCGGTCTCCTCGACGAAGCCCAGCTTTACCAGGGTGTAGCCCACGCGCATCCCCGTGTTCTTCTGCTCGAGGAGCGCCTTCTTGAGCTGTTCCTGGGTGATCAGCCCTTCACGGACGAGGATCTCGCCCAGCTTGTCGGACGTCGCCGCCGCTGTCGCCGTACGCAACTCATTGAAATTGAACACTATAACATACTTCCCGGCGATGGGGTGTCAAGGCACCGGCGGGATCACCCCCGAAAACATCACGTAGGGTCGGACCACCTCGATCAGGCGTGGACCCACCCCGGGCACGCTGTCGAGGCCCGTAAGGCTGCCAAACGGGCCATGTTGCTCCCGCCAGGCGACGATGCGCTGCGCAAACGCGGGCCCGATGCGCGGCAGGCGCGTGATCTCCGTCACATCGGCGCGATCGAGGTCGATCCGCTCGCCCGGCATCAGGGGACGCGCCAGGCGCGCAGCGGCGCGCGCCGTCTCGCGCAGGCCGCCGCGGGGCGGGGTGTCGATGGCGACGAGCCGGACGTCGCCGGGCGCAGCCGCCGTCCCGGGCGCGAGCGCCAGCCGCACGCCCGCCCCCGCGAGCGCGAGGAGCGCGAGCAGCAGCGCCGCGCGGCGGTCGTCCAT
>DASWDP010000152.1:0-12470 GCA_036395195.1 Gemmatimonadales bacterium | reverse complement strand
ACGCGCAGCGCGGGGAACCGCTCGGCGGCGGCCCGGTAAATGCCGGCGACGCCGAAGCGCTCCGCGAGCCGGTGTTCGGAGGCGAGCTGATACCCCTGGCGGCCCAGCTCGTCGTAATACGGCAGGTCGGGGCCGCCCCGGCGGGAGCGCCGCGCCGCGATGAAGTCCGGGAACAGCCCGGCGAGCCAGAGGCTGTAGTTGCCCAGATGCACGCACAGCAGGAATCCGCGCTCGCCGGCGTCGTCCGCGCCGGTGAGGTCCTCCACCACGTCGACGAGGTAGTGGTAGGTCTCGTCGTCGGCGCGGCGGATGCGGGTGTGACGGTCGTGGTCCCCGAACTCGAGCAGCAGCGCGGCCAGGTAGTCCGCGAGCTCGCGGTCGTCCACTCCGGCGGCGCGCAGGTTGTGACGCACCGCGACGTAGGTGAAGAGCGCCGGCGACGGCACGATGAGGGTGCGCAGCGCCAGCAGCGCCTCGAGCAGCCCCGGCTCGTCGAGCAGCCGGTCGGGGCCTTCTTCGAGCAGCAGGCGCTCGTAGCGCTCGCGCTCCGTCGCGTCGCCGCGCGCGAGGGCCAGCGCGATCAGGCGAAGGTCCTGCGCGCGCAGGCGACCGCGAACGTTGGCCAGAATCATGCCCAAGCCTCCTTCTAGCGCCGCCCCTCCGACCCCCGGAATCGAGCTGCTGGCGCGTCTCACGACGCTCGCCCGGGAGCTCGCGGGGGCCTTCCGCCCGGCGACCGTGATCGAGCTGGTCGCGCGGGCGCTCATCGAGTTGCTGAAGCCCGACCGGCTGGCGGTGATCCTACTTGACACCAAGACCAACCGCCTCGCGGTGACCTACGACACGAACGCGGTCCCGGCGCGCACCGACGACCCCCTGCTCCAGCTGGCGCTGCGCCGCGGGCCGCTCGTCTTCCCCAAGGACGTGAAGGAAGAGGCCCGCCGGCGCGGGGCCGAGCTCGCCGACGAGCCGCCCCGGTCGTGGCTCGGCGCGCCGCTCGTCGCGGCCGGCCGCACCATGGGCGCGGTCTCGCTCTCGAGCGACCGGCCCGGCACGCTCGGCAAGGCCGAGCTCGCGCTCGTGTCCGCGGTGCTCGCCCAGGCCGCCATCGCGCTCGAGAACGCCCGCCTGGTCGAGCTCCTCTCCTCCGCCAAGCGCGAGTGGGAGAAGACGGTGGACGCCATCACTCAGGCGATCTGCATCGTGGACGCGCACGGCACCGTGCGCCGGGCCAACCGCGTCTTCGCCGAGCTGATCCAGACGCCGGTCACCGCCATCCCGGGCCGGCCCTGGCTCGGGCTGCTGCCGCCGGCGTGGTCGGACCCGATCGCCCGTGCGATCGCCGAGCCGGCCGCGACCTCGGTCGAGATCCGGTCCGGCGAGCGCATCCTGCTGCTCACGGCCATCCCGATGGCCGAGCCGGGAGCCGCGGTCCTGGTGTTCGAGGACCAGACGGACCGGCGCCGCCTGCAGGAGCAACTCATACAGTCTGAGAAAATGTCCGCGATCGGTCAACTGATCGCCGGCGTCGCGCACGATTTGAACAACCCGCTCGCCTCGGTCGTCGGCTTCAGCGACTTCCTGGCCGAGGCGGCAGAGATTCCGGCCTCGTTCGCCGAGCCGCTCCAGGTGATCCGCCAGGAAGCGGAGCGTGCGGCGACGATCGTGAAGAACCTGCTGTCGTTCGCCCGCACCCAGGAGGGGGAGCGCAAGCTGCAGCCCCTCAGGCCGATCCTCGAGTCGACGCTGGTGCTGCTGCGCAACCAGCTGATGGCGCACAAGGTGGAGGCCACCCTCGAGGTCGAGCCGGAGCTCCCCGAGGTCGAGGTGAACGCCAACCAGATCAAGCAGGTGTTCGTGAACGTGATCAACAACGCCTGCCAGGCGATCGCGAGCGACGCCCCCTCGGGGCGCATCTGGATCGCGGCGAAGCGCGTGCACGACGGGATCGCCGTCGGCGTCACGGACTCGGGGCCGGGGATGCCGGAGGAGGTCGCCGCCCGGGCATTCGAGCCCTTCTTCACCACCAAGGGGGAGGGCCAGGGGACGGGCCTCGGGCTGTCGATCAGCCAGGGGATCGTGAAGGAGCACGGCGGGCGGATCTCGCTCGACACCAAGGTCGGGGCCGGCGCCACGTTCACGGTCGAGCTCCCGGCCGGCGCCGCGCCGCCGCGCGCGGAAGCCGCTCCGGCGCCCGTCGGCGCCGCACGGCCGCTCCAGGTCCTCGTCGTGGACGACGAGCCGCACATCCTGCACTACATGCGCGCGACGCTCGAGAGCTGGGGCCACACCGTCGAGGTCGCGACCGACGGCACCTACGCACTGGAGCGCGCACTCGCGGGGCCGTTCGACGTGATCATCTGCGACCTCCGCATGCCGCACCTCTCGGGGCGGGACATGTACATGAAACTCATCCGGCAGGACCCGCGGGTGGCCGAACGCATCATCTTCGCCACCGGAGACACGGTGCGCGGCGACACGCTCCAGTTCCTCGAGGGCTTGGGCCGGCCCTACCTTCACAAGCCCTTCACCCTCGCCGAGCTGCGCACCGCCCTCGGTCACGCCGCGAAACAGCCCGCCTGATGCCTCTCCCCCCGCCCCTGCGCGTCTTGCACGTGGACTCGGGGCGCGCGTACCGGGGCGGTCAGAATCAGGTCCGGCTCCTCCTCCGGGAGCTCGCCCGCGAGGGGGGGGGCCTGGAGCAGCGACTCGTCACCAGCGGCGGCGGCGAGCTCGCGCGCCGGGTCGCGGCCCTCGTCCCCGTCGTCCCCGTCCCCTGGACGATCGGCCTCGATCCGCGCGCGTGGTGGGGACTGCGCGGCGAGGCGCGGGCGTTCCGGCCGGACATCCTCCACGCCCATGACGGCCACGCGCTCCGCCTCGTGCGCTGGGCCGGAGGCCGGCGCGCCTCCCGCGTCGTCGCGACCCGGCGCGTGAGCTTTCCGGTGCACCGCGGCAGCCCGTTGCGCGGCGCCGACGCCGTCATCGCGATCTCGCAGGCGGTGCGGGCCGCGCTCCTCGCGGGGGGCGTCCCGCCGGCGAGGATCGTGGTCATCCCCTCCGGGATCGATCCGGACGAGGTGCGCGCCGCCGCCGCCACGCCGCTCGCCATCCGGTCCCGACTCGGCCTGCCCGCGGGTGCGCCGCTCGCCGTCAATGTCGCCGCCCTCGAGCCCCCCAAGGACCAGCGCACGCTCGTCCGGGCCGCGCACGCCGCGCGGGAGCTCCGCCCCGATCTCCACTGGGTCATCGCGGGTGAGGGAAAGCTGCGGCGGGCCCTCCAGGACGAGAGCGCACGCCTCAGCGTTCGGGACCGCGTCCATTTGGTGGGGTACATTCCCGAGGCCGATGGGCTCATTCGCGAGGCCGATGTGCTGGTGATGTCGTCGCAGGAGGAGGGGCTGGGCACCGTGGTGCTCGACGCGCTCGCGCTCGGCAAGCCGGTCGTCGCGACCCGCGGCGGCGGGCTGCCCGAGATCGTGCCCGCGGAGTGGCTCGTGCCGGTCGGCGATGCGCAGGCCCTGGCCCGGAAAGTCGTTGCGGCGCTGGACCACCCCTCCCCCGTCCCCCTTCCCCCGCGGTTCACGGCCCCCGCCATGGCCGCCGGCGTCTTGGCCCTGTATCGCTCGCTCGTCTAGATTGCAGGGCTATGATCTACGTCTGCGTTCCGGTGCATAACGAGGCCCGCACGGCGGGCCTGGTGCTCTGGAAGGTGCGCCAGGTGTTCACCGCCTTCCCGCGCGAATACCAGCTGCTCGTGCTGGACGACGCGTCCACCGACGACACCGCCCAGGTGCTCGCGTCGTACGCGAAGGTGCTGCCCATGACCGTCGTGACGCATCAAGAGCGCCGCGGGTACGCCCGGAGCCTCGAAGAGCTGCTGCGCCTGGCCCTCCAGCGTACCGACCGGCCGAAGCGCGACTGCGCCATCACGTTGCACGCCGACTTCATTCACTCTCCAGAGGCGATGGAGGAGATGGTGAAGCGCGTCGACTCCGGGGCCGATCTCGTCGTGGCGGAGCAGATGGAGCAGCGGGGGAAGGCCTCCCGGGCGCTCCGCTTCGCGCGTCGCTGGGCGTCGCGCCTGCTCGCGCTCCCGGGACTCCGGGACACGGTGTCGGGCTTCCTCGCCCTGCGGCTCATCGTGCTGCGCCAGGCGCTGCGCCGCGACAACGCGGCGTTCCTCCTCACCGACGGCTGGTGCGCGAGCGCGGAGCTGCTCGCGCGGCTCACGCCGCACGCCCGGCGCACGGAGGCGGTGCCGGCCGCGGCCCGGTATGATCTGGCGCAGCGGCCATCCCGCGTGCAGCCGTGGCGCCAGCTGCTGGCCGCGTGGCGCGCCCGGCCGCTCATCCGCGCGGCGCGGACCGCGGCCGCGGGGGGGGGCCTGCTGCTCGCGACCCTGGGAGGGGGCCTGCTCGCCCAGTCCGATTCGGCCCGCTCGGACTCGGCCGGCGTCGCCGCCACGCGGTCGCTCTTCGGCGCGATCACGCCTGCCGTCCCGTTCCCCGTGGGGGAGCGACTGGTCTACGGGGCGCGATACGGACCTTTCAGCGTCGGCACGGCAACGATGCAGGTCGCGGGGCTCGACACGATCCGCGGCGTCGAGACGGTCCATTTCGTGTTCCTCATCGACGGCGGCGCGCTCTGGTACCACATCCACCAGAACCTCGAGTCCTGGGTGGGGCGCCGCGACTTCCAGTCGCGCCGCTACTGGAACCAGACCGAGGAAAAGGGCCGGGCGTGGGAGCGCAAGTTCGAGATCTTCCCCGACTCCGGGTTCTACCGCGAAGCGGGCCGCGACACGACGCGGCCCACCGTCGCCGATCCGCTCGACGACGCCGCCTTCCTCTACTGGATCCGCACCGTCCCGCTCGAGATCGGGAAACGCTACGAGTACCACCGCTACTTCCGGCCGGAGCGCAATCCCGTGATCGTCGAGGTGCTGAAGCGCGAGCGAGTCGGCGTGGCGGGGAAGAAGTGGAACGCGATCGTCGTGCGCCCGCGCATCCCGAACGGCGGCGGCATCTTCGCCGAGAAAGCGGACGCGCGGATGTGGCTCGCCGACGACAGCACCCGCATCATGCTCGCACTGCAATCCAATTTTTCGTTCGGCCAGGTGACGCTCAAGCTCAAGGAGTACTCCGACCCTCGTCCGGAGCACCCATGACCGACTACCGCGAGGCGGACTTCTCTCGGTTGAAGACCGTCCCCGTCGCGCAGCGCCCCAACAAGGTCGATCCGTCCCTCCTCGCGCACCCTCCCGTCCCCGGCCGCGACCAGAGCTTCGCCGCCTTCTGGGATTCCCTCCCCGACATCCTGGCCGCGAAAGACGTGCGCTACGTCGCGCAGCAACTGGCGCGCGCGGCCGGGCGACGGGGCGTCGTCGCGATGCTCGGCGGGCACGTCGTCAAGGTCGGGCTCGGCCCCCTGCTCGGGGAGCTGGTGCGGCGGGGCGTCATCACGCACCTGGCGTTGAACGGCAGCGCCGCGATCCACGACTTCGAGCTCACCGCCTACGGCGGCACGAGCGAGGACGTCGCCGCCGGGCTCGCGGACGGCACCTTCGGCATGGCGGAGGAGACCGGGCGCGAGATGAACGCCGCGATCGCGGCGGGCGCCCGGGCGGGGCGCGGCATGGGCGAAGCGCTGGCGGATTGCCTGCGGGGCCGCGCGACGCTCGCCGCGCCCGAGGCGTCCCTGCTCCTCGCCGCCGCCGAGCGCGGGATTCCGGTGACGGTGCACGCCACGCTCGGCGCGGACATCATCCACCAGCACCCCACGGCCGACGGCGCGGCCCTCGGCGCCACCAGCCACCGCGACTTCAAGCGCCTCGCGGCGTCGCTCCCGGCGTTGGACGACGGCGGCGTCGTCCTGAACCTCGGAAGCGCGGTGGTCATGCCCGAGGTGTTCCTGAAAGCGCTCACCGTGGCGCGCAATCTCAACGGGGGAAAGCCGAGCGGGTTCACGGCCTGCGACTGCGACATGCAGCGTCACTACCGGCCGCGCATGAACGTGGTGGAGCGCCCGACCCTCGCCGGCGGGCGCGGCATCCAGCTGACCGGCCACCACGAGATCCTGATCCCGCTGTTGTGCTGGGCCGTGATCCGCCAGCTCGATGCGCCCCCCGCGCCCCCCCCGTCGCGCTGACGGGCGCGGCGCGCTGGCCCTCGCGGCGGCGCTGCTCGGCGCTTGTGTCACGCGGAGCCACCGGCCCACGCCTCCGTCCGGGACGGCGGCGCTCGGGACGCCGGAGCTGATCCAGGAGGTCGTGCGCCAGGCCCTGCTGCTCGATGCCGCGGGGAGCCGGGCCGCCGACACGCTCTACGCGCCCGAGGCGCTCGTCGTGGCGAACGCGCGCGTGCGGCTTGCGGCACCGCGTTTTGCGGGCATGGGATACGCCGGTCGGGTCACCGTGGCCGCGGCCACGGTGACCCTGGAGGGACGGTTCGCCTGGGTGATGGTGGACTACCGGTGGATCAACTCACAGCAGAATCAGGCCGAGGCCGGCCGCGCCACGTTCGTGTGCGAGGAAAAGCCGCGGGGCTGGAAGATCGTCCACGTGCACTCCAGCCAGGTCCTGCCGTGGGACCGCTAAGCGTCCGCGGGCCGGCCTTTGATCATGTCGCGGATCTTGTCCGCCGTGGTGGGGCTGACGAGCCGCAGCACCAGGTAGAACAGGAAGCCGATGCCGGCGAGCCACAGAACGGTCATCGCGAGACCGATGAGGCCGCCGAGGATGCCAAACACGATCTTGAGCGCGATCCACGCCAGGACCGCGACGATCGCGAACCCGAAGATGCTCCGGAACATGGGGTATACCTCCGTGAGTCCCCGAATGCGAGGGGCCGTACGACGCAATGTAGCCGCCGGTTTCAGGTGAGCGCCAGCGCATGACGGGGGGAGCCGTTGACGTCGCCGTCATCGGCGGCGGCGCGGTCGGAGCGGCGTGCGCCCGGGCCGCCGCCCTGCGCGGGCTGGAGGTCGCGATCTTCGAGCCGGGGCCGGACCCGGCCGCCGCGTCGCCCGCGTCGGCCGGCATGCTCGCCGCCCAGATCGAGCCGAGCGACGATGTCCTCGTCGCCCTGTCGGTGCGCGCCCGCGACCTGTACGAGCCGCTCGCGCCCGCGTTGCAGGAGACGACCGGGATCGACATCGCGTTTTGGCGCTCCGGCATCGCCGCGGTCGCCTTCGACGACGAGGCGGCCGCCGCGCTCAAGCACGACGTGGCGCGGCAGCGCCAAGCGGGGCTGCGCTGCGACTGGCTGGAGGGCGACGAGGTGCGCGAGCGCTGGCCGGGCGCCGCGCCGGAGTGCCTCGGCGCCCTGTTCGCGCCCGAGGACGGCGCCGTGGATCCGCAGGCCCTCGCCCGGGCCTGCCTCGCCGACGCCCGCCGCCTGGGCGCCACCCTCCGCGCCGAAGCCGTCACCGCGGTGCAGGTCGGGGACGGCCGCGCCACCGGCGTCGTGACGGCGCGCGGCACGCAGGCGGCGGACCACGTCGTGCTCGCGGCGGGAGTCTGGTCCCCGCGGATCGGCGGACTCCCCCGCCCGCTCCCGGTGGAGCCGATGCGCGGGCAGATGGCGGCCACCGCCTGGCCCGAAGGCACGCCGCCCGCGATCCTGTACCACGAGCACGGGTACGTACTCGCGCGCGGCGGCGACGCGGTGCTGGGCAGCACCATGGAGCGCGCCGGCTACGATGCCCGCGTCACCAACGAGGGCCTCTCCCAGATTTTCCGGGGCGCCGTCCGGCTGCTGCCCGCCGTGATCACCCAACCGGTCGCGCGGATGTGGGCGGGGCTGCGGCCCGTGACGCCCGACGGGCGTCCCATCCTCGGGCGCGACCCCGCCGTGGACCGGCTGTGGTACGCCACCGGTCACGGCCGCAACGGCATCCTGCTGGCGGCGCTCAGCGGCGAGATCCTCGCCGACCTGCTCACCGTGGGCACGACCGACGTCGACATCACTTCTCTGCGGGTGGAGCGCTTCACCGAGTGAGTGCGGCGTGTGACCTGCAACGTGTGACGTGATGTACAAGACCTGCGCCTTCTGCAACGGCAACCTCGCCGGCGACGGCGGCCCGTCCGGCCTCGGCGTCGGGAAGCGGCTGGCGTTCGACGAGTGGAAGGGCCGGCTGTGGGTCGTCTGCCCGAAGTGCGCCCGGTGGAACCTCGCGCCGCTCGACGACCGCTTGGAGCGCATCGAGGCGCTGGCGCGGGCGGCAGGCGCGGGACGCGTGACCGCCGCCACCGCGCAGGTCACGCTGATCCGGTGGAACGGCTACGACTTCGTGCGCGTGGGGAAGCCGCCGCGGCTCGAGTTCGCCGCGTGGCGCTACGGCGAGCGGTTGCGCGCCCGCCGGCGGGAGCAGCTGAAGTTCGTCGTGCCGATGACCGTGGCTACCGTCGGGCTCGCGGTGGCGGTGAACGTCGCCGCTGGCGGGTCGCTCGGCGTGTTCGTCTGGAACGTGCCGAACATCGCGCGGGCGATGTACAAAGGGATGGTCGGGCGGCGGCGGATCGGCTTGGTCGAGCCGCCGATCTGCGAGCGCTGTGGCGGCGTCATGAACCTTCGGGCGCGGCACGTCGCGCACGCGCGGGTGGTGCGCGATGCGCAGGCCGACGTCGCCCTGCTCTTGAGCTGCCCCAACTGCCACGCGGAAGGCGCGCTGCTCGTCGGCCCCGACGCGCACGCGGCCCTGCGGCAGGGACTCACCTACCTCGCGCTCGCACGCCGCGACCACCGCCGCGCGGAAGACGCGGCGCGGCTCGTCGAGGGCGCCGGCGGACCGGAGCAGCTGATTCGCGATGTGGCCCGGCGCGAACTCACCCTGCGCAGCCTCGCACCGGAGCGGCGCCTCGCGCTCGAAATGGCGGTCGACGAGCAGGCCGAGGTCACGGAGCTCGAGCGCCGGTGGCGCGAAGCCGAGGAGATCGCCGAGATCGCGGACGGCATGCTGTCGACGAATGCGGAACTGGAAGAGGAACTGCGCCGTTTGAAGCATCCGAAGGCCGGGGAGAGCGATCAACCGTCTAGTTGAATTTCGGCCTTTTGCACCCTCCCCCACCTCACTATCTTCTCCAAGCCGCATGGCCACCCCCCTCACCCCCCTCAGCCCACGCAAGCCGGCGTGGCTCAAGGTCCCCGCTCCCGGGGGGCCTAACTACCTGGCCCTGAAGCACCTGATGCGGGATCTCAAGCTCCACACCGTGTGCGAGGAGGCCCACTGCCCGAACATCGGCGAGTGCTGGGAGCACCGGGCGGCCACCTTCATGATCCTGGGCGACGTGTGCACCCGGAACTGCGCCTACTGCGCCGTCGCCCACGGGACGCCGGCGACGCTCGACCAGGACGAGCCCGTCCGGCTCGCGACCGCGGTCGCCCGCATGGGGTTGCGGCACGTCGTGATCACGAGCGTCGATCGGGACGACCTCCCCAACGGGGGCGCCGAGATCTTCGCCGGCTGCATCGCCGAAATCCGCCAGCGCACGCCTGACACGTCGGTCGAGGTGCTGATCCCCGACTTCAAGGGGAGCGAGCGGGCGCTGCGTCTCGTGGTGGAGGCGCGCCCCGACATCCTGAATCACAACCTGGAAACGATCGAGCGGTTGTACCGCCTCGCGCGGCCGGGCGGACGCTATCCGCGGGCGCTGGAGCTCTTGCACCGGGCGAAGGAGCTGAACGGCGAGATGCTGACCAAGTCGGGGATCATCTGCGGCTTGGGCGAAGAGTGGGACGAGCTGCTCGGCGCCATGCGCGACCTGCGCGCGCAAGCGGTCGACATCCTGACCGTGGGCCAGTACCTGCGCCCCTCCAGCCAGCACCTCCCCATCGCGCGCTACTACACGCCCGCCGAGTTCGCCGAGCTGCGCCGGCTCGGCCGCGAGATGGGATATCGCCACGTGGAGGCCGGACCGCTGGTGCGCTCGAGCTATCACGCCTGGGAGCAGGTCGAGCGCGCCACGGCGTCCGCCTAGCCTTCTCCCCGTCCCCCGTCCCTCGTCCCCCATGGCCACTGCGACCGCTCAGACCTCCAAACCCGCCGCCGACGCCGCCCTCGAGCGGCGCATGCTGCGCCAGATGCTCCTGATCCGCCGGTTCGAGGAGAAGGCCGCCGAGGCGTACGCGCTCGGCAAGATCGGCGGGTTCTGTCACCTCTACATCGGTCAGGAGGCGGTCGCCGCCGGGTCGCTCGCGGCGCTGCGGGACGACGACTACGTCATCTCCTCCTATCGCGAGCACGGCCAGGCGCTGGCGCGCGGCGTCCCCGCCAACGCGGTGATGGCCGAGCTGTTCGGCAAGGCGACGGGGTGCTCGAAGGGCAAGGGCGGCTCGATGCACCTGTTCGACGTGGAGAAGCGGTTTCTGGGCGGCCACGGGATCGTCGGGGGGCACATCCCCCTGGCCGGGGGCGTCGGTTTCGCGATCAAGTACAAGGGCGGCGACCAGGTCTGTCTCTGCTACTTCGGCGAGGCGGCTGTGAACATCGGCGCCTTCCACGAAACCCTCAACATGGCCTCCGTCTACAAGCTCCCCGTCATCTTCTGCTGCGAAAACAACCGGTACGGCATGGGTACCGCGTTCGAGCGCGTGGCCGCCGTGACGGACGTCGTGGAGCACGCGTGCAGCTACGACATGGCGGCGGAGCTGGTGAACGGGATGGACGTGCTGGCGGTGTACGCCGCGGCCGAGCGCGCGGTGGCGCGCGCGCGCACGGGCGGCCACCCCACGCTGCTCGAGGTGCGCACGTACCGCTACATGGGCCACTCGATGTCCGACCCGTTGCACGGCGTGTACCGCACCAAGGACGAAGTCGAGGAGCAGAAGAAGCGCGATCCGATCTCGCAGCTCGCCCTGAAGCTCAAGGAAGACGGCGTGCTCGATCAGGCGGCGCTCGACGCCCTCGACGCCGAGGCGCGGGCCGAGGTCGAAGCGGCGGCCCGCTTCGCCGACGAAAGCCCGGACCCCGATCCCGCCGAGCTCACCACACACGTGCTCGCCGACTGATGGCGACGCTCACATACCGCGATGCGCTGAACCAGGCGCTGCGCGAGGAGATGCAGCGCGACCCGAACGTGTTCCTGATGGGCGAGGAAGTCGGCGTCTACCAGGGTGCGTACAAGGTGAGCCGTGGCCTGCTCGAAGAGTTCGGGCCGTTGCGCGTCGTGGACACGCCGATCGCCGAGCTGGGCTTCGCCGGGATCGGCGTGGGGGCGGCGATGGCCGGCCTCAGGCCGGTGATCGAGTTCATGACGTGGAACTTCGCCGTGCTCGCCCTCGACCAGATCGTCAACTCGGCGGCCAAGATCCTCTACGAATCCGGCGGCCAGCTCCCCATCCCGATCGTGTTCCGCGGGCCCAACGGCGCGGCCCTGCAGCTCGCCGCGCAGCACTCGCAGGCGTGGGAGTCGTGGCTCTCGCACATCCCCGGCCTCAAGGTCGTCGCGCCCGCGACGCCGGCGGACGCGAAGGGCCTCCTCAAGTCCGCGATCCGGGACAACAACCCGGTGATCGTGCTCGAGGGCGAGATGCTCTACAACATCAAGGGCGAGGTCCCCGAGGGCGAGCACCTCGTGCCGATCGGCCGGTCCGACGTGAAGCGGCCGGGACGGGACGTGACCCTGATCTGCCACTCGAAGACCGTCGCCGTCGCACTCAAGGCGGCGGAGCAGCTCGCCGAGCACGAAGGCGTGTCCGCCGAGGTGCTCGATCTGCGCTCGCTCCGGCCGCTCGACGAGGCGGCGATCGTCGGCTCCGTGGGACGCACCAACCGCGCCGTCGTAGTGGAGGAGGGCTGGCCCCACTGCGGGATCGGCGCCCAGGTGGTGGACGTGATCCAGCGCGAAGCGTTCGATCGGCTGGACGCCCCGGTGCTGCGGGTCACGCAGGCCGACGTGCCGATGCCGTACAACAAGCAGCTCGAGCGTCTCGCGAAGCCCAGCCCCGAGCGTGTGGTCGCCGCCGCGCGCCGCGTGCTCTACCTCGACTGATCGATCACCATGGCCACGAACGTCTACATGGAAGCGCTCTCCCCCACCATGGAGGAAGGGCGCGTCGTGAAGTGGCACAAGCGCGAAGGAGACCCCGTGAAGACCGGGGAAACGCTGGCCGAGGTCGAGACCGACAAGGCGGTGATGGACCTGGTCGCCCGCGCCGACGGCGTGCTGCGGCAGGTGGCAGTCGCCGAGGGGGAGACGGTGCCGGTGGGGAGCGTGGTGGCGGTCATTGCGGCGCCGGGGGAGGCGGTAGGGGCGGCAAGGGCGGCAGCGGCGGCAGGGGCGGCGACCGCCGCGCCACAGCCTCTGCCCACAGCCCCAGCCACGTCGGTCGCGCCGGCCGATGCTACGCGCGTAAAGGCTTCCCCGCTCGCGCGGCGCATGGCCAAGGAAACGGGCGTCGATCTCAAACTCGTGACCGGGACCGGGCCGGGCGGCCGGGTCACGAAGCGCGACCTCGAAACGGCGGGGA
>DASWDP010000151.1:0-29963 GCA_036395195.1 Gemmatimonadales bacterium | reverse complement strand
GCGAGCGCGATCGTGAGTCTGGGCTTCATGGGGTCCTCCTGGACGGAGATGGAGCACGCGGTTGGGAGCCGGCGCACGAAGCCGCACGAAGTCGCTCGGTGAAGCGATAGCGATTATCAGAGGCGGGACGTTGAGCGTGGTGGACGGCACGCTGCGAAGGTATCCCTCGTATGCGGTCGTGCAAGCGCCCACCCCGGTGGCTGACGCCCCAGCCGGGGGTCCCGCTCCCCCATCGCACGCTGCCGCATTCCCGCCCTATCGTGCCGCAAAAACGGCCTAGTGCGGGCAGGCCGGAGCGGTGATAGTCCGACATGGCCCGAGTGCTGATCATCGACGACGACGTCATGCTGCGACAAGCCCTCACGAAGCATCTGGAGCGCGCCGGCCACGACGTCCGCCAGGCCGCGAGCGGCGACGCCGGGATCCGCTCCTACGAGCGACACGCCGCCGACGTCGTGATCGTGGACATCTTCATGCCGGGGCAGGGCGGGCTGCAGACGATCGGCCGGCTGCGCCGCGAGTGGCCGACGGTGAAGATCGTCGCGATGTCCGGGGCGGCGAGCGTCGGGTCGCTCGATGTCGAGGGGCACGCGGTGGCGCTCGGGGCCGATCGCTTCCTCGGCAAGCCGTTCGACGCCGCCACCCTGGTCACGCTCGTCGCCACGCTCCTCGAACGGCGGGAAGAGGGGTCGCCGTGAGTGTGACCGCGGCTAGGTCGAGCGCAGCTGCTCTCCCACAGGCAGCTTGCGCACCCGCCTGCCGGTGGCCGCGAAGATGGCGTTGGTCACGGCGGGCATCACGGTCGACGTCCCCGGCTCGCCGATGCCTCCGGGTGCCTCCGTGCTCTTCACCAGGTGGACCTCGACCACGGGCGCCTCGTTGATCCGCAGCATCCGATAGTCGTTGAAGTTGCGCTGCTCCACGCGGCCGTCCTTGATCGTGATCTCGCCGAACAGCACGGCGGTGATGCCGAACACGATGCCGCCCTCCATCTGCGCCCTCACCGTGTCCGGATTCACGATCGTGCCGCAATCCACGGCGCAGACGACGCGGTGCACGCGCACGTCGCCCGCCTTCGAGACCGACACCTCGGCGACCTGGGCGATGTAGGTCTCGCCGAACGCGTGCAGCAGCGCGATGCCACGACCGCGGCCCGTCGGCAGCGGCTGCCCCCACCCAGCCCGCTCGGCCGCGAGCTCGAGCACGGCCTTGGCGCGCGGCGACCGGTCGAGCAAGGCTCGGCGGTATTCGAACGGGTCCTGTTTCGCCGCCGCGGCCAGCTCGTCGATGAAGCCCTCGACCACGAAGATATTGTGGGTGGGCCCGACGCCGCGCCAGAACGCCGTGGGAATCCCCGGCGGCTCCTGGCGCACGTACTCCACCCGGATGTTGGGCAACGCGTAGGGCGGGTCCGCAGCGCCCTCCACGGCGTCCACGTCGAGGCCCTTGATCATCGCAATCAACTGGCGGGCGCCCGCCGCCCGCATCACGCGCAACGTCTTGGGGAAGAGCTGGCTGACCACGCGCGCCATGATCGAGGAGCCCGCGACGCGATGGGTCCAGGCGATCGGCCTGCCGCGCGCGTCCAGCCCGGCGGCGAGCCGGTCGTAGTAGTACGGCCGGTACATGTCGTGCTGGATGTCTTCCTCGCGGGTCCACACCACCTTCACCGGGCCCGCGACCTGTTTCGCGATCTGCACCGCCTGGATGATGAAGTCCACCTCGAGCCGCCGGCCGAAGCCGCCGCCCAGCAGGTGGTTGTGCACCTGCACCTTGTTCTTGGACAGACCGGTGAGCTTCGCCGCCGCGGTCTGGGCGAAGGTCGGCACCTGCGTCCCCACCCAGATGTCGCAGCCCCCCCCGTCGGGGCGGACGTGGACGGTGCAGTTCGCGGGCTCGAGCGTGGCGTGGGCGAGGAACGGCAGCTCGTACACCGCCTCGACCTTCTGCGCGGCGTTCGCCATGGCCTTGGCGACGTCGCCGTCGTTGCGCGCCACCACTCCCGGCGTCGCTGACGCCACCGCCAGCTGCTGCACGATATCGGCCGTGCTAAGCTTGGCGTTCGGGCCCTCGTTCCACTGGATCGTGAGCGCGGCGAGGCCCTGCTTGGCCGCCCACATGTGCTCGGCGACCACCGCGACGGCGTCGTCGAGCCGCACGACCTGGTGCACGCCCTTGATCGTCTTTGCCTTGGCGTCGTCCACGCTCGCGAGCTTGCCGCCGAACACGGGACAGGCCGCCACGGTGGCGACCTTCATGCCCGGGACCTTCACGTCGATGCCGAACTGCGCCACGCCGTTGACCTTGTTGGGGCTGTCGAGCCGCTTCGCGGGCGTACCGATCAACTTGAAGTCCTTCGGGTCCTTGAGCGCGACGTTGTGCGGTACCGCCAGGAGAGCGGCCGCGTCCACCAGGGCGCCGTAGCTGATGCGGCGGCCGGACGCCCGGTGGATCACCTCACCCTGAGCGGCGTTGCACGAGCTCGGATCGACCCTCCACGTCCGCGCGGCGGCGGCCACCAGCATGGTGCGCGCCGTCGCACCGGCACGGCGCAGCGGCTCCCAGTTGCCGCGCACCGACGTCGAGCCGCCCGTCTCCTGAACGCCGAACAGCGGCTCGGCGTACAGCGCATCGTTCGCCGGCGCATGCTCGAGCCGGACCTGAGCCAAATCCACCTCCAGCTCTTCCGCGAGCAGCATCGGCATGGACGTGTACGTCCCCTGGCCCATTTCGACCTTGTGCATGATCAGGGTAACGCCGCCGTCGCGGTCGATGCGGATGAAGGCGTTGGGCGCGAAGGTGGTGGCGGGCGCGGTGCCCGCGGCCACGGCTCGACGCACCGGCGCGGGCAGGTTGAAGCTCAAGAACAGGCCACCACCGGCGGCCGCGCCGGCCTTCACGAAGGCTCGACGAGAAACCGTGTTCATGGTGAGGCCCGCTTCGCCGCCTGCTTGATGGCAGCGCGGATGCGCGTGTAAGTGCCGCAGCGGCAGATGTTGCCCGCCATGGCCCCGTCGATGTCGGCGTCGCTGGGATGCGGCTTGCGCGCCAGCAGCGCGGCGGCGGACATGATCTGGCCGGACTGGCAGTAGCCGCACTGAACGACTTCCAGATCGAGCCAGGCTTCTTGGATCTGCTTTCCAGCGGGCGTGGCGCCGATCGCTTCGATGGTCGTGATGTTCTTCCCGCTGGCCGCGGCGACGGGCGTGACGCAGGAGCGCGTAGGTTGGCCGTCGAGATGGATGGTGCAGGCGCCGCACAGCGCCACGCCGCAGCCGAACTTGGTGCCGGTCAGGCCGATCACGTCGCGCAGCACCCAGAGCAGGGGCATGTCCGGCGGCACGTCGACCTGCTGGGACTGACCGTTGATTCTTAGCGTGACCACGATGGTCCAAGGCTAGTGGATGGTCTGCGCATCGCTACCTCCCGTTGGACTGGGAAGCTGACTCACGGTGACCGGAACGGCGGCCTTCTGCTCGCCGTCGAGCGTGATCTCGAAGCGGTACGCCCCGGCGTGCGGGAACGGGACGTCGAACACGAGAATCGCCCCCGCCTCGATCTCGGTCACCCCCGCCGGAGGCTCGGCGAAATTGACGTTGCCGTTCCCTCCCAAGATCTCCGCGTTCTGCTCGTCGAGCAAGCGGATCTGGACCCCGTGCTCGCCGACCTCGGTGCGCTTGCCCTTGAGCCGCAGCACCAGGTGCAGCCGCGGGTGCATCGCCGGGAACTGCTGCACCCAGATGTGCTGGAAGATCCCCAGGACGGAGAGCTTCCCGGCTTGATCGACCAGGGCGTAGTCGGCGGCGACGGCGAAGTCGAGGTGCAAGCTATTTCTTCGAGAACGGCACCCACGCCCGCGTGTTCTCCCACTCCAGCTTCAAGACGCCTCCTTTGCCCCGCGGCTCGATCGCGATCGTGAACTGCTCCACCGGCTGCGGCAGTCGTTCGACCTTCATGTCGAGCCGCGCCAGATCGTACTGCCCGGCGTAGTCGGTGCCCCACTGCCCGGTGTTCTTGTTGACGATCAGCTTCCACCCCGTGGGCGAGGGAATGGTCCAGAGGCTGTACGTGCCGGCGGGAAGGGGCGTGCCCGCCACGACCAGGTCGGCGTTCGTCTCGAGCACCGTCGCCGCGTTGGCGCCGGTGCGCCACACCTCGTTCCACGGCACCACGCCGCCGAAGATCACCCGGCCGCGCATCGCGGGCCGGCTGTAGCGCACCGCCAGCGCCGCGCCCGCGATGGTCGCCTTCACCGAGTCGGCCGGTGACAGGGACCCGAGCGAGCGCGGCGCGAACGATTTGCCCACGCCCGCGAAGTCGAGGCCCTGCACCCGCTGCACCGTGACCTGCATGGTGCTGCCCGCGCCGCTCAACCCCAGCAGCGCACCCCGGTCGTCCACGCGCATGTGCATCAGCCCCAGAGGTCCGAGCAGCAGCGCCATCGAGTCGCTCCCGACCTGGTTCAGCTCGACCGTCCACGGCTCGTCGTTGCCGAGCGGCAGCATCGCCGCGGTGTAGCGAGCGCCGCCAGCGGCGCGCGCCCGCCGCGCGACTTCCTCCACCAGGCCCCAGCCCTGGTTGACGTAGGGCAGCGCACCCGCGCCGACCTTCACCCGCTGGGTCACCGTGGTGTCGCCGCGCGGCACCGTGACGATCGCCGAATCGCCCGCGAACGAGGCGGTGGCCTTGCTCTCCACTCGGCCCGGGGCGCCCGAGACGTTGTGGGTGACGAGCTCGAACCGCGTGATCGTCCCGCCGGGCCCGAACGTCGCCGTGTAGATGCGGTGCACGGTGCGCGGGCTGCGGACCACCTGCTCGGCCTGCAGCTGGTCCACGGTGCGCGTGTATTGCTCGATCGCGAGGGTGTCGCGTCCGAGCCGCACGACGAACTGCCCGCTTTGGGCGGTGAGCGTCGCGGGCCAAGCCAGCGCCACGGCGCAGAATATGGGGAGTCTCCGCAGCATGGCTATGGCTTCCTCGCGAAGGGGATCGAGATGCGGGTCACTTCACTCGAATCGATTTGACTTCGTCGTTTTGCGCAATCTTGTTCACGACGTCCTGCCCCTTGGTGACCTGTCCGAAAACGGTGTGGACTCCGTCAAGGTGGGGTTGCGGCGTGTGGCAGATGAAGAACTGGCTGCCGCCGGTGTCCTTCCCGGCGTGCGCCATCGAGAGCGTGCCGGCGACGTGCTTGTGGACGTTCTTGTGGGTCTCGCACTTGATCGTGTAGCCGGGGCCGCCGGTGCCGACGCGTCCCTTCCCGGTCTTCGAGTTGGGATCGCCGCCCTGGACCATGAAGTTGGAGATCACCCGGTGGAACGTCGTCCCGTCGTAGAAGCCCGAGTTCGCGAGCTTTTCGAAGTTGGCCACTGTGTTCGGCACCTCGTCGGCGAACAGCTCCAGCTCGATCGTGCCCTTCACGGTCTCGACGACGGCGTGTTTGTTGGTCATCAGGAGCCTGTCTCCAAGGAAAGGTTCTCTTCCACCTGCGCGACGGTCTTCATCCCTACAAGCACGACGGAGACGGCGTCGTTGTCCAGCACGAACTGGAGCGCGAGTTGCGCCGCCGTGACGCCCGCCGACTCGGCCAACTCCTGCACCCGTCGGCCCAGCGCCGCCACCTGCGCCACGTACGGCCGGGGCATGCGGGCGCGGATGTCGCCCCGCTCCCACGTGCTGTCGGGGCCGTAGCGCGCCGCCAGGAAGCCGTTCGCGAGCGGCTCGCGCGCGATCACCCCGACGCCCGCGGCCCGGGCGGCGGGGAGGAATGCCTCCTCCGCCTCGCGCCGCACGATGTTGTACACGATCTGGACCGCATCGGGTCGCGCCACCCGGACGGCCGCCATCCCCTCCTCGGGCGGGTGCACCGATACCCCGTAGCAGCGGATCTTCCCCTCCCGTTTCAGGTCCTCGAGCACCCCATAGGTGTCGGGATCGGCGATCAGGCCGAGGGACGGGTTGTGCAGCTGGAGCAGGTCAATGTAGTCCGTGCGCAGCCGGCGCAGCGACCGCTCCACGGCGAACCGCACGTAGGCGGGGGAAAAGCTGGCGTCGTGCGTCACGGGGAGCACCGCGTCCGGGGGCTCCCGGTCGAGCGGGTGGCCGAGCGCCTCGGCGATCCGGGGGAGGAGCAGCGGGTTCACGTCGCGGTTGTAGAAGTTGCCGCCCACCTTGGTCGCGACGATCACGTCGCGGCGGATGCCGTCGAGCGCCTCGCCGAGCAGCTCCTCGGAGTGCCCGTGCCCGTACACGTCCGCCGTGTCGAAGAAGTTGCACCCCAGCTCGTGCGCCCGGCGCACCGCGCGCCGCGACTCGGCGTCGTCGGTCGGGCCGTAGGAGTTGCCGTAGCGGTTGCCGCCGATCGCCCAGCCGCCGAAACCGATGGGGTGGACCGAAAAACCGGTGCGGCCGAGGATCCGGTGCGTCACCGCAAGAGGTCCGCGAGCGCCTCGGCGGTGGACACGGGAAGGGAGCAGGTGGTGCCCAGGCACACCGTCGCCGCTGGCCGGTCGGCGGTCTTGCGGACCACCACCTTGCGCGGCCGGTAGGTCTGGAGTGCGAGCAGGTGCATGTCGCAGGCTGGCCCCTCACCCCTGGCACCTAGCACCTCGATCCGCGTCACCGGGTTCACGGCCCAGTCGACGGCCCGGAGCAGGGTGGCGCCGTACAGCGAGAGCTGCCCCGCACCGCCCGCGAACGTCTCGAGCTGGCGGTCGAGCAGGCGGCGCCATTCCATGTCGCCGGTGAGGGCCCAGAGGCGCGCCAGGACGAGCGCCGCCACGCCGTTGCCGGACGGCGTGGGGGCGTCCTGCACCGGCTTCGCCGGGGTCGCGAGGTAGGCGGTGCCCGTGCGCTCGCGGGCCACGTCGAAGAAGCCGCCGATCTCCGCGTCCCAGTGAGCGCGGCCGCAGTAGCGCATCACCGTCACGGCGCGATCGAGCCAGGCGTCGTCACCCGTCGCTTCGGCGGCGTCGAGGAACGCCGCGGCGGCGTGGACGTTGTCTTCGAGCAGCCCGCGCGGTTCCACCCGCCCGATGGCGTGGCCCATCCCCCGTCCCCCGTCCCACGCTTCGGCCCAGAGACGGTTCAGCACCTTGAGCGCGAGCGTGTTGCACTCCGGCCGGTCGAGCACCGCGCCGGCGTGCAGGAACGCCGCGGCCATCATCGCATTCCAGTTGACGTAGGGCGTCGTGTCCACGGCAGGGGCTTTGCGCCGGTCGCGCGCGGCCTTGAGCCGGGCGAGGGCGTCCTTCAGGACCGGCCACTCGTCGTCGCCCGCGGGGTCGCGCCGCCACCACAGCACGTTCTTGCGGGGGTTGTGGTGCATCTCGCCTTCGTCCTCGACGTCGAACGTGCGACGTGTGACGTGATACGCCTTCTCGTCGTTCAACGCGACTCGCACTTCATCGGGGGTCCAGGTCCAATAGTCGCCGTCGTCCCCGAACTCGACGTCCGCGTCCTGCGACGTGAAGAACGCTCCCCGCTCCGCGTCCGAGAGCACCTCGAGCACCCAGCCCACGATCCCCTCGGCGACCTGCTTGAAGAGCGGGGTGCCGAGGGCGGCGTAGCCGTTCAGGTAGGCGTGGAGCAGCTCCGAGTTGTCGTACGCCATCTTCTCGAAGTGCGGCACGATCCAGCGTTCGTCCACGGCGTAGCGGTGGAAACCGCCGCCCACGTGGTCGCGGACGCCGCCCCGCGCCATCGCGGTGAGCGTCTTCTCGACGACTTCGCGCGTCCAGTTTTCCCGGGTATCGTGCCAGCGGGCGGTGAGCAGGTCGCACGCGGCGGGGTGCGGGAACTTGGGCGCGGTGCCGAAGCCGCCGTAACGGATGTCGAAGAGGCGGGCGATCTGGCTCACCGCTTCCTCGAGGAGCGCCGGGGTGACCTGGCCGCCCTTGGTCTCGTTGAGGGATTCGGCGACGTGCTGGCGGATCGCCTTGGCGTTCTGCGCCACCTTGTCGCGGTCCTCGCGCCAGGCGCGGCCGACGTGCCGCAGCACGCTGAGGAACCCCGGCCGGCCGTAGTGATTCTCCTCCGGTGGGAAGTAGGTGCCGCCGAAGAACACCTCGCCCTCGGGCGTGAGGAACGCGGTGAGGGGCCAGCCGCCCTGGCCGGTGAGCGCCTGCACGGCGCGCTGGTAGCGCGTGTCCACGTCGGGCCGTTCGTCGCGGTCCACCTTGATGCACACGAAGTCGCGATTGAGGATCTCGGCCACCGCGGGGTCCTCGTACGACTCGCCGTCCATCACGTGGCACCAGTGGCACCACACGGCGCCGATGTCGAGCAGGATCGGCTTGTCGCCGGCGCGCGCCGCGGCGAACGCCGGCTCGCCCCACGCCTGCCAGTGCACCGGCTGATGGGCGGCGGACTTCAGGTAAGCGGAGGGCTCGGCGGCGAGGAGGTTGGGCATCGACCTAAATGTAGCCGGGCTTGTATCCGAGTGTTCCCGGGCTGAGAGCCCGGGCTCGGCTCGGTGTGCGTCCTTTAAGGACGCACTGGCGCCGAGCGCGCCCTTTCAGGGCGCGAATCATGGGTCACGTGCCCGTCTCCAGGTACCGCACGGCCGTCCGTGTCAGCAAGTCCGCCCCGATCACCAGCGCTTCCTCGTCGATGTCGAAGGTCGGGCTGTGGTGCGGAGCGCCCTTCTTTCCGGGCGGCGCCGAGCCGACGAACGCGAACGCGCCGGGCACCTGCGCGAGCAAGAACGACATGTCCTCTCCCCCCATGGTCCGGATGCCCTCGATCACACGTTCTTGCCCGACGACTTCTTGTGCTACGCCTTTCATAAGTGAGGTCATCTTCTCGTCGTTCACGAGCGGCTTGGACAGCCGCCGGTACTTGACCTCCGCCGTCGCCCCGAACGCCGCCGCGATCCCCCGCGCCGTCTCTTCCAAGAGCTGCGGGGCCTCTTCGAAAAACTTGCCGCCGAACGTGCGCACCGTGCCGCGCAGCTCGGCGCGCCCCGGGATCACGTTGAACGCGTGCCCGGCGTTCACCTGCGTGACCGACACGACGCCTTCCTCGAACGGGTTGCGGCGCCGCGAGACGATGGCCTGCAGGCCGGTCACCACGTGCGCAGCGATCAGCACGGGATCGATCGTCTGGTGCGGCGCCGCGCCGTGGCCGCCCCGCCCGACGATCGCGATCTCGAACTCGTCCACCGAGGCCATCACGGGACCCGGCATCAGCGCGATCGTGCCGGCGGGGAGGTCGTTCCAGAGGTGGATCCCGAACGCCGCGTCCACCCGGGGCGCGTCGAGCACGCCGGCCTCGATCATCGCCACCGCGCCGTTCGAGACTTCTTCGGCGGGCTGAAACGCGAGCTTGAGCGTGCCGGGGAGGTACGACGCGTGCAGCCGCCGGGCGACCTCGAGCCCGATCGCCACGTGCCCGTCGTGGCCGCACGCATGCATCTTCCCCGGGTGTCTCGACCGGTAGGGGACGTCGTTCGCTTCCTCGATCGGCAGAGCGTCCATATCGGCGCGCAGCAGCACGCAACGCCCGTCGTCCCGCGGCGCGCCGTTCCGCACGCCCACGACGCCCGTCTTGCCGACGCCGGTCGCCACCGCGTAGCCGAGCTGCTGCAGCCGCTCGGCGACGAGGGCGCTGGTGCGCCGCTCTTCGAATCCCAGTTCGGGGTGCTGGTGCAGGTCGCGCCTCGTCGCGACGAGCTGGGCGCGGTCGATGGGGGGGAGGTTCATACCCTCGAGCTCGGACACCACCGATTCACCACGCAGATCTCGCACTTCGGCCGCCGGGCGATGCAGACGCGCCGCCCGTGCTGGATCAGGGTGTGCGAGAACCAGGTCCACTTGTCGCGCGGCACGAGCGCCATCAGGTCCCGCTCGATCTTCACGGGGTCTTTCTCGCGGGTGAAGCCGAGCAGGGTGGCGAGCCGCTGGACGTGGGTGTCCACCACGATCCCTTCGTTCTTCTTGAACCACGTGCCGAGCACCACGTTCGCGGTCTTCCGGCCCACGCCGGGGAGCTGGACCAGCTCCTCCATGGTGTCGGGCACCTCGCCCCCGTGGCGCTCCACCAGCGCCTGGGCCATGCCGATGATCGCCTTGGTCTTGTTGCGGAAGAACCCGGTGCTGCGGATCTCCTGCTCGAGCACCTTCGGGTCGGCGGTCGCGTAGTCGCGCGCGGTCTTGTACTTCGCGAACAGGGCGGGCGTCACCATGTTGACGCGCGCGTCGGTGGATTGGGCCGAGAGGATCGTGGCGACCAGCAGCTCGAGGGCATTCCTGTGGTGGAGGGCACAGGTGGCGTCGGGGTACTCCTGCTCCAGACGCGCGATGATCTTCCGGACCCGCGCCTTGAGCTGGGCCGGGGTTTCGCGCCCGAGACGCCGCGGGGGTCGCGTCGTCGTCGGCATCAGGCGGCCCGCGTGCGCCGGGTGCGGCCGAAGGCGAGGAACCCCTCGGCGTCCCGCGTGTTCAGGACCTCCGCCGCCTCGAGCCAGCCCTTGCGGGCGATGCCGAGGCCGACCGCGACGTTGGTGATCCCGGCCGTCGAGTGGGCGTCCGCCCCGATCGAGATGGTGACTCCGAGCTCCCGCGCCCGGCGCGCCATGCGCCAGTCGAGGTCGAGGCGGTGCGGGTCGGCGTTCACCTCGACGGCGATCCGGCGGGCCGCCGCCTTGGCGAGCACCTGCTCCAGGTCGATGGCGTACGGCTCGCGCTGCAGCAGCAGCCGGCCCGTGGGGTGGCCGAGGATGGTCAGGTGGGGATCGTCCATCGCCGCGAGGACGCGCGCCGTCATCTCCGCTTCCGACATCCCGAAGCGCGCGTGGATCGACCCGATCACGAAGTCGAAGCGGTCGAGCACCTGGGGCCCGTAGTCGAGCGTGCCGTCGGCGAGGATGTCGGCCTCGACGCCCTTGAGGACGCGGATCCCCGTCCGGTCGCGGTTCACGGCGTCGATCTCGGCGTGCTGGCGCGCGACGTCTTCCGCGCGCAGCCCGCCTGCGTAGGCTGCGGACTTCGAGTGGTCGGTGATGCCAACCCACTCGTAGCCGGCGGCTGCGCACGCCTCCGCCCATTCGGCGACGGTCACCGTGCCGTCCGAATAGTTCGAGTGGCAGTGCAGGAAGCCCCGCAGGTCCCGCTGCGTCACCAGGCGGGGCAGGCGGCCGTCCGCCGCGGCCTCGAGCTCGCCCGACCCTTCCCGCAGTTCGGGTGGGATCCAGGGGAGGCCGAGGGCGCGGTACACGCTCTCCTCGTCGGGCCAATCCGCCGTGAGGGACACCCCGGCCGCGCGGTCGCGCGCCTCGAGCGCGACCACGTGATCGAGCGAGCCGGTCGCGCGGATCCAGTCGAGCCCGAAGCGCGCGGGGGTGGTGAGGAGCACTTCCACGACGGTGCCGCTCGCGAACCGCAGCGTGACCGCGCCCGCCCGGCCCGCGATCTCGGTGACGCCGGGCGCCCGGCCGAGCCGCTCGACCAGCGCCGCGCGCGCGCCCGCTCCCGCGTGCACCACCACGAGGTCGAGCTCGCGGATCACCTCGCAGTGGCGCCGCACGGTGCCGGCGACCTCCACCCGGAGTACGCCGTCGAGCGCGGCGAGCGCGCGCCGCACCCCCTCGATCTCGTCGCGCGCGTGGTGGAACAGCCGCAAGCCGCTCGACTGCCGCAGGTAGGCGATCCCGCGGCGCACGTTGTCGGCGGTCTTCGCGCCGAAGCGGGGCAGCGCCGCCAGCCGGCCGTCCCCCGCCGCCGCCTCGAGCTCGCCGAGCGAGTCGATCCCAAGCCGATCGTGGATCTGACGCACCTTGGCGACGCCGAGCCCGGGGATGCGGAGCATTTCCACGAGGCCGGGGGGCACGTGCTCGCGCAGCTCGTCGAGCGCGCTGGAGCGCCCCGCGGCGAAGAGCTCGCGCACCACGTCCGCCGTCGCGGGACCCACGCCCTTGAGCCGGCGCAACGCGCCGGTGGCGGCCGCCTGGGCGAGGTCGCCGGGGTAGCCCGCGACCGCCCGGGCGGCGGTCTGGAACGCGCGGACGCGGAACGGGTTTTCGCCCTTCAGCTCGAGGAAGGCCGCGAGCTGCTCGAGGGTGTGGCGGACGGCTTGCTTGTCCATGGCGATCGGATCAACCTAACCGCTCAGCCGTGGGGCAGGAATCCGTCCAGCGCCCGCACGAACTCCTCCGTGGCTTCCACGTGCGGGGCGTGGCCGGTGGCGAGCTCGATCACCCCAGTGTGCAGCAGGGCCGCGGTCTCGCGGGCCGACTCGAGCGGCATCGGGTCGTAGATGCCGTGGAGGAGCAGGGAGCGGGGAGCGGTGCCGTTCGGGAAGGTCTCCCGGATCCGGTTGCGGAGGTCGTAGTTCCCCAGGCTCTCCCACACCGCCCGGCGCGTCCGCTCGGTGACGCGGAACGGGGTCATCTCCCGTGCCTGGGCGGGGTCGCGAAAGTAGCCGGCGACGGATAGCGCGAACGCGGTGCGGCGATAGCTTTCGGGATCGGTGCGGGCGATGCCCGAGGCGGTGAGCTCGGCGCGCGCCCGGGCGAGCCACGGCTCGGCCATGCGGGCGGAGAAGCGGCGCTCGAATTCGTCGCGCCACGCCGCCGTGACCGGCGCCGCGGCCACGAGCGCGAGGCGTGCCACCCGGCCGGGGTGCTCGAGGGCGTACAGCAGCGCGAGCAGGCCGCCCCACGAGTAGCCGAGCAGGGTGAGGGCGTCGAGCCCCCAGTGGCCGCGCAGCGCCTCGATGTCGGTCACGTGCTCGCGCCAGCCGACCGGCGTCTCCCGCGGGACCGGAGAGCGGCCGCCGCCGCGCTGGTCGTAATAGAGGAGGCTGCGGCCCCGGGCGAGCCGGTCGTACTGCGGGAGGAGGTAGTCGTGGTGCGCGCCGGGGCCGCCGTGCAACACCACCACCGGCGGACCGTCGCCGACGCGCCGGGTGTAGAGGTGGACGCCGTTCAGCTCGACCGTCGTTTCGTTCATCGCGTCTCAAGTTAAACGGTTCGCATGAAGCTGCTGCGCTTTCCACCCGCCCTCGCGCCGCCGGGGCTGCGGCGGCTCGGGCCCGCCGACGTCGTGATCCTCTGCCTGCTCGGCGGGGTGATCGCGGCGGTGGTCGCGTTCGCGCGCGAGTTCGAGGCGCCGTTTCTCCAGGCGGTGCAGATCGACCTGCGCCCCGCGGCGCTGCCGCGCTACACGCTGTACTCGCTGTCGCGCGGCGTGAGCGCGCTCCTGATCTCGTACCTGTTCGCGCTGGGGTTCGGCTACGCGGCCGCGAAGTCGCGCCCGGCGGAGCTGCTGCTCCTGCCGCTGCTCGACATCCTGCAGAGCATCCCGGTGCTCGGCTTCCTGCCGGGGCTGGTGCTGGGCCTGGTGTCGCTCTTCCCCACCCGCAACGTGGGGCTCGAGCTCGCGGCGATCCTGATGATCTTCACGGCGCAGGCGTGGAACCTGGCGCTCTCCTTCTACCACTCCCTCAAGGGCATTCCGGGGCCGTTGCGCGACGCGTGCAAGATCGCGGGGTGGCGGCCGCGCCGAACGTTCTGGGAGCTCGAGGTGCCGGCGGCGGCGCAGGGGCTCGTGTGGAACGGGATGTTGTCGATGGCGGGCGGCTGGTTCTTCCTGATGGTGAACGAGGCGTTCCGCCTGGGGGACCGGGACTACCGCCTGCCCGGCGTGGGGTCGTACATGAGCGTGGCGCTCGATCAGGGGAACGTCACCGCGATGGGGCTCGCGATCGGCGCGATGGTCGCGATGATCGTGTGCGTGGACCAGCTGCTGTGGCGGCCGCTCGTGGTGTGGGTCGAGAAGTTCCGGCTGGACGAGACGGCGGGCACGTCCCGGGCGTCGTCGTGGGTGCTGGACTTCCTGCGCCGGGCGCGGCTGCCGCGCCGCGCGGCCGCCCTGCAGCGGCGCGCCTACCGCACCGCGCGGCGCGCGGCCCGGCCGTTCGAGCGCCCGTTCCGCGCCGCCGGGCCGGTGATCCTGCGGGGCCCGCGGTTCGCCTTCGAGCACCCGATCGCGCGGAAGGCGGCGCTGGGGCTGCTCGGCGCGGTGGTCGTGGCGGCCGCGGCGGCGGGGGGGTGGCAGCTGTGGCGGCTGCTCGCCCAGCTCGCGTGGCGCGATTGGGGCGAGCTGCTGTCCGCGGCGGCCCTGACGTTCGTCCGCGTCATGGGCGCCGTGCTCGTCTCGACCGCGTGGGCCGTCCCTGCGGGGGTGCTCATCGGTCGCTCGCCGCGCGTCGCGCAGGCGCTGCAGCCGGTGATCCAGGTCGTGGCCTCGTTTCCCGCGCCGATGCTGTTCCCGCTGGTGATCCTCCTGTTCGAGCGCATCGGCATCGGGCTCGGGCTCGGCGCGGTCGCGCTGATGGTGCTGGCGGGCCAGTGGTACATCCTGTTCAACGTCATCTCCGCCGTGGCCGCCATCCCGTCGCAGCTCAAGGAGGCGGTGACCGTGTTCCGGCTGCCGGCACTCGCGCGCTGGCGCTCGCTGTACCTGCCGGCCGCCATGCCGGCGCTCGTGACCGGCTGGGTCACCGCGGCGGGCGGCGCGTGGAACGGCTCGATCGTCGCCGAGTACATCGAGGCCGGCGGGAAGCTGCGGGTGACGAGGGGGCTGGGCAGCCTGATCAGCGAGGCGACGGCGCACGCGAACTTCCCCCTGCTCGCGGGAGGGATCGCCCTGATGAGCCTGCTCGTGGTCGGCTGGAACCGGGTGGTCTGGCGCTCGCTCATGGGGTGGGCGCAGGCCCGCTTCGGGTTCGGAGGGGGGACGTGACGGCCGGCGGCGTGCTGCTCGAGGCGCGGCAGGTGACGCAGCGCTTCAAGCTGCCCAACGGGCAGGTGCTCGAGGCGCTGCGCGACGTGTCGCTCGCGGTGTGCGAGCACGAGGTGGTGGCGCTGGTCGGTCCGTCGGGGTGCGGCAAGAGCACGCTGCTGCGGCTGTTCGCGGGCCTGGCGCGTGCCGCCGAAGGGACGGTGCTGTATCGCGGACACCCGCTCGACGGCGTGCTGGCGGCGGCGGCGATGGTATTCCAGTCGTTCGCATTGCTCCCGTGGCTCACGGTGACGGAGAACGTGGCGATGGGCCTCGAGGCGAGGGGCGTGCACGGCCCGGCCCAGCGCGACGCGGTCGCCCGCGCCATCAACCTCGTGGGGCTCGACGGGTTCGAGCAGGCGTACCCGCGGGAGCTGTCGGGCGGGATGAAGCAGCGGGTGGGCTTCGCGCGGGCGCTCGCCGTAGCCCCCGAGATCCTGCTGATGGACGAGCCGTTCGGCGCGCTCGACCCCCTCACCGCCGAGAACCTGCGCAGCCAGGTGGTGAACCTGTGGCGCGACCCCGCGACGGGCGTGAACACGCTTGTCGTGGTGACGCACAGCGTCGAGGAGGCGGTGTTTCTCGCGGGGCGGATCGTCGTGTTCGGCTCGAACCCGGGGCACGTGCGCGAGGAGCTGGTGAACCCGCTCCCCTACCCGCGCCAGGAGCGGAGCCCCGAGTTCGAAGCGATGGTGGACCGGCTGCACGCCATTCTCACGGCGACCCTGCTCCCCGAGCCGGCCGCCGCGGCGCCCCAGCGGCTCATCCCGTTCCCGCGCGTCCACGTCTCCGAGGTCACCGGTCTCCTCGACCACCTGCTCACCCGGCCCGACGGCAGGGGTCCGGTGTTCGAGCTCGCCGAGGACCTCGGAGTGGATTACGACCGGATGTCCGCCGTGGTGCGCGGGGCGGAGCAGCTCGGCTGGGTGATCACGCCGGGGGAGATCGTGCAGCTGACGCAGGCGGGGCGCGAGGTGATGGCGATGGACGACGCGGCGCGCAAGGACGCGACGCGGGCGCGGCTGTCCAAGCAGCCGCTGTTCGCGCGCCTGATCGCGATGCTCAAGGAGGAGGGCGCGGTGGAGGACGAGGAGGTCCTCGCCGACCTCACGATCTACTTCCCGTTCATCCCGGCCGTGTCGCTGTTCGAGACGATCATCGAGTGGGGGCGCTACGCCGAGCTGCTGGACCACGACGCCGACGCCGGGCGGCTGGCGCTGCTGGGCGCGCCGGAGGGGACGTCGGAGGCCCGGGTGGAATAGACGGCAAGGGTGGCAAAGACGGCAAGGGCGGCAATGTGAAAAACGTTGTCGCGTTTTTATGTGCATCGATGCGCGTTACTGGTTGCACGCGCGGAACCGGAGGGGCGCACTCTGTGCCATGGCATCATATGAGCGCCTCACTGCGTGGCGGCTGTCTTATCAGTTGTGCCTGCGAGTCTATGACGCCACTGATTCCTTTCCCAAATACGAGCTATATGGCCTTTCGTCGCAGGCGCGCCGCGCTGCGTTCTCGATCGTCGCGAACATCGCCGAAGGTTCAGCGAAGCGAGGAGCAGCCGAATTCAGACGCTTTCTGGACATTGCCGTCGGCTCCATCACGGAACTGGAAGTGGCGCTGCGCCTTGCGCGGGATCGCGGATACGTGACCCCTGAGTCTTGGGCCGAGCTAGAGCGACTTCGGAACCACGCTGGGGCAGTGACGTGGCGTCTCTACGAAGCGGTCGGTCGACGAAAGCGGCACGAGCCCTGAGCTCCATGCCGTCCTTGCCGCCCCTGCCGCCCGTGCCGCCCTACAGCAGGACCGCCAGCGCGTCCGCCACTTCCTTCACCGCGCGGTAATGCGCGTCGCTGAACCCCGCCGGCACGTCCGAGTCGATGTCGAGCTGGCCGAGGATCGTCGCGCCGCGCCGGATCAGCACGACCAGCTCCGCCTTCGTTTCCAGATTGCACGCGAGGTAGTTGCCCGCCGCGCCGACGTCGGGGACGTTCTGGTCTTCGCCGGTGGCCACCGCGGTACCGCACACGCCCTTGCCGACGGGGATGCGGGTGTGCTCGGTCTCGCGCCCCGCGAACGCCTCGAGCACCAGCTCATCCCCGCGCAGCATGTAAGCGTAGACGGATGTATAGGGCGCGCCGAGCGTCTGGATCCGCTCGCAGGCGAGCCGCAGGAGCTCCTGGCGCGACGCATCGTGCAGGTGCGCGGCGCGCAGCGCGCGCACGATCCTGCCCGGCTCGGCGGTGGCCGTCATCGTACCTTGATATCTATCTTTCGCGCGACTCCCACGGAAGCCGGCCGGTGCCCGTTCGGTTGCTCGCGCTCATTCCCGTCGCCGCCGCCGTCAGCCTCGCGCTCTCGGCCGTAGTCGACGCGATCGCGCTGCCGCTGTTCCTCGACACGACCGGGACGATCCTCGCCACCGCGCTCGCCGGCCCGGGCGTGGGGATCGCGACGGGCGTGCTCACCTCCGCCGTCAACACGCTGCGCAATCCCACGTTCTGGCCGTTCGTCGTGGTGCAGATCATCGTCGCGCTGTTCGCCGGGGTCGCCGCGCGCGCCGGCCTGTTCCGGAGCCTCCGGACCGCGGTGCCGGCGGGGCTCGGGCTCGGGGTGATCGCGTCGCTCACGTCCACCCCGATCTCCTATTTCGTGTTCGGCTGCACCACCACGGGCGGGATCGCGCTCACCACGGCGCTCGGCAAGGCGCTCGGCCTGTCGCCGCTCGGCGCCTGCTTCTTCGGCAGCTTCGTCTCGGATTTCGGCGACAAGGCGGTCACGTTCGCCCTGGTGACGTCGGTGCTGCACGCGCTGCCGCGCCGCACCGCCGCGCGCTTCCCCTGGGCGCTGCGGGCGATCGGGGGTGGCTCGGCGTGACCCGGCTGCACCCCTTCACCCTGCTGGCGATCGCGGCGGCGCTGCCGGCGCTCGCGTGGATCCTGCCCGCGCCCTGGGGCGGGCTCGCCACCGCGGCGATCGCGCTCGGGCTCGCGAGTTCCCGCGGCTTACGCCGCGGGCTATGGCCGGCGCTCGGGACGGCTACACCCTTCTGGCTGTTCCTCTCCATCCTCCACGATGTGCCGACGACCGTCGCGATCGGGCTCCGCATCACGACGATGGCGGCGAGCTTCGTATGGCTGGTGGCGGCGCTGCCCCCGCCGCGCCTGGTGGAAGCGCTGGTCGCGAGCGGCTGGCGCGCCACCGCGGCGTATCTGTTCGCCGCGACGCTGTCCGCGGTGCCGGTGCTCAAGGCGCGCGCGCAGCGGATCGTGGAGGCGCAGCGCTGCCGTGGCCTCGCCATGCGCGGCGGCGTCGGGCGCCGGCTGCGCGCGCTCCGCGCCCTCGCCCTCCCGCTCATCCTCTCGGCGCTGCACGAGGTGGACGAGCGGGCCCTCGCGCTCGAGACCCGTGGGCTCGCGGCCGGCACGCGCCGCACCCCGCTCGCGCCGCCCGGGGACCACGTGGCCGAGCGGGTGGCGCGCTGGGGGCTCGTGGTGTTGTGCCTCGGCGCGCTCGCCTGGAGACTCGCGTGACGCGGCTCGCGCTCGAGCACGTGAGCTTCTGGTATCCCGCGACGGGGAGTCCCGCGCTCGCGGATGTGTCGCTCGAGGTCGCGGAAGGGGAGGTGGTGGCGCTCGTCGGAAACGTGGGAGCGGGAACCTCCACACTGCTGCTCGTCGCCGCCGGCCTCGCGCCGCGGGTGATCGGCGGCAGAATCACGGGAAACGTGAAACGGGAAGCGCGATGCGCCATTGTGCTGCCGAGTCCCTGGACCCAGGTGTCCGGCATGGCGTTCACGGTGTGGGACGAGGTGGCGTTCGGGCCCGCGAACCTGGGCTGGCCGCGGGAAGAGATCGCGCGGCACGTGGACCGGGCGCTCGCGCGGCTCGAGATCGCCGGGCTCGCGGGGCGCGATCCCGCGACGCTTTCTGGCGGCGAGCTGCAGCGGGTGATCATCGCGGGAATCCTGGCGATGGACCCGGGGCTGCTGCTCCTCGACGAGCCGACGGCCGAGCTCGATCCCGCCGGGGCTCGGCTGCTGTGGCGCCTGGTGCGCGGGCTGGCCGCCGAGGGGAAAGCGGTGGTCGTCGCGACGAACGATCTCGACGCGCTGCCCGAGGTCGCCGACCGCGTCGTCCGGCTCGACGGCGGCCGCGTGGCACAGAGCGGCGACGCCGCGCTCCTCGCCGGTGAGGCGGCGTGTGCGGCGGGTCTGGGCACGACGGTGGCGGCACTGTGGCGCGCGGCAGGGCTCCCCGCCCCCTTCCCGGCGACCGTCGCCAAAGCGGCCCGGCAATGGAGGTGACGGGGCCGCACGCGCTCCGGCTCGACGGCGTGAGCTTCGCGTACGGCGCGGTGCCCGCCCTCGCCGGCGTGTCGTTCACGCTCGCCCCGGGGGAACGGGCGGCGCTGCTCGGCCGCAACGGCGCCGGGAAGTCCACGCTCGTGCGGCTCGTGACGGGCCTGCTGCGGCCGGCGGAGGGCAGGTTGTGGGTGGGCGATTGGGACACGCGCCGGCGCGCGCCGGAAGAGCTCGCCCGGCGGGTGGGCTCGGTGTTCCAGCACGCGGACCAGCAGCTCTTCGCCCGCACGGTGCGCGACGACGTGAGCTTCGGGCCGCGCGCGCTCGGCCTCGCCGAGCGCGAAGTCGAAGAGCGGGTGGCACGCGCGCTCGCGGCGCTCGACCTCGCGGCGCACGCCGCGCACCATCCCTACGACCTCCCATCCGCGTTCCGGAAGCTCGCCGCGCTCGCCGGAGCGCTCGCGCTCGAGCCGGAGCTGCTCGTGCTCGACGAGCCGACGGCCGGGCTCGACCGCGCGCTGCGGGCGCGGGTCACGCGCGCCCTGCTCGAGCGTGCGGTGGGCGGCACGGCGCTGCTCGTGGTGACCCACGACCTCGGCTTCGCCGCCGAAACGCTCGAGCGGGCGCTCGTGCTCGACCGCGGGCGGCTCGCGTGCGACGAGCCCCTCGCGGACCTCCTGACGGCGGCCGAACGGCTCGAAGCGCTCGGGCTCGCGCCGCCCGCGGTCGCCGCGCTGTCGCTCGCGCTCGGGTTGCCGGGCCGCCCGGTGCGTGAGGCGGACGCCGCGCGGGCGCTCGCCAGCGTTGCCGCGGCCCGGCGCTCCGCCTAGATTGACCGGCCCCATGCCGACGTTCGAGACCTTCGCCGCGCGGCTCGCGCGCTGTGTGGACCTGTTCCGCGATCCCGGCGCGAAAGAGGGCCAGAAGGCGCAGTTCCGCGCGGTGCTCGGCCTGCTGCAGGATGCGGCCGTCACCCTGCGCCTGCACGCCGGCCGGCTCGAGCTGAACGGCGTGCCGTGCGAGGGCCCGGGGCTCGCGGGGTTGATCGAGCGCCTCGACCTCCATGGGATCAGCGAGATCGCCGTCCCCCAGAATCCCCCCGCGCCCGAGCTGTTCGAGCTGCTCCAGGCGCTGGCCGACCAGCCGGGGGCGGACGTCCCGAGCCGGCTGCGTGCGGCGGGCGCCGGCCGGATTCGCGTGACCCTGGCGTCCGCGGAGCCGCCGCCCGCCGCGGCGACCGCCCCGCCCGAGGACCTGCGGGCGCGCGACCCGATGACGCCCTCGCCCGGCGCCCCGGGCGACCGCCCGGCGCGCTCGCTCGGCACCGACGGCATCCTGCGCGGGGAGTCGTGGCGCGACATCCCGTCGGTGCCGATCAAGGGTGTGCCGCTCGTCACGCACGATCCACCGCCGCCCCCCCCTGCGACCGCGCTCCCGGGACAGGCCATGCCGCCGCCGCCCCCCACCCGTGAGACGGAGGAGCTGTCGCTCTCGGCGCCGCAACCCCCGTCAGCGCCGTCACCCCTGGCCCCCGCGCCGGCAGCCGAGCGGGCGCCCCCGCCCTTGCCGCAAGACGTCGCGGGAGCGCTGGCGGAGCTGGAACGGCGGCCCGAGACGCCGAGTGTGGGTGATCTGCTCGCCGTCCTCACGGGGCACGTCGAGACGGCGCTGCGGCAGAACCGGCTGGAGCAGGGGTTGGCGATCATCCTGGCGATCGCGCGCGCGGAGCAGCGCTTGCCCGAGACGAGCGGCGTGCGGCGGCAGTACGGGATCGCGTTGAAGCGGATCTACACGAAGCCCCTGCTCGACGGGCTGGCGCGCCTCGTCGGCGCGCCCAAGCACCGAGCCGACGCGGTGGCGGCGCTGCAGCGCGCCGGCGGCAACGCCGTGGAGGTGTTGCTCGACTTGCTCGTCGCCGCGCCGACGGTGAACGAGCGCCGCACGGTGTTCGACGCGCTGAAGAACATGAGGGAAGGCACCGGGCAGCTGGTGCATTTGCTCGACCACCCGGAATGGTTCGTGGTGCGAAACGCCGCGGAGCTGATCGGCGAGATCGGCGTCGAGGACGCGGTCCCCGCGCTGGCGCGCAAGCTCGACCACAAGGACGAGCGGGTGCGCAAGGCCGTGGCGCTGGCGCTCGCCAAGATCGGGACGCGCAGCGTGGCGGAGCCGCTGCGCCGCGCGCTGCGCGACAAGTCCGCCGAGGTCCGCATCCAGGTGGCGCTCGGGATCGGCGGGCGGAAGTCGTCCGCGCTCGCGATGCCGCTGGTCGTGGCGATGGAGCAGGAGGAGGACGAGACCGTCGAGCGGGAGCTGATCCTCGCGCTCGGCCGGATCGGCAGCCCGGACGCGGTGCTGGCGCTCATCAAGTTCGCACAGCCCGCGGGGCGCTTCTTCGGGCGCAAGCCGTCCGGGCTGCGGCTGGCGGCGATCGAGGCGTTGCGGCTCGCCGCCACGGCCCCCGCCGTCGGGACCCTCGAAGGACTCGCCGACGACGGGGACCGCCAGGTGCGGGACGCCGCGCGGGCGGCGCTGCACGATCTGAAGCGAAAGCCGCGCTGAGCGGCCGCCGCTGCTACACCTGCGGCTGCGGCCTTTTCACCGCCCAGTTGCCCGGGCCCGCGAACGCCACGCACAGCACCGCCCCGATCAGGACGAGGTTGTACTCGTAGCCCCGCTTCATCGGATCGCCGAAGTGGAACACGTCGAACCCCGCCGCGAGGTGTCCTCCCGCGACCGTCGCGATCACCATGTAGAAGGCGAGGAGCAAGCCGACGGGCGAGACGGCGACGCCGACGATCAGCGCCAGGCCGCCCAGCGTCTCGATGAGCATGCCGATCCACGCCATCAGCACGGGCAGGGGAAAGTGCAGCATGTCGCGCAGCATCCCCGTCCACCCCGCCATGCCCGGCCCCGGGAACGGAGCCCCGACGAGCTTACCCAGGCCGTGCATGAGGAAGATGAAACCGACCGCGACGCGCAGGATGAAGAGACCGAGCCCCGGGTTGTTCAGCTTCATGTGAGCTCCTCCCTCAGTTCGGAATGAAGTTGACCTTCGGGTCGAGCCGCCGCGCGAACGCGGCGAGCAGCCGTGCCGCCCGCTCGAGATCTTCCCGCGCTACCATCTCGTTCGGGCTGTGCATGTACCGGTTGGGAACGCTCACCAGGCCGGTCGGGATGCCGCGCAGCGCGTTGTAGATCGCGTCCGCGTCGGTCCCGGTGTCGTGCGGCGCCGCCTGAATGCTGTAGGGAATCTGCTCCCGCTCGGCGCACTCCACGAGCAGCTCGAACACGACCGGGCTCACCGCCGAACCCCGCGCCAGCACGGGACCGGCCCCGAGCTTGTGTTCGCCGGCGCGCTTCTTCTCCGCGCCCGGGTAGTCGGTGGCGTGGGTGACGTCCACCACGAGCGCGACCTGCGGGTCGAGTCCCACGGCGCTGGTGCGCGCCCCGCCGCCCGTCCAAGCGATCTCCTCGCGCGTGGTCGCGACCGCGAAGACGCTCGCGTGCTTGGGCCGGTCCTGCGCCAGCAGCCGGACCGCTTCCGCCACCACGTAGGCGCCGATGCGGTTGTCGATGCTGCGCGACACGATGCGCCCGTTCGGCAGCTCCTGCACGTCGGCGTCGAGCACCGCGGGATCGCCGAGGCGCACGCGCTCGAGCGCTTCGGCCTTGCCCGCGGCACCGATGTCGATCCACAGGTCGATGATCTTCGAGACCTTGTCCACGTCCTCGCGCTTCATCAGATGGATGGCCTGCTTGCCGATCACGCCGCGCACCGGCCCCTTCGGCCCGGCGATCACCACCCGCTGGCCGACCAGGACCTGCGAGTCCCACCCGCCGATCCCGGCGAAATAGAGGTACCCGTCGTCGTCCACGTGGGTGATCTGGAGGCCGATCTCGTCGATGTGGCCGGCGAGCATGAGGCGCGGCGCCCCCTTCGGATTCACGGCGGCGATCGAGTTGCCGTGCACGTCGGCCGTCACCTGGTCGGCGAAGGCCTTCACCTCCTCGCGCCACACCCGCGCCGGCGCCGTTTCGAAGCCCGAAGGGCCGGGGGTGTCGAGGAGCCGCTTCAGGAAATCCAACGTGTCTTTCGTCATGGCTTGCTGCCCGCTGAGAGGGGAACGCCGAGCCGCTGCCGGACGCTGTCGGCGGCGGCGCCGGTCGCGAGCGTCGGCTGGTGGCTGACGCGCACGGGAACGGCGGAGAGGCGTATCGTCTTGTCCGGGGCCACCACGACCCGCAGGATCGCGGAGAGCCGGGTCCACGGGTCGTCCTGCAGGAACACGAAGTTGCCGAGCGACTGCACGATCGGCTTACCCCTGTACCACACGACCGGCTGCAGCACGTGGGGATGGTGCGCCAGGATCACGTCGGCACCCGCGTCCACCAGGCCGTACAGCAGGTCCCGGTGATACTGGGGCGGCGCCTCCACGTACTCCTGGCCGCCGTGCACGCTCACCACGATCAGGTCCACCCGGCCGCTCGCCTTGAGCGCGCGGATGGCGGGATAGAGCCGGGACGCATCGCCCCAGGCGATCCACTTCGCGCCGGCGTGCTGGTAGAACGCATAGGGCGCGGGGTTCCAGGCGCGCGTCACGGCGAAGAACGCGACCCGCCAGCCGCGCCGCTGTACGATCACCGGCTGCTCCGCCATGTCGCGCCCGAAGGCGGAGCCGACGAACAGCACGCCCCAGCGCGTGAGCTGCCGCATCGTCTCCTCGACCGCGGCCGGACCGCCGTCCCACGCATGATTGTTCGCCGTGCTCACGATGTCGAACCCGGCGCGCGCCAACGCCGCCGCCGCGGCGGAGGGGGCCGTGAACACCAGCGGCGTCTCCCCCACCCGGTTGCTGTCGGGCGCGATCGGGCTCTCCAGGTTGCCGAAGGTGATGTCGGCGCCGCGCAGCGTGTCGAGCAGCGCGCGGAACGGGTACAGCGTGTCGCCCGCGAGCAGCCGCTCCTTCGCCATCCGCCGCCCCAGGTTGACGTCCCCCACCGCGTACAACCGCAGCGTGTCCTGTGGCTGCTGCAGCAGCCCAGTTGGCACGTTACACGACGCCACGTTGCACGAAAGAAGCAGCAAGCCGATCATCATAGCGTCACCCGACCGTCAACGGGTGATCAACCGGGCGAAAATCTCGGCCGCGTCCACGAGGCGCGGTCCCGGGCGTGAAGTATAGGCGCTCCCGTCGAGGAACTCGACGCGCCGGTCGAACAGGGCGCGGGCGTCGCCGTCCGTCACCGCCGCGAGCTCCGTTCGCGCGCGTGGCACGTCGAACCCGCACAGGGCGATCACCACCAGATCGGGGGCCAGGGCCGCGAGGTCCCGCCAGGCGCGCGTGTGCGAGGGCTCGCCCGGCGCTCCGGCGACGGCGTGGCCGCCCGCGAGCGCCACCAGCTCGGGGACCCAGTGGCCCGCGACGTAGGGCGGGTCCAACCATTCGAGGACCAGGACGCGGGGCTTGGGTAGGGGCGCAGCATGCTGCGCCCCTACATCTGCCGGCCCGTGTGCTCGGTCTCGGACGCGCCGCAGGCGATACCGCAGCCCCGCCACCAGCTCGGTCGCTTCGTCGGCCAGCTGCACCGCGTCGCCCACCTTCCGGACGTCGTCGAGCACGCCGTCGAGCGTGTGGGCGTGCAGCGTGACCACCCAGGGCGTGGGCATCAGCGAGGCGACCACGCGCTCGAGCTCGCCCGGGCCCACCGCGCAGACGTCGCACACCGATTGGCCGATGATCACGTCGGGCCGGAGCCGGGCGACGAGCGGGACGTCGACTTCGATCGGCGCCACCCCCGCGCGTTTCGCTTCGGCCACGGCCCGATCGATCTCGGCCGAGGCGAGGGCGGGGTCGATCCCGGAGCGGGTGACCCGCGGCAGGGCGCGCACCTCGGGCGGGTAGTCGCACTCGTGCGACACGCCGACCAGCATGCTGCCGGCGCCCAGGGCGGCTACGATCTCGGTGGCGGCGGGCAGGAGGGAGACGACGCGCATGGTCAGATATGGGGACCGGGCATGACGAATAATGTAGGGGCGCAGCATGCTGCGCCCCTACACCGCTATCGCCGGCGCAGCCCGATCCAGTACAGCAGTGCGCCGAGCAGCCCGAACAGCACGAGCGCGGTGAGACTCGACGCGGCGAGCCCGCCGAGCTTGTGATAGAGCGCCGCCGTCTCGGCCAGCCAATCGGCGCTGCCCTTCGCGCCGGCGATGCCGGCGATCAGGATCCCCGCGATGGCGCCGCCCGCGATCAGGCCGCTCGCGAACAGCACGCCCGGCCCCGACTCGATTTCGGCGAGCGAGCGTTCCTCGGACTTGACCCGGCGCTCGACCAGCCACCGCACGATGCCTCCGGCGAACATGCCGGCGGACGTCGACATGGGGAGATAGACGCCCACCGCCACGGGCAGCGACTGCACGCCCATGAGCTCGATGGCGATCGAGATGAACACGCCGATGAGCACGAACGTCCACTGGAGGCGCCGCGTCAGGATGCCGTCGGTGATCAGCGCCATGAGGGTGGCCTTGGGCGAATCGAGGCGCGGCAGCTGGTGGCCGCCGAACTGCCGGATGCGCCCCCCGATCCCGGGGTCCACGACGTAGCGGATCTTGCGGCTCGTGGAGTCCACGAGGTATTTGCCCGGCGGCACGCCGTCCGTTTCGACGTACACGCGCAGCACCCGATAGGTATGGTGGTCGATCGAGTCGCCGCCGGCGATGCGGAAGCCCGAGACGCGCTGGTCGAGCAGCGCGACGTCGCGGGTGAGGGCGCAGCAGCTGGCGGCGGGAGCGGTGAAGCCGGGGTGCGCCTCGGGGACCTGGAACGTGTAGGACTTGTTGAGGAAGGTGAGCGTCCAGCCGACGGCGAGGGCCGAGGCGAGGGAGCCGACGAGAATCGCGATCTGCTGGCGGCGCGGCGTCGCGCCGATGAGGAACCCGGTCTTCAAGTCCTGCGACGTGTTCCCGCCGTTCGCCGCGGCGACGGCGATCACCGCGGCGATCGAGATCGCCTGCACCCGGTGGTCGATCCCGGTCCAGCCCAGCAGCAGGAACACGACGCAGGTGCCGATCAGCGCGGCGATGGTCATGCCGGAGATCGGGTTGGCCGAGCTGCCGATCTGGCCGCAGATCCGCGAGGAGACCGTCGTGAAGAAGAACCCGAACGCGACGATCAGCAGCGCGCCGAGCAGGTTGACCTTGAGCTGGGGCAGGAGCACGAGGCCGAACGCGAGGACGAGCGAGCCGACGACGGTCACGGTGATCGGCAGGTCGTCCTCGGTGCGGAGCTTCTCCGCCACCGCCTGGCCGACACGGCTCGCCTTGAGGCTCGCGAAGCCCGCCAGGAAGGCGCCGAGGATCGTGGGGAGCGCGCGCCCCAGCGCGATGATCCCCCCGGTCGCCACCGCTCCCGCGCCGATGTAGAACACGTACGCCGCCCGGATCTCGCTCGCCGACATGTCCTTGATGAGCGCCGTAGCCGGGTACATCGGCGTGAGCATGGTTTCGCCGAACAGCTTGATCGTGGGCATCAGCACGAGGTAGGCGAGGCAGCCGCCCGCGAACAGGTAGCCCGAGATGCGCGGCCCGATGATGTAGCCGACGCCCATCAGCTCGGGGCCGACCTCCGCCCGCACGTCGGCGTTCTTGAACCAGCGCAGCACCGCGCCGGGATACTCGGGCCATAGCTTCAGCGCGGACATCAGGAACTTGTAGACGAAGGCGAGCCCGAACGCCTGGAACACCGTCTTGGCGTGGACGCCGCCCCGCTCCCCGGCGATCAGCACCTCGGCGCAAGCCGTGCCCTCGGGGTAGGGGAGGTTGCCGTGCTCCTTCACGATCAACGCGCGGCGCAACGGGATCATCATGAGGATGCCGAGCAGCCCCCCCGCGATCGCGAGCACGGCCACGCGGGAGATGTCCAGGTCGTACCCCATCAGGAGGATCGCGGGGATCGTGAACACCACCCCCGCCGACACCGAATCGGCGGCCGATCCCGTCGTCTGGACGATGTTGTTCTCGAGGATCGTGGCGCGGCCGAGCGCGCGGAAGATCGTGATGGAGAGGACGGCGATGGGGATCGAGGCGCTCACGGTGAGACCGATCTTGAGCGCGAGGTACACGTTGGACGCGCCGAAGATCAGGCCGAGGATCGAGCCCAGCACCAGCGACCGCGGCGTGAGCTCGGCGGTGTAGTGCGTCGCCGGGATGTAGGGTTGGTGGTCGGGCATGGGCGCTGAATCTGAACGCGGATGGTGGGGCGCGGTAGAGGGACCTCGGGACGCGCCCCCGGGGTACTGAGGCGCGGTGACCGCGCCGGAATCCTTCCTCCAGACCATGCAGCAGGCTCTCGCGGGCCGCTACGTGCTCGAGCGCCCCCTGGGGCGCGGGGGCATGGGCCTCGTTTACCTGGCCCGCGAGCTGCGGCTGGATCGGCGCGTGGCGATCAAGCTGCTGCCGCCCGAAAAGGCGGTGCAGCCCGCCGCGCGCGAGCGGTTCCTGCGCGAGGCCCGCACGGCGGCCCGGCTCTCGCATCCCAACATCGTGCCCATCTTCGCCGTGGACGAGGTCGGCGCCCTCGTGTTCTTCGCGATGGCGTACGTGCGGGGCGAGACGCTGGGGCAGCGCGTGCGCGGCGTGGGACCGCTCGGCGGCAAGGAGGCCGGTCGCGTGCTCCGAGAGGTCGCGCTGGCGCTCGGCCACGCGCACGCGCACGGCATCGTGCACCGCGACGTGAAGCCCGACAACATCCTCCTCGACACCGCCACGGGCCGGGCGCTCGTTTCGGATTTCGGCATCGCGCGCGTGGGCTTGGGCGGCGGCGTGTCGGGGCCGCGGTTGCTCGGCACGGCCGAGTTCATGAGCCCCGAGCAGGCGGCCGGCGGTCCCGTGGACGCCCGCAGCGACATCTACTCGCTCGGCGTGGTCGGCTTCTACGTGCTCTCGGGTCACCTCCCCTTCGACGGGCCCGATGCGATGACTGTGCTGGCGCGCCACGTCACCGATCCCGCGCCGCCGCTCGCGTCCGTCGCACCCGACGTGTCCCACCGCCTCGCCGAAGTCATCGACCGCTGCCTCGCCAAGGACGCCGCGGACCGGTTCCCGAGCGCGGCCGCCCTCGCCGACGCCATCGCGGTCGCCCTGCGGGAGCGGGTCACCCCGGCCGTCCCGGTCCGGGCGTTCCTGACCGAGGGCCAGCACCTGTCGGCGTCAGCCGTTCTTTACGGAGCGCTCGCGAGCCTCGCCCTCCCGCTCCTCGCGCTCCACGCCGCCGCCGCGCCCGACCGCTGGACGCAGGGCGGGGATGTCGCGGCCGGGGTGCTGATCCTCGGGTTGCCCGCCGCCGTGATGCTGGCCCGCGTGCGACGGCTCCTCGCTGCGGGATACGCGCGGGCGGATCTGACCGACGCGTTGTCCGAGCATCTCGAGCGACGGCGCGAAGAGCTGGCGTTTCTGTACGGCGAGGGGCCGTCACAGCTCGAGCGCGTGCTGCGAGGCGTGTGCTACGCGTCTCTGGCGGCGGCGGTCGCGATCGTGGGCATGCTCCAGTGGGACCCGACGCTGGCGGGGCTGGCGGTCTTGCCGCCCGTACTGGGGACCGCCGCGGCGACGGCGCTGCTCGCGGCCCTCGTGGCCCGTGCGCGCACGGAGCACCGCACGGACCCCAAGGCCGAACGGCGGCTCCGCTTTTGGCGCGGCCCGCTGGGGCGCTGGCTCTTCGCCCTCGCGGGGCTGGGCCTGAACCTCAACCCCCCGGAGGTGGGTGAGGTCACGCCCGCGCCGGGTGCCTGACCCGCGCCAACCGGCCGGCCGCCTCGCGCAGCATCTCCTCCGTCTTGCAGAAGGCGAACCGCACCAGCCGCCGCCCCAGCTCCGGGCGGCTGTAGAAGCTCGAGCCCGGGACCGGCGCCACGCCGATCTCCCGGGTGAGCCAGTAGGCGAACTGGTCGTCCGGGAGATCGGAGATGGCGGAGAAATCGGCGAGGATGTAGTAAGCCCCCTGAGGGGGCGTGCAGCGGAACCCGGCGTCGGTGAGCGCGCGGTGCAGCAGGTCGCGCCGGACGCGGTACTCGCGCGCCAGCGTCTCGTAGTAGTCGTCGCCCAGCGTCTCAAGGGCCACGGCGACCGCCTCCTGGAGTGGCGCCGGCGCGCCGACGGTGAGGAAGTCGTGCACCTTGCGGATCGCGTCGCTCGCGTCCGCCGGCGCCACGATCGTACCGATGCGCCAGCCGGTGACGCTGAACGTCTTCGACGCGCCGCTGATCGTGATGGTGCGCTCGCGCATGCCGTCGAGTGTGGCGATCGGGATGTGCTCTCCCTCGTAGTAGATGTGCTCGTAGATCTCGTCCGTCACCGCGTACGCGTCGTGCCGCCGACACAGCTCGGCGACGCCCTCGAGCTCGGCCCGTGACAGCACCCGGCCGGTCGGGTTGTTCGGGGTGCAGACGATGATCGCGCGGGTACGGCGCGAAAAGGCGGCGCGGAGCCGGTCGAGGTCCAGCGCCTCGCCGGCGGCCATCGGCACGTACACCGGCTTCGCGCCGCACAGGATCGCGTCGGGGCCGTAGTTCTCGTAGAACGGCTCGAACACGATCACCTCGTCGCCCGGATCGACGATGGCGAGCAGCGCCGAGACCATCGCCTCGGTGGCACCGCAGGTCACGGTGATCTCCGCCTCGGGGTTCACCGCCATCTCGTACCACTCGGCGTACTTCCGCGCGAGCGCGTCGCGCAGCCGCTTCGCGCCCCAGGTAATCGCGTATTGGTTCACGTCGTCGGCGATCGCGCGCGCCGCCGCCGCCTTGAGCACCTCGGGGGCGGGGAAGTCGGGGAATCCCTGCGCGAGGTTGAGGGCCCCGTGCTCGCTCGCGAGCCGGGTCAT
>DASWDP010000150.1:0-11672 GCA_036395195.1 Gemmatimonadales bacterium | reverse complement strand
CTCACCTTGGGGAGCTTGCCGTCGAGCGGCTCGATGCGCGCTTCGAAATTCATTTGGAACCGCACCTTCCAGCGTCCACGGAGGGCGGATAATATAGGCCGCACGACAGGGAGGGGCTAGGACGATGAAACGGCGGGAGTTCGTGGCGGCTGGCGCCGCCGTGATTGCGGATTGGCGATTGCGGATTGCGGATTCCCCCCCGCCCGATCCGCAATCCGCAGTCCGCAATCCGCAATCGGCCCAGGAACCCTCCCTGTCACCGGAGGTCTTCTCCCGCCGCCTCGCGCGGGCCCAGGCGGAGCTGAAGGCGCGCAAGCTCGACTTCCTCGTCGCGACGCCCTCGACGAACTACGAGTATTTCACCGGCTACAACCCCGGCCGCAGCGAGCGCTTGATCGCCCTCGTGCTTCCCGTGGCCGGCGCCCCCGTGGTGGTCTGTCCCTCGTTCGAGGTCGAGCGGATCAAGCGGCACGGCGTCGTCGCGGACGTGCGCGGCTGGGAGGAGCAGGACGATCCCTACCCGCTGGTGCGCGCCGCCGTGACCGGCCTGACCAAGGTCCGCCACGGGACCATCGCGCTCGAGCCGTCCACCACGTACGAGACGTTCCTGCGACTCACCGACGCGCTCCCCAGCTGGAAGTTCGCGGACGGGGCGGCCGTGACGGAGCGGCTGCGTATCGTGAAGGCGCCCGAGGAGGTGGCGTTGATCCGCCGCGCGATCGAGATCACGGAGGCGGCGATCGCGGCCACGTTCGGCCAGCTGGCGGCCGGCATGACCGAGCGGGACGTGGCCCGGTTGCTCTCGCGCGAGATGCAGCAGCGCGGCGCCGAGGGCGGCGGGCTGGTGCAGTTCGGGCCGTCGAGCGCCCTACCGCACGGCGGGCCCGCCGGCTCGCCGCTGGAGCGCGAGACGGTGGTGCTCATCGACTGCGGCTGCCGCGTCGGCGGGTACACCTCCGACATCACCCGCACCATCTGGTTCGGTGACCAGCCGGCGGAGGAGTTCCGCAAGGTCTTCAACGCGGTGCACGACGCGCAGACGGCTGCGATGCAGCTCGGCCGCCCGCTCGTCACCAAGTGCGAGGAGATGGATCGAGCCGCGCGCCAGGTGATCACCGACGCGGGCTACGGCGCGTTCTTCACCCATCGGCTCGGGCACGGGCTCGGCATGGACGGGCATGAGGTGCCCTACCTCGTCGCAGGCAATGAGCGGCGCCTCGAGCCCGGGATGGTGTTCACCATCGAGCCCGGGATCTACCAGCTCGGGAAGTTCGGGGTCAGGATCGAGGATGACTGTCTTATGACCGACAACGGGGTCGAGGTGTTAAGTCACCGGCCTCCCAAGCTTTGACGGGGACGAGGGAAGGGGGACGGGGGACGGGGGACGGGTGTCGCCGAGACGACGCCGCAAACTGTAGATGAGCCCGATGAGCAGCCCCACAACCCTGTTGCTGAGCTTGATCGCTTCTTCGATGGCCTCCGGCGGGGCGAGACTCATGTCACGCACCAGTTCAAGATGAGTGCAGAGCTCCGTTCCTGAGCCGAGAGCGATGCGGAGGAACCGGATGAACTGCGCCGTAGTGCCGAGCGCATAACCTTCAGCAATGTTGGCTGGGATTGATGCAGCGGCTCGACGAATCTGATCTGCCAATCCGAAGTGGCGACTGAGGGGCGGCTTGAGGGTCAGCCGGTACGCCATTCGGGCGATTTCCCGCCCGCAGGTCCACGCTTCCAAGGAGTCAAGCTTGCGCACAACTCAAGTGTGTGCGGGCGGCCGGCTCCCGACAAACCATTCCTATGCGGGCAGCACCGTTGTTTTGCAGCACCCGTCCCCCATCCCTCGTCCCCCGTCCCCTTTCAGTCCCCCAGCTTCTTCGCGAACCCGATGATGCGGTCCAGCGCCTTCTGGATGCTCTCCGGGGCCGCCGCGTAGGAGAGTCGCACGTAGCGGTCGTCCCCGAACGCGGCCCCCGGCACGAGCGCCACGCCGGTGGTCGTGATCAGCCGGGTGCAGAACTCGGTCCCGCCGATCCCGCCGAAGGAGTCCACCCGGAAGAAGAAGTAGAACGCGCCGAGCGGATCGACGAACTCGACGCCCGGCAGCTCCTGGCGGAACCGCGCCACCACGAGATCCCGCCGGCGGCGGAACTCCGCCACCATGCGCGCCACGTCCTGCTCCACCCGCTCGTCGGCCAGGGCCGCGGCCGCGGCGACCTGCGCGGGATGGTTCGCGCCGGTCGTCGTGTGCGACTGCAACGCGGCCGTCGCCTTGGCCACCGGGCCGGGGGCGAGCGCCAGGCCGATGCGCCACCCGGTCATCGCGTACGCCTTGCTGACGCCGTAGATCACCACGACGCGCTCGAGCAGCTCGTCGGGGAGGTCGAGGAACGAGGGCGCCGGGCCGGTCCCGTAGTGGATGCGGCGGTAGATCTCGTCCGCGATCACCCACACCTTGCGGTCACGCGCCCAGTGGGCGATCGCCTTGAGTTCGGCGTGCGTGTACACCGCCCCCGTCGGATTGCACGGCGAGCAGAGCAGCAGGCCGCGCGCGCCGGGCACCACGCGGTCGAGATCCCGCACGCTCACCTTGAGACTCCACTCGGCGTCCCCGGACACGAGCACCGGCCGCGCGCGCGCCAGGTGCACGATCTGCGGATACGACACCCAGGCGGGCGCCGGGATCGCCACCACGTCTCCCGGTCCGAACAGCGCGAAGCAGATGTTGAAGAGCGACTGCTTCGAGCCGTTCGAGACGACGATGTTGTCCGCGTTGACCGGGCGCCCGCCGGAGAGCAGGGAGAGATGCTTCGCGGCCGCGGCGCGGAGCTCGAGGATCCCCTCGTTCGCGGGGTAGTGCGTCTTGCCGTCGCGGATCGCGCGGATTCCGGCGTCGGCGGGGATCGCGGGCGTCGGGAAGTCGGGCTCGCCCGCGCCGAGGTCGATGACGTCCTCGCCGGCGGCCTTGCGACGCTTCGCCTCCTGCGAGATGGCGATCGTCGCCGATGTCTCGAGGTGCTGGAGGTTGGGCGAGAGGCCAGGGGCGGGGCTCATGGGCGAGAGGATAGCCAGAGCATGCGAGCGCACGCAACCGCCGATTCCCAGGCTGAAGCCTGGGCTCGGCGCAACGCTGTCCTTAAGGACAGTGCATCGCCGAGCCCACCCTTCAGGGTGGGGATCACGACGGGCCCGCCAACGGATCCACGTACACCCCCCGCCTCCACCGGTACGGCAGCTCGACCAGCGCGCCCGCCTGCCGGATCGTGAACAGCGCCGACAGCGCGTCGGCAAGCAGCGCCCGCTGCTGCACGACGTTCCCCGGCTCCCCGAAGACCCGGCCCAGCCGGAACCGCACGAGCACGTTGCGAGGAGCGGGCGCCTTCTCGAGCATCTCCCGCACCACCCCGACCAGCACCGTCGCGATCCCCGCCCGCTCGATCTCCCGCGCGATCAGTCCCCCGGACCGATGGCAGGTGGTTCAGCCGGGCGACAACACGACGTAGTCGACGCCGTCGGCGGCGAGCAGCCGCGCGATGGCGGGCGCCGACTCCCCGACGAGCCGCCGCTCCTCGACGCCGGTGGCGTGCCCCATCGCGCCGACGTGGCGCGGCGCCACCCGGCCGATCCGGCCGGCGGCGGCGAACTCCTGCAGGCGCGCGAGCGGGAAGACCACGTTCGGATCGCGGTCGGCGGCGCTGTGGTCGTAGTAGTCGTGCGTGATGGCCAGGTCGGCGGGCGACGCCGTCCCCGGGATCACCCGAAACGAGGCGTCGCCCGCCGGACGCGCCATGTCGAACGGCTCCTGGCCGCGCAGATGCACGCCCGCCAAGGTCACGAGCGCCACCGCCGCCCGCTCGAGGGGGACGCGGGCGGGGCTCCAAGGCACGGCCCCGCGCACCGCGTCCATCCGCGCGGCGTAGCTGCGCGACAACGCCGGCACCCGCGCGTAGATCCAGGAGAGCACCTGATTCCAGCGTCGGCCCATGGTCCCGTTGCCTTTCGGCCCACGGGAACGTACCATCCCTGCCGGCATCCCGCCCTTTGACAACAGAGGATCGTGTGACGGTTGCGGACGCGAAGGCCGCGCTCGAGCGCGGCCGGCCGGTCGTGCTCGTGCGGCCCCCGGCAGTGGAGCAGGCCGGCGAGCTGTGGGAGCTTGTGACTCCGCCCGCCCCGGGGCATGGCCCCGGGGTCGGTCCACTCGTGTTGCTCGTCTGTGCCGATGAGGTGGCCGCGGCCGAGTGGCCGGCGGTGGCGCCCGCCGGGCTGCGCGTCCACGCTATCACCGGCCTCGCCCGCACCAGCCGCATCCTCAAAGAACGCCCGGTCGACGTCCTCGCGGGCGCCGCCAAGGATCTCGCCGCGTTGCTGCAGCGGGCCGCGCTCAAGCTCGATCAGGTCGCGACGGTCGTCGTGGCGTGGCCGGAAGCGCTCGTCGCCGACGAGCGGGGGACCACTCTCGACACGATCCTCGCCGAAGCGCCCCACGCGCGCCGCATCGTGCTGAGCTGGCAGCCCGCCGCGCTCGGCGACTTCCTCGAGCGGCACGCCCGGCGCGCCCTCGTGACGGGGACGCCCCCCGTGGACGACGCCGGCCGGCCGCTCCCGCCCGCGGGACCCGCCCGCTACGCCGTCGGGCCGCCGGCTCGTCGCCCGATCGCCGTGCGGGACGCCCTCGACGCGCTGAGCGCGACGCGCCCGTTCATCTGGGGCGGCGGCGCCGTCGAGCCTCCGGCCGAGGCGCCCGACGCCGTGCTCGCGACCGTCCTGCCGACGCGCGAGGAATTCGCGGCGCTGTCGCGGCTCGGGACGCCGGTGCTGTTCGTCACCGCGGCCCAGCTGCCCTACCTCCGCTCCATCGCCACGGCCACGCCCCTCGCGCTGCCGGGCGCCGCCGACCGCGTGCGCGACCGGACGGAGGCGCTGCGCGAACGGGTGGCGCTCCTCCTCACCGCCGGGAACCTGGACGGCGAGCTGGCCGTGCTCGATCCCCTGTTCGAGCGGTTCGATCCCGCGGAGGTGGCGGGGGCGTTGCTCGCGATGCTCGGGGAAGAGGGACGCGGGAAGGGGGAAGGGGCCGCGCCGCCCCCGCCCGCCGATGTGGGGCGCGTGAAGATCTTCGTCAACGTCGGGAAGAAGGATCGCGCCGCCGCAAAGGATCTCGTCGGCGCCCTCATTCGGGAAGTCGGGGTCGCGAAGGGCGACATCGGCCGCATCGAGGTGCGCGAGACGTTCAGCCTGGTGGAGCTGGCGGCGGGCGCTGCGGAGCGCGCGGTGCGCGGGCTCAGCGGCGTCACGATCCGCGGGCGGCGCGTGCTCGCCCGGCTCGACCGGCAGTCCTAGGCGACTCCCCAAACGCCGACGGGCCGCCCAGCGGGGCGGCCCGTGAACGACAAGCCCATCGCTCACGCGATGGGCTACTTCCGGTTGTTGACCGCCATCTTCAGCTGCTTGCCGGCGCGGAACGCCGGGGCGATCGACGCCTTGATCGTGATCATTTCGCCCGTCTTGGGGTTCCGGCCCTGCCGCGACGCGCGCTTCCGCGCTTCGAAGTTGCCGAACCCCGTGATCTGCACCTTCGCTCCCTTCTTGAGCTCGCCGGCGATGATGCCCTTGTCGTCGAACAGGGCTTCGATCGTCCGCGACGCATCGGCCTTGGACATCTTGGTCCGCATGGCCAGCGCCGTGGTCAGCTCGGCTTTGTTCACCGTGTCTCCTTGTGAGGGTCTAGGGCGGAAACCCTTGGAATTGCGCCCCTTTTACGGGGGGGCACCCGGAAAACCCGCATAAAACCGCCACAATATGGGGTACCCCCCCGAAAGTCCGCAAGATAGCTGCATTTCCTTGACCTCTCTCCCCACACTCACTACCCTTTCCGCGCCCCCCGCTGCCAGACGCCAAGACGCCACGCTGCAAGGACGGCCATGTTCCACGGTACCCGCCCCGGCTGGATCGAAGTGATCGCCGGGGTCATGTTCTCCGGGAAGAGCGAGGAGCTGATCCGGCGCGTCCGGCGCGCGGTCATCGCCAAGAAGCGCGTCCAGGTCTTCAAATCCCACCTCGACGCCCGTTACACCGGGCTGTACTCGGTCACGTCTCACGACGGTGAGACCGTCGAAGCGCAGCCCGTGGACTCTTCCGAGGAGATCGCGCGCCTGTGGCGGCCGGAGACCGAGATGGTCGCGGTGGACGAGGTGCAGTTCCTCGACGAGGGGATGGTCGCCGTCGCGAACACGTTCGCCGACCGCGGCGTGCGGATCGTCCTCGCCGGGATCGACATGGATTTCCGCGGCCTGCCGTTCGGCCCCATGCCCACGCTGCTCGCCATCGCGGAGATCGTGGACAAGCTGCAGGCCATCTGCGTGGTGTGCGGCGGCCCCGCGAGCCGCAACCAGCGCCTCGTGAACGGCAGGCCGGCCCTGTGGGACAGCCCCACGATCATGGTGGGGGGCCGGGAGTCGTACGAGGCCCGGTGCCGGCACTGTCACAAGGTCCCGAAAGCCGATGAACAACAGACGGCGCTTCTCTAACGGCAGGGAGGGGGGACGGGGGACGGGGGAGCGGTACCCATCCCCCGTCCCCCGTCACTCGTCCCCCGAATGCTGAACGTCGGCCTGACGGGCAACATCGCCGCCGGCAAGTCCGCCGTCGTCGACCTGTTCCGGCGCTGGGGCGCGACCGTCGTCGACGCCGACGAGCTGGCGCGCGAAGCCGAGGCGCCGGGGAGCGGAGTCCTGGCCGCGATCGTGCGCCGTTTCGGGAGGGACGTGCTCGCCGCCGACGGGACGCTCGATCGCCCTGCGCTGCGCGCCAAGGTGATGGGGGATCAGGCGGCGCTCGACGCCCTCAATCAGATCGTGCATCCCGCCGTGCGGCGCCGCCGGGACGAGCTGCTGCACGAGGCGCGCGCGCGCGGCGACGTGCTGGTGGTCAACGACATCCCGCTGCTCTTCGAGGTGCTCGACCCGGCGCAATTCGACGCGGTGGTGCTCGTGGACGCGCCGGTGGCGGTGCGGCGCACCCGGCTGCGCGCGATGCGCGGGCTCGGGGGAGACGAGGCCGACCGTATGATCGCGGCGCAGATGCCGGCGGAGCGCAAGCGCGCCCGCAGCCAGTTCGTGATCGACAACGACGGCCCGCTCGCCGACCTGGAGCGGAAGGCGCGCGGGGTGTTCGAGGAGCTCCGCCGCCGCGCGGCGGTGGCGGCGCTGGGACGCCCCGCCCGCGCGCTGTTCCTCGCCGCGGCGGAAGCGCGCGAGCACCCCGCGCTCAACGCCATCGCGGCGCGCTACGCGGACGCGGGACTCACGGTGCGCCGCGCCACCGGGAGCGCTGCCGCGCTCGAGCAGGCCCTCGACCGCGCGCAGCCACGGCCCGACGCCATTGTCGCCACCGCCGCGGCGGCCCGGGCGGCCGAGCAGGCGTGGGAGCGCGCCGGCCGGCCGGGCGTGCTCGCGTACCTCTCCGACGATCCCGACCCGGTCGCCGTGCGCCTCGACCTCCGCCCCTGGGGCTACGAGCGGCTGCGGCTCGTCGAGCCCGGCGCCGCAGGCTTGGCGCCGCGACCCGATCTCTTCCCCGCTCCCGCGTCCGCCCCCAACCCGTTGCCTTGACAGAGGTTTCACGCGCCGGTAACCTTCGCCCCGACCTTCCCACGCCCGTGAGCGAGCGACCCCCGCATGGCGAATATCCCGGCCGATCTCCGCTATACCAAAGACCACGAGTACGTGAAACGGACGGGCGACGCTGCGATCGTGCAGGTCGGGATCACCGATTACGCGCAGGGCGAGCTGGGCGACGTGGTGTACGTGGAGCTGCCGAAGGTCAGCGCCTCGTTCGGGCGCCACGACGTGTTCGGTACGATCGAGGCCGTGAAGGCGGTCTCGGAGCTGTACGCACCCGTCGCGGGCACCGTCACCGAGGTCAACACCGCGCTCGAGAACGATCCGGCGTTGGTGAACCGGGATCCCTACGGCGCTGGCTGGATGATCAAGCTGCGCCTGAAGGATCCCGCGGAGTTGGACCAGCTGCTGAGCAGCGAGGCGTACAAGAAGCAGATCGGGCAATGAAGTCGTCCTGACGCATGCCGACGGTACGCGCTTCCATCTCCCCCGCCGACCGCTTCGAGACCCGCCACGTGGGCCCGAGCCCGGACGAGACGCGGGCGATGCTCACCGCGCTCGGGTACGACTCGCTCGACGCGTTCATCGATGCGGTGGTGCCGGACGACATCCGGCTGCGCCGCCCGCTGGCGCTGCCGCCCGGCCGCACCGAGCGCGAGGTGCTCCAGGCGTTGCGCGGGCTGGCGGCCCAGAACCAGCTGTACCGCTCCTACATCGGGATGGGCTACCATCACTCTTTCACGCCGCAGGTGATCCAGCGCAACATCGTCGAGAACCCGGGCTGGTACACGGCCTACACGCCGTACCAGCCCGAGATCGCGCAGGGGCGGCTCGAGGCGCTGCTCAACTTCCAGACGATGGTCGCCGACCTCACCGCCCTCCCGATCGCCAACGCCTCCCTCCTCGACGAAGCCACCGCCGCGGCGGAAGCGATGCACCTCACCGAAGCCGTGGCGCAGGTGCCCGCCGGCACCACGCCGATGTTCATGATCGCCGACGCGTGTCATCCGCAGACGATCGCGGTGGTGCGGACCCGGGCCGAGGCGCGCGGGGTGCAGACCGTGGTCGCGGACCCGTACAGCTTCGAGTTCCGTCCCGGCGTCATCGGGGCGCTCCTCCAGTATCCGACGACCGACGGGAAGATCGAGGACTACCGCGCCGTCTGCGAGAAGGCCCACGCCGCGGGGGCGCTCGTCACGGTGGCGACCGACCTGCTGGCGCTCACGCTGCTCGCGCCGCCGGGCGAGTGGGGCGCCGACATCGCTGTGGGGAACTCGCAGCGCTTCGGCCTGCCGATGGGTTACGGCGGTCCGCACGCGGCATTCTTCGCGACGCGCGAAGCGCACCGGCGCTACGTGCCCGGGCGCATCATCGGCGTGTCGAAAGACGCGGCGGGCCGCCCGGCGCTGCGCATGGCGCTCCAGACACGCGAGCAGCACATCCGCCGCGAGAAGGCGACGAGCAACATCTGCACCGCCCAGGTGCTGCTCGCCGTCATGGCGAGCATGTATGCCGTGTACCACGGCCCCGAAGGCCTGCGGCGCATCGCCGAGCGGGTGCACATGCTCACGGTGCTGCTCGCCCAGGCGGTCGCCCGGCTCGGCTACCGCGTGGTGCACGCGCAGTTCTTCGACACGCTGTGCATCGAAGTCGAGTCGTGGGCGCTGCCGCGGCTGATCGACGCCGCGCGCGCCCGGCGCATCAACCTGCGAACCAGCTCTCCGACGCGCATCGGGATCTCGCTGGACGAGGCCACGACCCTGGGCGACCTGGCCGACCTCGTCGCCGCGTTCTCGCTCAACGAGGTCCTCCCCTTCATGGTGGAAGACCTCGGCGTGAAGGCGGACACGGCGATTCCCGACCAGCTGCGGCGTACGTCGCCGTACCTCACGCATCCGGTGTTCCACCGCTACCGCTCCGAAACGGAGATGCTGCGCTACATCAAGCGGCTGGAGGCGCGCGACCTCTCCCTCACGTCCGCCATGATCCCCCTGGGCTCGTGCACGATGAAGCTCAACGCGACGACCGAGATGGTCCCGCTTTCCTGGCGCGAGTTCAACCGGCTGCACCCGTTCGCCCCGCGCGAGCAGGCCACCGGCTACCGCACCCTGTTCCGCCAGCTCGAGGACATGCTGGCGGAGATCACCGGCTTCCCGAAGGTGTCGCTCCAGCCCAACTCGGGCGCCCAGGGAGAGTTCACCGGGCTGCTCGTGATCCGGGCGTATCACCGCTCGCGCGGCGAAGGCCACCGCACCACCTGCCTCATCCCCACGTCGGCGCACGGCACCAACCCCGCCAGCGCCGTGATGGCCGGCCTGCGGGTGGTCCCGGTCCAGGCGGACGCGCGCGGCAACATCGATGTCGAAGACCTGCGCGCCAAGGCCGCCGAGCACAAGGCCACGCTCGCCGCGCTGATGGTGACCTACCCCTCGACCCACGGCGTCTTCGAAGCGTCGATTCGCCAGATCTGCGAGATCGTGCACGCCCACGGCGGCCAGGTCTACATGGACGGCGCGAACATGAACGCGCAGGTGGGGCTCGTCCGACCGGCCGACATCGGGGCCGACGTCTGCCATCTCAACCTGCACAAGACGTTCGCGATCCCGCACGGCGGCGGGGGGCCCGGGATGGGACCGATTTGCGTGGCCGCGCACCTCGCCCCCTTCTTGCCGGACCACCCGGTGGTGCCGCTGCGCCAGGAGCAGCCGTGCGGCACCGTGTCGGCGGCGCCGTGGGGTAGCGCCTGGGTCCTGCCGATTTCGTGGGCGTGCATCGCGCTGCTGGGGCGCGAAGGCCTCGCGCAGGCGACGAAGGTGGCGATCCTCAACGCCAACTACGTGGCCCGGCGGCTCGCGCCGCACTACCCCCTGCTCTACACCGGCCAGAACGGCCTCGTGGCGCACGAGGGCATCATCGACTGCCGCCCCTTCAAGCAGTCCGCGGGAATCGAGGTGGACGACATCGCGAAGCGGATCATCGACTACGGCTTCCACCCGCCGACGGTCTCGTTTCCGGTGCCCGGCACCCTGATGATCGAGCCGACGGAGAGCGAGTCCAAGGAGGAGCTCGACCGCTTCTGCGACGCGCTCATCGCGATCCGCGAGGAGATCCGGGAAGTCGAGACCGGCCGGCAGCCGCGTGGCAACAACCTGCTCACCAACGCCCCGCACACTCTCGAGGACGTCATCGCCGACACGTGGGACCGGCCCTATGCGCGCGAGCGGGCGGCGTTCCCCGCGGCCTGGACCCGCCAGCACAAGGTCTGGCCGTCGGTGAGCCGCGTGGACGGTGCGTACGGCGACCGGAACCTGGTGTGCGTCTGCCCGCCGGTGGAGGCCTACGCGCTTGCTGCTGACTGAACTGCAGGTACAGTGGCACCTCATGCTCGATCCCGCAGGCCGGAGCGGGCCCGAGAACATGGCCATCGACGCCGAGCTCCTCGCCGAGGCCAGCCGGACCGGTCGCGCCTTCCTGCGGCTCTACCGTTTCGATCCCCCGTGCCTCTCGTTTGGGCGTCACGAGCCCGCCCGCGACCGCTACGACCGCGCTGCGATCGCGCGGCTCGGGATCGACGTGGTGCGCCGGCCCACCGGTGGCCGCGCGGTGTGGCACGAGCACGAGGTGACGTACGCGGTGGCGGCCCCGATGGACGCCTTCGGCGGCCTGCGCGAGAGCTACCGTGCGATCCATCGGCGAATCGCCGCCGCGCTGCGCGCCCTGGGTGCCGACGCCGTCCTTGCCCCCGACCGCCCTCGACCGCCCTCGACCGCCATCGACCGCCCGAGCTGCTGTTTCGCGGCGCCGGTGGGCGGCGAAGTGCTCGTGCGCGGCCGCAAGCTCGTCGGCTCGGCGCAGGTGCGCGATGGTACGGCGTTCCTGCAGCACGGCTCTATCCTGCTCGACGGCTCGCAGGAGATGGTGAGACGAGTGAGCAGGGAGCAGGGAGCCGGGAGCGGGGAGGCCACACTGTCGGCCGTACTCGGGCGCCCGGTCTCGTTCGACGAAGTGGCGGCAGCCATTGTCGCGGCGTGGGGCGAGGAGTTGACCCCTACC
>DASWDP010000149.1:0-1837 GCA_036395195.1 Gemmatimonadales bacterium | reverse complement strand
TGCCGGACCACGCCCGTCCTGTCGATCACGTACGTGACCCGGCCCGGCAGCAGGCCCAGCGTCTTCTCGACGCCGTACAGCCCGCGCACGGCGCCGTCGCGGTCGGACAGCAGGAGGAACGGCAGCCGGTGCCGCTCGGCGAACCGGCGGTGCGAGCGGACGGAGTCCGAGCTCACGCCGACCACCTGGGCGCCCTGGGCGGTGAAAGCGTCGAAGCTGTCGCGGAACGCGCGCGCCTCGAGGGTGCACCCCGGTGTTTCGTCCTTGGGATAGAAGTACAGCACGACCGTCCGCTCGCCGAGCAGATCATGCAGCCGGACCGGCTTGCCCGTCTGGTCGGGCAGCGTGAAGTCGGGCGCCACATCTCCGACACGCACCTTCTGCTGCTTCGCCATGCGTCGATCTCCCCTCAGTGTGCCGTCCCCGCGCCGCCCGGCATCCCTTTGCTCTTGTGCATCACCAACAGCAGCGGCAGGGACAGCACGAAACACGCGCCGAACAAGAGGAACAGGTGCTCGAACGACAGCATCATCGCCTGCTTCGTGACCTGGCCGTCGAGAATAGCGAGCGCCTTCGCGTCCGCCAGACCGGGGGGCGTGCCCTTGGCGATCAGCGTCGCGGTGATGCCCCCGAGCCGCTCCCGGGTTGCCTCGCTGAACTGCGTGACGTTCGCCGCCAGCTCGGCGCGATTGATGGCCGCGAACCGCTGCAACAGCGTCGCCGAGACGGCGATCCCCACGCTCCCACCCAGCTGGCGCATCAGGTTGAACAACCCGGTGCCGTTCGGGATCTTGCTCATGGGCAGATCCGCGAGGGCGAGGTTCGTGAGGGGGACGAAGATCAGCCCCAGGCCCACGCCGCGGAAGATCAACGGCCAGAAGAAGTCCGGCATGCCGCTATCGGTCGTGAAATGCCCGTGCTTCCACATCGAGAGGGCGAAGATCGAGACGCCGGCGAAGATCGAGAGCCGGCCGTCGAACTTGCCCGTAAAGCGTCCCATCGCGGCCATCGTGAACGCGCTGGCGAGCGCCCCGGGGAGAATCACGAACCCGGTCTGCTCCGCCGTGAAATGCTGCAGGTTCTGCAGATAGACGGGCAGAATGAAGACCGTCGCGTACAGGCAGATGCCGAGCACGCCCCCGAACACCACTCCCACGGCGAGCTGGCGGCTCTTGAGAATCCGCAGATCCACGACTGGGTGCTCCGTGGTGAGCTCGTGCCACACGAATGCGATCAGCGAGACGGCGCTGATGATCCCGTAGACGACCACCTCACGCGACTCGAACCAGTCGAGCCGCTCGCCGCGCTCCAGCATCGTCTGCAGCGTGCCGATCCCCGCCGCCAGTAACACCAGCCCGATGTAGTCGACCCGCTCTGCCTTCTGCTGAAATCGCGAGTTCTGGATGAACGACAGCGTCAGCCCGAGCGCGATGATGCCGAACGGGATGTTGATGTAGAAGATCCAGGGCCAGGAGAACGCGTCGGTGATGTATCCGCCGAGCGTCGGCCCGAGCGTGGGACCCACCATCACGCCCACCCCGAAGATGGCCATCGCGGTGCCGTACTCCTCGCGTGGGAACTCCTCGTACAGGATGGCCTGCGACGTGGAGAGCAGCGCCCCGCCGCCCAGGCCCTGCACGATGCGCCAGAACACCAGCGCGACCAGCGAGTGGGCGTTCCCGCAGAAGAACGATGCGATGGTGAACAGCGCGATCGAGCCCGCGAAGTACCGCCGCCGGCCGAAGAACGCCGACAACCAGCCGGTGATTGGGAGGATGATCACGTTGGCGACGATGTAGCCGGTCGACACCCACGCGATCTCGTCGAGCGTGGCGCC